>DASZCN010000131.1:0-36570 GCA_035943095.1 Gemmatimonadales bacterium | reverse complement strand
TACCGCGCCCTGATGCTGCTGGCGCTCGGAGCGTGGCTCGTCACGGGCCTGTACGCCCTGCTGCGCCTGGATATCGAAGCGTATCCCGACCCATCGCCGCCGCTGGTGGAGTTCATCACGCAGAACCCCTCCTGGTCCGCCGAGGAGATGGAGCGGCAGGTGACGGTGCCCGTCGAGACGCAGCTCTTCGGCATTCCCGGTCTCGAGTACACGCGATCCATCAGCCTGTTCGGCTTGAGCGACGTCAAGCTCTACTTCGATTACGGAACCGACTATTTCACGGATCGCCAGGAGGCGTTGAATCGGATGCAGCTCGTCAGTCTGCCCAACGGCCTGCTCCCACAGCTCTCGCCGTGGTCAACCGTGGGCGAGATCTACCGCTATCGGCTCGACGGGTCGGGGTACTCGCTGAACGAGCTCAAGGCGGTCGCCGATTGGTACGTGCGCCGCGAGGTCAAACAGGTGCCTGGCATTATCGACGTCACGACCTTCGGGGGCACGACGCGACAGTATCAGGCGGAGATCGACCCGCAGAAGTTGCTCGCTTATAACGTCACCCTCCCGCAGGTGCTGACCGCCGTGAATGCGAGCAATGCCAATGTCGGCGGCAACTACCTCACCCTGGGCGGCCAAAGCGTCAACGTGCGCGGCGTCGGACTGCTGCAAACCCTCGACGATATGAAGGACGTGATCATCACCGAGCGTCGGGGAGTACCGGTGTTCCTGAAAGACGTGGCGGACGTTCACGAAGGATACCAACCCCGGCTGGGTCGGGTTGGGATGGATGAAAATGACGATATCGTCAAAGGGACCGTTCTGTTGCAGCGCGGCGAGCAGTCGCTGCCGGCCCTTCGTCTTCTCCGCCAGCGAGTAACGGCACTCAACAACGGTCTGTTGCCCCCGGGCATCCGGGTTCAGACGATTTACGACCGCACGGACCTCATCCGTGTCACCACCCGGACGGTGCAGCACCTCGTGTTCCTGGGCCTCGCCTTCGTGACAGGCCTGCTGCTCGTGTTCCTGGGAGATTGGCGGATTTCCCTCATCACCGCGCTCACGATTCCCGCGTCGATCCTGTTCGCGTTTGGCCTCCTCGTCGCGACCGGGAACTCGGCCAACTTGATCTCGATCGGCGCAATCGACTTCGGCATCCTGGTGGAGGCCGCGGTCGTGGTCGTAGAGGACATCCATCGCCGACTGTCGGGGCGGCGGCCCGGCGAGGCCACGTTCGATGTCATCGCGGCGGCCACCGCGGACGCGGCCAAGCCCGTGCTGTTTTCGACACTGGTCATCTTGGTCGCCTTTCTGCCGCTCTTCACCATGCGGGGCGTGCCCGGCAAGATCTTCGGGCCGATGTCGTTGACCTACGGCTTCGCGCTGACCGGCGCCCTCCTGTTCGCGCTCGTGTTCGCGCCTGTGCTCGCGTCGTGGACGGGAACGGACACCAGCGTCAGTCCGAGGGAGACGCGCGTGGCCGGCTGGTTCCACCGGACCTATGAACGCCTTCTGCCGCCGGTGCTCGTGCATCGCGGCCTGGTGCTGGGAGTGTCGGGCACAGCGTTGGCCGCTACGGTGCTCTTAACGAAGCTCGTCGGCGGCCAGTTCATGCCCAAACTCGAGGAGGGCGATCTGTGGGTGCGCGCTACCCTTCCAGTCGATGCGTCGTTGGAATCGGCATCGGGCCTCGCAAGCGAAATGCGGAGCATCCTCCTGCGCTCCCCTGCAGTGACGCACGTCGTGTCGCAAGTCGGGCGACCCGATGACGGCACCGACGTGGTCACATTCAATAACATCGAGTTCCACGTACAGCTCCTGCCGGCAGGCCAGTGGCCGCCGGGGCTCACGAAGGCGGGGCTCATCCAGCAGATGAGCACGAAGCTGAGCCAGTTTCCCGGTATCGCGTTTGGCTTTTCGCAGAATATCGAGGACAACGTCGAAGAAGCGATGTCGGGCGTGAAGGGCGAGAATTCGCTCAAGCTCTTCGGCGACGATATTGACGTCTTGGCGCTCAAAGCCGGCCAGATTCGCGACGTGATGGCGCAGGTGCCGGGCATCCAGGACCTCGCGATCTTCCAGGAGACCGGCCAGCCCGCGCTCGTAATCGCAGTCGACCGTGAGGCCAGCGCCCGGTATGGGATGGCAGCCGCGGACGTGAACGCTGCCGTACAGGCCGCCGTGGGCGGTCTGGCCGCCACCCAAATTCTGCTGGGCGACCGGCGCTTCGACTTTGTGGTCCGCTACGCGCCCCCGTATCGCCTGACGCCGGAAGCCATTCGTAACATCCTACTGCCCACACCGGAGGGCGGTCGTGTGCCCCTCGGGCAAGTAGCGCGCGTAGACCTGAAGCCCGGCGCCTTCATGATCTACCGTGAGAATGGACAACGCTACATCCCCATCAAGTTCAGCGTCCGGGGACGCGACCTCGCGTCCACCATCCGGGAGGCGCAGGCCCGACTGCGGGCGTCAGTCCACCTGCCCGCCGGGTATTACTACGAGTGGGCCGGTGAGTACCAGAGTCTGCAGAACGAAGTACGCCGGCTCGCCATCGTGATCCCGATCAGCCTGCTCGTCATTCTGGCGTTGTTGTATACCCTGTTCAACTCATGGCGGGACGCCCTCATCGTCCTGGCGGTGTTGCCGTTCGGAGCGATCGGAGGTGTGCTGTCGCTCCTGATCACGGGAACGCCCTTCAGCATTTCCGCCGCGGTGGGGTTCACCTCGGCGCTCGGCGTGGGAACCCTGGGTGGCTGCGTGTTTCTCTCGGGTATCCGGCGGGTGGGGCGCCGCGCCGCTCAGGGACGCTCGCATGACCATGCTCTCGAGCCAGGCGAATCCCCCGTGCCCACCTCACTGGCTGCCGTCATTGAACAGGGCGCCATGCTCGAACTGCGCCCGATCCTGATGGCGTGCCTCGCCGCGGGCCTAGGGCTGCTCCCGGCAGCGATCTCGACGGGGATCGGTGCCCAGGCCCAGCAGCCGCTGGCCCGCGTCGTGGTGGGCGCGATGATCACCACGGCTCTCTCGATTCTCATCCTGATCCCCGTGTTCGCGAGCATCGCGCCGGCGCGGGGACGCGCACGCATCAGCGGGAGACACCCAGCGGCCTAGGCCCTTGCCGAGGGGACAGGGAGAGTGAATCGTGGTGGGATGCCCCCACGGTTTCCCTTCAGCGCTTGATCTCCATCGTCATCGTCACCTTCAACAGCGTGCCCGAAGTGCTGGCGTGCCTCGCGTCCATCGAGCACTGTGCCGCCCGCATCCCGCACGAGGTCATCGTCGTGGACAATGCCTCGTCGGACGGCACGATCGCGGCGCTGCGCGAGCGATTCCCGGCGGTGCGGCTCGTGGCGAACGAAGAGAACGTGGGGTTCCCGCGCGCCAACAATCAGGCGCTGCCCCTGGTCCGCGGCGAATACATCTTCTTTCTCAATCCCGATTCCGAGCTGCAGCCCGGTGCGCTCGATCTGTTGCTCACCGAGCTCGATGATGCGCCAGGGCGCGCCGCGGTCGGGCCGCGCGTGCGCAAGCCGAGCGAGTTTGCCTCCCGCACCTGCGCGCGACGGCTGCCCACCCTGTGGACCGAATTCTGCGACCTGCTCTGGTTGGACCGCATCTTCCTGCACTCGCGGATCTTCGCCTGGAAGTACTATGAGCCCTGGGATCGCGCCACGGATCGCGACGTGGAGTGCCTGCTCGGCGCCGCGATGCTGTGCCGCACCGCGCAGATACGCGCCTTGGGTGGCTTCGACGAATCGGTCCCGCTCTACCTCGACGACATGGACCTGTGCAACCGGCTCGGAGGGGGCGAGCTGGGCCGCCTGCATTACGTGAGCGGCGCGGAGGTCCTGCACCACTACAGTGTCAGTACCCGGAAGCAGGCGACGCCGCTGATCAAACGGCTCGGTCTCCAGGCGACGTACCTGTATTTTCGCAAGGCGAAGGGCGGCGCGTACGCGCGGGCGTACGTGGCCACGGTGGCGCTTGCCGGCATCGTTGCCTTCCCGCTCGGTCTCCTCCGTCTCCTCGGCGGCTCGCTCGAGAAAGCTCGGCGCCGCTGGGACGAGGCACGCGTGTTCGTGGGCTGGGCGTGGCGGTCCAAGGCTGTGACGTATACACTTCCCCGACTTCCATGAGAAAAGGCATCATCCTGGCCGGCGGCTCCGGCACGCGGCTGCATCCGCTGACGCTCTCGGTCAGCAAGCAATTGCTGCCGGTGTACGACAAGCCGCTCGTCTACTATCCCTTGTCCACGCTGATGCTGGCGGGGCTGCGCGACATCCTGGTCATCTCCACCCCGCACGACCTGCCGCGGTTTCGCGCGATGCTCTCCGACGGATCCCAGATCGGCCTGAACCTCTGTTACGTGGAGCAGCCGAAGCCCGAGGGGCTGGCCCAGGCGTTCCTGCTGGGGCGCGAGTTCCTGGCCGGCGAGCCCGCAGCGCTCATCCTGGGCGACAATATTTTCTACGGCGGCGGGCTCCGGCCCGCGCTCGAGGAGGCGGTCGCTCGGCAGAACGGAGCGACGGTATTCGCGTATCGGGTCAAGGACCCGGAGCGCTACGGCGTAGTGGAGCTCGACCAGGCGCGGCGCGCCAAGAGTATCGAGGAAAAGCCCAAGGCCCCAAAGTCACACTACGCCGTCACCGGCCTGTACTTCTACGACGCGGACGTCGTCGAGATCGCCGCCGGCCTCAGGCCCTCGGCGCGCGGCGAGCTCGAGATCACCGACGTGAACCGCGCCTACCTGGCCCGCGGCACCCTGCATGTGACGGTGCTGGGTCGCGGCATCGCCTGGCTCGACACCGGAACGCCCGAGGCGCTGCTGCAGGCCGCGAACTACGTCGCGGCGCTCGAGGACCGGCAGGGGCTCAAGGTGGGCGCGATCGAAGAGGTGGCCTACCGCATGGGATACATTGACGAGGGGAAGCTCGAGCGACTCGCGGGCGCGATGAAGGGCAACGCCTACGGCCGCTATCTCCTGTCGATCCTCGACGAGGATGCGTGAACGTCGTCCCCACCGAGCTGGCCGGCGTGGTGATCATCGAACCCCGAGTGTTTAGAGACGCCCGGGGCTTCTTCTTCGAGAGCTACCACGCGGCGCGCTACGCCGACGCGGGGATCCGCACGACATTCGTCCAGGACAATCATTCGAGCTCGGTGAAGGGGACGATTCGCGGGTTGCACTATCAGCTGCGCCATCCGCAGGCGAAGCTGCTCCGAGTCATCAGCGGCGCGGTGCTCGATGTCGCGGTAGACATTCGTCGCGGCTCGCCGACGTTTGGCCGCTGGGTGGGCGTGGACCTTTCGGCCGAGAACAAACGGCAGCTCTACATCCCCGCCGGGTTCGGCCACGGCTTCTGCGTCACGTCGGACGTGGCCGAGCTCGAGTACAAGTGCAGTGACGTGTACGTGGCCGACGACCAGCACGGGGTGCTGTGGAACGATCCGACGATCGGCATCACATGGCCGGTGCGGGAGCCGATCCTGTCCGACAGCGATCGAGCATACCGGCCCCTGACGCTCGACCGGGACGACCTCCCGGCCTACAGGCCATGACGTTCACACCGTCGTGCGTCCTGGTCACCGGTGGCGCGGGTTTCATCGGATCCAATTTCGTCCGCTGGCTGCTCGAGCATGCGCCCGGCGCGCAAATCGTCAACCTCGATCTCCTGACGTACGCCGGGAACTTAGAAAGCCTCGAAGACTGCGCCGGACGGTATTACTTCATCCGCGCCGACGTGCGGGATTTCGACGCAGTGAGCCAGGTGCTCCGCGGGGATGCGTCCGAAACGCCGGCGGGGAGAGACACCGCATCCGGGCGCCGGATCCCGCCGCCGGATTGCGTGGTCCACATGGCGGCCGAATCACACGTGGACCGGTCCATCATGGGCCCCGCGGTGTTCGTCGATACCAACGTCCGAGGCACGCTGACGCTGCTCGAGGCGTGCCGCGGCGCGCTCACGGCGCGCAAGCGACCGTTTCGCTTCCTGCAAGTGAGCACGGACGAAGTGTACGGCTCGCTCGGGCCCACCGATCCGCCGTTCACCGAGGTGACGCCGCTCGCGCCCAACAGCCCGTATTCCGCCAGCAAGGCCGCCGCCGATCTGCTCGTGCGGTCGTACGTGGAGACGTTCGACTTCCCCGCGGTGATCACCCGCTGCTCGAATAACTACGGTCCCTATCAGTTCCCGGAGAAGCTCATCCCGTTGATGATCACGCGCGCCCTCGCCGACCAGCCACTACCGGTGTACGGCGATGGCCTGAACGTACGGGACTGGCTCCACGTCGACGATCATGCGAGCGCGATTTGGGAGGTGCTCACCCGCGGGCAGCTGGGAGAGGTGTACAACATCGGCGGCGCAGCCGAGCTGCCGAACGTCGAGGTCGTGCGCACGCTGCTCCGCGCGTTGGGCAAGCCCGAGTCGCTGATCCGCTATGTGACGGACCGACCGGGCCACGACCGGCGGTACGCCATGAACACGCAGCGGATCAGCCGCGAGCTGGCCTGGCGGCCACGCCACCGATTTGAGACGGGACTCGAAGAGACGGTGCGCTGGTACTTGGCGCACCGGCGCTGGTGGGAGCGGGTGTTGAGCGAGGCCTATCGCGCGTCCAACGCCCTGTACCTGAAGAGCGACTGATGCGGGCGCTGATTCTCGGCGCGGGCGGCATGCTCGGGTACGACCTCGTCCGCTCCGCGCCGGAGGGCACCGAGCTTCACCCTCTCACGCGGCACGACCTGGACATCACGGACCGCGCCGCGCTCGCGGCCCGCGTCTCCGAACTTCGCCCCAATGTGATCCTCAACGCGGCCGCGTACACGGGGGTCGACCGGGCCGAGACGGAACGCAACCTGTGCTTCCGGGTGAACGGTGAAGCGGTCGGCGAGCTGGGTCGGAGCGCCGCCCGCACCGGCGCGCGCGTCGTGCATTTCAGCACGGACTACGTGTTCGACGGCAAGGCGAGCCGGCCCTACCAAGAGGACACGCCGACCAAACCGGTAAACGCGTACGGGGAGAGCAAGCTCGCCGGCGAGAAGGCCCTCGCGGAAACTGGCGCCGACTGGTTAATCGTCCGCACCCAGTGGCTCTTCGGGGTGAACGGCAAGTCGTTTCCGCGGACCATGTGGGAGCGCGCCCACGCCGGACTCGAGACCAGGGTGGTGCGCGACCAGACCGGCCGTCCCACTTTTTCCCATGACCTCGCGGTCGCCGTGTGGGCGCTGATCGCGCGTGGCACGCGTGGCGTGATGCACGTCGCGAACGATGGGCAGTCGACATGGTTCGACGTGGCGGCGCACGTCTTTGCGCGTGCCGGACGGCCGGATCTCCTGTCGGCCTGCTCGACCGCCGACTTCCCCACCCCAGCGCGCCGGCCCACGTACAGCGTGCTCGACACCCATCTCGCCGAGCAGCTCGGCGGCAACCTTCCCCCCTGGCCGCAGGCAGTGGATCGCTTCCTGGAGGACCTTCGACGCTGACCTAGACGATCTGCGTGCGTCGCTCCGTCGCCGTACGGCGATCGGGCAGTTTACGACGCCGTTCGGTGGGCACGTAGGCGCTTCCCTGTCGGCGCTCCACGCTGCTGCGCCGCCAGCGCAGGTGGCGACGTTGGGCGACGCGACGGTCAGGAGTCCATACATCGGCCGACATAACGAAATGATACGCGCGCCGCGGAGCCCGGCTAGCGCCACGTTGCATTCTGCGCCGTGTCCTCACCCCTCCGGTCCCCCTCTCCCATTTTGGTTTCGAGGCCTCTCCTCTCTCCCCTCTCCCCCTGTATTGTATCTCCATGACCCACACGTTCCGCGGCACGCTCGGCTGGTGTCTCGCCGGGCTGCTCTTCGCGACACAAGCGCCCACGGTGGTCGAGTATCCCCTGCCCCGACCTCGCGCGTTCCCGCACGATCCGGCCGTGGGGCGCGATGGCATCGTGTGGTACACCGACCAGGCGAACAGCTACATCGGCCGGCTCGATCCGGCGAGCGGCAAGGTGACGGATTACGCCACGCCCACGCCCGCCTCGGGCCCGCACGGCATCGTCGTCGCCCCCGCGCCGGACGGCGGCGTGTGGTATACGGCAAACTTCCAGGGCCGGATCGGCCGCCTCGACCCCGCGACCGGCGCCATCAAGGAGTACGTGCTGCCCCGCGAGGCACGCGACCCTCATACGCCTCTCTACCACGACAGGAAGGTCTGGTTCACGGCGCAGGCGGCGAACCTGTATGGCTGGCTCGACCCCGCCACGGGCGAGGTCAAGGTCTTCCCGGTTAGGACGCCGGACGCCCGCCCTTACGGTCTGGTCGCCGGTCCGGATGGGGCGATCTGGGTCGCCCTGTTCGGGACCAACAAGCTCGGACGCATCAATCCGGCGGACGGCACGCTGCGCGCGTTTTCAATTCCGGACGGGGGCGCCCGCCCGCGACGGCTCATCGTGGACGCGCACGGCATCGTGTGGTACACGGACTACGCCCGCGGCAAGCTGGGCCGCCTCGACCCGGCGACCGGGCAGGTGCGCGAATTCGCCAGTCCCGGCGGCTCGGGCAGCGCACCCTACGGCATCGCGCTCGGCACGGACGGGCGCATCTGGTATGACGAGTCGGCGAAAGACGAGATCGTGGCGTTCGAGCCCGCGACCGAGCGCGTGCAGACGTATGCGATCCCGACGCGCGGCTCGGTGGTCCGCAACATGGCGGTGGACTCGGCGCGCGGGCGGCTCTGGCTCGCGCTAAGCGGCACGCAGCGGATCGGGAAGATCGACCTCAAATAAGGGAGCAGGGACTCCCTGCTCCCTGTCAGTGCGCAGCGGTATGCGTCGCGCCGGCGCCTGGGGGGCCGTGGTCCCAGTCCTGCGCGGCCGAGATGTTCGGCATCCCCCAGTCGGTTCCGTTCCAGCTGTTGAAGCCATCTATCCGAAATACCCAGAATCCGGTGTTGGAATCGCTGATGATCACCAGCCCGTCGGAGTTCCGGATTTTCACCCCGAACGCTCCTTGCATGACGCTCGTGCCCTCCCACTGCGGAAGGCCCCCGAAGCCCGCCTCGTGTTTGCATTCGCAGGTGTAATACCAGCCCGCGGTTTGGGGCTTGGCCGGGTCCACCATGTTGAAGATCTGGAGACCATCCTCGTACGCGGAGACGAAGACGAACGGCCACCGCACCTCGTGGTTGTGCGACAGGTCGTGCCAGTCGGCCGTCCATGCGCCGATCGGCTCGGTGATCGCCTGCACTTTGCCCTCGAGCCCTGGGCGTAGATCGAAGATGCGCAGCGGTGCGTACTGATACTCCGTCTCCGTGACAGCGAACTTGCCGTCGGGGGTGGGCGTGAAGGTGTGGCCGAACTCGACGCCGGCCACGCCCGAGATCGATGTGATGAGCTTCGGCGCCTCCGGGTGGGTCACATCGTAGACGAAGTAGCCGCCCCGCCCCGCCCCATAGAACTTGTCCTGTTTGGTCGCGGGGTCGTAACCGACGAAGAAGTCGTGGTATCCGAACTGCCCGAATGCCGGGTTGCCGCTCTCCGGGACCGGGACGGAGCCGATCAGCGCACCCTTGTCACCGGCCAGGACTTTCTCCATGTCGTAGATGTTGGCGTGGGGCTCGTTCACCGTGGTGAACAGCAGCACCCGACCGTCCGAATGCTTGTACGCGAAGATGTTGTGGAAGCCGCCCGTGGCCGGATAGCGGATGCGCGCCACGATCCTGATCTTCGACGTGTCCGGGAGGCTCGTCACGTCGGCCACGACGGCCCCGAGGTCCGCGTCGGGAGAGGCGCCGAAAAACTGCAACGACTGTACGTAGTAATAACGGCCCTTGAGCTTGAAGTACTTGCCGTCCATGCCACCCAGCCCCTGATGCAGCTCGGCGTTCTCAATGCGCCAGTTATAGAGGACCTTGCAGCGCTCGGGATCGCGCAGGTCGATGATCGTGAAGCCGGGCCGGTCCCGGGCCTGCGACACATACGCGTACGGCCGATCCTGCTCGATCTCGTTATCCATGACGCGGAAGTAGCCGCCCAGCGGCACGTGACACACGACGTGGACGTTGGGACTCCCGCCCTGCTTCACGCCCGCCGTCACCCCCGGCGCCGCGACGGGGGCGACGTCGCTCTGCGCCCGGACGGATTCCACGACCGCCACCGCCGAGAAGGCGACCGCGACGACCACCATGCCCCACCTCACCAGCTGCGCGCGCATAGCGAACCTCGAGGAAGAAAGAGACGAGCTCACGGCCCGGCGCTCGCCGAGTCGACCACGAACGTCATGTGCATCCCGGACTCGAGATGCTCGGAAATGTGGCAGTGCGCCATCCAGGTCCCGGGATTGGACGCATCCAGCAGAATATCCACCGTCGAGCCGACGGGCAGCAGCACCGTGTCCTTCCAGGCCAGATTCTCGTTCGGGACGCCGTCGCGGTCCAGCACCAGAAAGCGCTGTCCATGGAAATGGATCGGGTGACTCATCGGGTGCATCGCTTGCGGATCGTTGAAGAGGCGAAGCTTGACGACGTCATGGCGCTTGAAGCGCCAGGCGATGTCCATGTTCTCCTTGCCCGTCGCCGGATCGCGCATGATCCACCGCGTCTCCTTGCCGGTCGCGACCCAGTTCATGTCGGGCATGCCGTCATTCCACTCGACGGGTGGGAAGTACATCGTGTCCGTCGTCATAAAGGTGACGAGCGGAATCGGGAGTCCCTGGATGTTGACGGTCAGATCGAGCTCGTGGTCCACCGGTCGATCGAAATAGGGGCGGTAGCGCTCGATCTCGGCCGAAATCGCGGCGTTGCGTCTGAGGGTGCGAAACGCCCCGCCGTAATCCGGCGCCGCCCGCGTGGCCGAAACCGTGATCCGCCCGAGCGTGTCTACCTCGGGATAGAATTCGCCCGTGACGTGGTTGATGGCTTGCACCTGATTCGTGAGGGCGTAGGTCCCGCTCGAATCGAACAGCGCTTCCACGACGTAGCGTTCTGCCGGAGCGAGCACCACCGAGCGAACCATTTCCTCCCGCTCGAACCGGCTCGCGTCCGACGCGACCAGTTTGAGGGGGGCGCCGCCGAACGAGAGATTGTAGGTGCGGCTGTTGGACGCGTCGGTGAGAAAGAAGCGCACCACGGCGCCACGCGGCACCGTCAGGTGATACTCCGGCTCACCGTTCACGAGCAGTACGTTCCCAAACCGCCCCATGATCGTGAAATCCGGCGCCTCCCCCCCGAACGGGAACAGTCCCGCGCGATCGATCAAGACGTCGTCGAGCAGCAGGACTTCCTCCCGGGTCACCGGGCTGTAATAGGCCGGGTCCGGCGACGCGACGAGGATGTTCCCGAACAGGCCGAGGTTCTGCTGGATGTCCTCCCGCACGTGGGGGTGGTACCAGTAGATCCCGGCATCGGGAAAGTGTACGCGATAGAGAAATGTCCCGCCCGCGGGCACCGCCTCCTGCGTCATGCCCGGCACGCCGTCCGAGCCGGTGTCGAGCCGGACGCCGTGCCAGTGCACGCTCGAGGGCATGTCGAGTTGGTTCTCGAAGCGCACCATGACCGTGGCGTTCTGCTCGACGCGGAGCAGGGGGCCGGGGTATTGACCGTTGTAGGCGTACATCACGAACGTGTGGCCCCCCAGGGTGCGCCGCACCAGCGTGGCGCGCAGGTCGAACGTGTCGCCATCGGCGAGCGTGATCACGCGGCGGGCGATTGCCACGGGGAGCGTCATCGGGTCGACGCCCTCGCCCGGCAGAAATGCCGTCACGTTGGGCGGCACCTTCTCCATGCCGCGCAGCATCGGGCCCTGCATATAAGCCGGCATCGGTGGCATGCGCAGGGCGCCCGACCCGCCGACCATGGCCATGCCCGACTCCGACATGCCGGGCATCCCGGCCATGCTGTCGGGCGGCCGGGTCCGTAAGCTGTCGGGCTTCGAGCCCTGGGCCACCGCCCGGTCGGACAACACCACGGCGCCGAGCGTCGCCAGCACGATCGTGTGTCCGACGTGTCGCGGTGTCACGGCCTCAGCACGGTGGCACGCCGCCGTTGAAGAGCGGATGGGCGCTGAAGTTCTGCATGTAGCCGCTGGCCGACATGCCGCGCAGCACGATCGGACCGCTCCAGTGCTCACCCCGCGTGCTCGCCTCGGCGGACACGAACACCATGAACTTGTTCCACGTCACCTGGCCCCGCGCCTCCCCTCCTTGCCCCAGCGAGCCGAGGCGTCGGACCTGGTCCAGGTTGGGCGAGGTGGCCCACGCGACGAAGACGCTGTACGGCCCCAGGCTCGCGGGGGCCGGTAGGCCGGCGGCCGAGACCTCCACATCCAGTACCAGATGCCCGTCCACCGTGACGGGCAAGCCGAAGGGTGAGGCGGCCGGTCGCAAGCGGGCGACGCCCTTCGCGCCGGGGGCACGCTCGGTCGGGGTCAACTCGATGCGATAGAGCGGAGGACGCAGCCCGCACCGGTCGGCACGCCTCGCGGCCGCACGCTCGCTCCCGCCCGCCTCGCGGGAGGCGAGCGATACGACGCAGGCGGCGAAAAGCACGCCGAGCGTGCGAGTCCGCGTCGGGGTCAGAAGCCGTTCACGAATGCGCAGCCGGGCGGCTCCGGGTTCCGCGGGGTGCACTCGTTCGTCGGGAACGGCATCCTCAAGTAGAAGTGTCCGTTGGTCGCGATGCGCGACAGCGTCGGCAGCCGACTGTAGTGACGCAGGTCGAGCCAGCTGAACCCTCCCTCCCACACGAGCGAGTAGCGCTTCTCGTACAGCAGTATGGTGAGCACCGAATCGGGGGTCTGCGCCGCCAGGGTCGCGATCGCCGGGAGCTTGCCCGCACTCACTCTGGTAAAGTTGATGAACCGCGCCGCTGTGGCGAGGTCGCCCTGACCCAACGCGATTTCGGCCCGGAGCAGGATCAGCTCTTCGTTCCGGATCAGCGGAATCGGCTTGTCGGGCGCATCGTACAGCGTGAATTGCTGGTTGCTCGTCACCCCGTCGATCGGCGGCGGTGCGGTCGTCGGCGTGATCTTGTCGAGGACCCGCTGGTCGAGCGTTACGCCGTCCGTCTGCAGCTGTGCTTGGGTGATGAGCTCCGGGTTCGCGAACAGGTGCACCGGATCGAAGTTTGGGTTCGGCTCATCGCCAGGCCCCGTGCTATACGAGTGGTAGGCCCCGAAGCTCAATGCCCTGGTCGTGTCGAGGAACGAGCCGTTGATGGCCGCGAGGGCGTTGGCCCAATCGTCCAAGTACACCTCGGTGCGGGCCTTGAGGGCGCGATTCAGCTGCACGAACGCAAGCGGCGTCGCGAACGAGGAGAATCCCGCGCTGAGCCTGAACGGGAACGCGGCGTCCGCCGCCTGCAGATGAATGACGGCCGAGTCGAGCAGATTGAGGATGTGCTGGTACACCTGCGCGCGCGTGGCGATCGGCGCCGGCGGGCCGAGCGCATCGATGTCCACCGCGATCGGAGCGCCGAAGCTGTCCCGCGTGGCGATAATCTCGAAGAAGTCGAGCGCCTGGATCGTCTGCGCGAACCCCCGGACCGCCTCTTTGTCCGGGTCGATCATGTCCACGTCCTTGTCGAGGGCATGCATCAGGATGTTGACGTTCCGGATGTCCGCGTACGCGGCAGTCCACTGGCCGCCACCGAAGCTCCCGGGGTCGAGCGGGCCTTCCATGAGCTGCGTGACGGTGCGCGGCTCGGTCGGCTCGAGGTCGAAACCCTCGCGACCGAAGATCCCGAGGTCGCGAACGTAGAACGCCACGTTCTCGCGGGTGCCCGTGAGCAAGCCCTGCGTGGCGTTGGCAATCTTCGCCGCGGTGGGGTGGTTCAGGAGATCGTCGAGGCTGGTGTTGTTCAGGTCGGGCACCGCCAGATCCTTGCACGCGACAAGGACCAGCAGCGTGGAGCCGGCCACAAGCGAAGCGATCGTGCGCATGGGAAGCGTCCTCACTGGGCGGTCCACGGCTAGAATCCGAAATCCACCGAGAGCCAGAAGCTGCGACTCGGCGGATAGGGTGACACGTCGAAGTTCCGGGCGATCTGCTGGGTCCCGAAGTTCGACACCTCGGGGTCGGCTCCCTTGTAGGGTGTGAGCGTGAACAGGTTGCGACCCGAGAGGCTCACCCTGGCGTAGCGTCCGCCGGTCCAGAAGCGCCGCACGAACTCCTGGGGTATGTCGAACGACAACGTCACCTCCCGCAGCTTGAGATAGGTAGTGCTCTGGAGATAGATCTTGGTCTCGGCCGGGAAGGTGCCGGCGCGATAGGCGCCGAGCGGTACGGTTGTTCCGCCCACGGTGATCGGCGTGGCGTAGTCGGAGCTGTTGGCCGCGAGGTCGTAGAGCCAGGCCGTGAGGTTGTCGGCGACGCCACCGCTTTGCCAGTTCAGCAAGAAGTACAGATGGGCGGCGTGGTACTGCACGTCGTTCGCGAAGCCCACGCGGAAGTTGGGATTTTGCTCGCCCACCCGGCAGAATGCCGTGCAGAGCGTGTCGTTCCCCACGAGCTGCGTGGGCGACGCGCCGACCTGGATGTAGTTCGAGCCCAGATCCACCCCGAAGCCGGTCGGGGGGAAGAAGTTCGGCACCGGCAGCGACAGCACTCTGCCGCGGTCCATGCTGAAATTCGCGGTCGCGGTCCACTGAAACGAGGCGCGCTGCGCCGGCACGGCGGTGAGGGCGATCTCGAGGCCGCGATCACGCATCACGCCACCGTTGAAGATCTCGGTCTGGAAGCCGCTGGACGGCGGCAAGGAGCGCTGCAGGAGAAGGTCGCTGATCCGCTTCTCGTACCCGGTCACCGACAGCGTCGCCCGGCCCTTGAACAGCGTAGCGTCGAACCCGCCTTCGATCTCCCGCTCCCGCTCGGGGCGCAGGTCCGGGGCGGCGATCGTCGGCACCGCGCCGAGCAGTCCCAGCCCCACGGCCGGCACGCCGCCGATGTTGGCGCTCGTCAGCTCGGTGAATTGCTGCCCGTAGAGCGGCTCGTTGCCGGATTGCCCATAGGCCGCCCGGAGCTTCAGCTCCTGCAGCGCCGGCGAGTCGAAGACCAGCCGGTAGGACGCACCGGCCTTCGGATAATAGAAGAGCTTGCTCGGATCGGCGTCAGCGCTGCTCTGGTCCGCCCGCACGCCGAGCGTGAGCAGCAGCCGCTCCGACAGGCCGAGAAACTCTTCCTGGGCGAACAGCCCCATGTCGCGCACGCGTTGCTGCTGCTCGAAGATGGCGATGATGGTTCCCTGGCCGATGTTGCCGATGTCCCCCACCAGGTTCTGGGCGGACGTGCGCGCGATGTCCTGGTCGCGCTTCTGGTAGTCCGCGCCAAACGACGTCGTGGCCGTGAACGCGCCGCTCGCGGGCGTGTACCCGTAGACGAGGTTGCCGCTCAGGTTGACGTTCAAGTTGTTCGTGTGCGACAGGATCACCTGGCCCGGCAGGCCGCTCGCCTGCTCGAACTGCAGCTCCGCCGGCGCGAAGATCAAGTCCTTCTGATTGAAGAAGTCCGATCCCGCGGTCGCGATAAGCTTCAACGAGTGCCGCGACGTTTTCACGGCGTTCACGGTCATCGTGGTGGAGCCGATGAAGCGCCAGACCGGGGTTTCGTTCTGCAGCAACGCCGTGGTTTGCAGCGGGTTCGACGGCGCGAACGGGTTGTTCGGGTAGCTCCCGTCCGCCAGCGGGTGCAGGTTCACGAAACTCGGCGTGGAGAAGAGCGACATGTAGTAGCTCGTCCCGGTGTTGTCGTTGTTCGTGAGGCCCCGTCGCGCGTTGGAATGCACCAGGTTGGTGCTGAAGTTGAGGTCGATGTGCGAGCCGATCAGCTGGTCCACGTTGACGCGCAGCGAGTGTTTGCTGTAGCCGGTGTTGCCGATGATGCCGGGCTCCACGTCCCACAGGCCCGACACGTAGTAGCGCGTCGTCTCGGACCCACCGCGGATGCTGCCGCTGGTGCGCGACAGGATCGGCTTGCTCCCGGCGACCACGTCTTCCTGGTTATAGACGGGACACAGACCCCCCGGCAGGTTACAAAGCGATCCGAATGCGCCATAGGTCTGGTCGACCTCCACCGAGTCGCGAAACACGCGCGCGCCGAGCTCGTGGGAGATCTCGGCGACTCCGACGCCCTGGCTCAGCTCGAACTGCGGCGCGCCGCCCGCCTGCCCCCGCTTGGTCTTGATGATGAACACGCCGTTCGAGGCCTTCGACCCGTAGATGGCGGAGGCCGAGGCCCCCGGCAGGATCTCGATGCTTTCGACGTCGTTGGGATTCAGGTCGGCGAGGCGATTGGCCGGGTTGTCCTCGATGGTCGCGATCGGCTGCGGCCCCTCCGCCCTGGTAATCGCGTTCGTGCCGCCCGGGATCGCGTCGTTCGAGATCACGACCCCGTCCATCACGAACAGAGGCTGGGAGTTTCCGATGATCGAGGTCACGCCGCGCATGCGCACCTGGATGCCGCCGCCGGGCGCGCCCGAGTTGGCCTCGATGTCGGCGCCGGCGATCTTGCCCTGCAGCGCCTGCTCCACATCCTGCGCCGGGACCGCGCTCACCTGATCGGCGCTGACGCTGGAGACGGCGTTCGCGAGATTGCGCCGTTCCTGGCCGGTCGCCTGACCGGTGATGATCACGGCTTCGAGCTTCAGCACGTCGCGCTCGAGGTCGATCGCCACGTTCTCCTGCCCGGCCGGGGCGACGACTTCGCGCCGCTTGTAGCCGATCAGGTGGACGACGAGCGTGACGTCGCCGACCGGCGCGGCGACGGCGAACGAGCCGTCGTCCTTGGAGAGGGTACCGGTCTCCGTGCCTTTGAGCGTGATCTGCGCCCGACTGAGCGGGGCGCTGGTGACCGCGTCAAACACGTGACCCGTGATGGTCCGACCCTGCGCTGCACCGAGACCGGGCACGGCACACAACCCGATCAGGGCGAGGAGTAGAGCGAAGCGCCGCATGCTGTGTCCCCCAGTTCGACGGTCGTACGGCAACTGGACGAAACTGCACACCCCTGGTTATGCGTCAGATCCGCGAGCAGAAACCGCGCGTGTCGCAAGCCTCCGTCTCGGGTGGAATGAATCGATAGCGCGCGGGGTGGGGCTGATATGGACCCGCGCGGTGGGGCTGTCAACATTTCAAAATGAGACCTGACGGGACGCTATGGTTTCGAGGCCCTCGCCCCCTTCTCTCTTGACTAGGGTTTGCCTGTACTTTATTGTACAAAGTACTTGTCGCAGCTAGAACGATAACTGGCTGAGGGGGCCCCCGATGAACGTGTCATCCGGCACGATCAAGCGCACCATCGCTGTCACCGAACTGTTGCTCATCTCCCCCGCCCTGCTCTTCATGATCGCCCTCGTGGTGCGGGAGCTGCAGCCGCAACAGTACGAACCGGCGCACACGGCTGAACGGATCGTCATGTGGTACGCCGCGCGCCAGTGGACGCTGTGGGTCCTGCTCATCGCGCTGCCGCTCGCTGCATTGGTCATCGGCTCCGGCCGGCTGCTCTCCAGCTGGCGCGATGACGCCGAGCTGCGGCAGAGCGCGCGGCAAGCGCTCGCCCTAATCCGCGCGCACCTGGCGACGCTGGTCGTCGCTGCGGCGACGCTGGCGGCCGCTGGCATCCTCGTGATTGTCGGCGTGCATATGCTCACAGACTGACGCCGGCGCTACCGCGCTGGCGAGACGGATGGTCTTGCGAAAAAGGAGTGGGAGAGATCGGGGTTTGTTTCGACCTTCTGTATGGTTTCCGTCTGGAGCACGTTGCCGTTGTCGAGGTTGGTACGCACGCTCCTGAAGGGGCGCACCACGCCGTCAACGGTTCGAAAGTCCGAATAGACGGTCTCCGTGGTTTGGGGAGTCGGATCGATATCCGGATGCAATGGTTTCGTTTCGCGGGTTCGTTCGATCAACCAGCTCGTCGGGTGAACATACAGGTGGGTAACGGATGCATGGACCGTGAGCCGTAGCACGTAATACGACACACCCCCCACGGACTCGCGCCCTTCCATTTGGAGATCATGACCCTTGGCCCGAAGGTCGTCGAGCGAATAGAACCGATCCGGCACCAGAATACCATTTTGGAGCGCCTTGGCGCCGGCGGCGGATTCCTCTTTCACCGTTGCAGCATCCTCCCCCATCTGCCACGCCTCTGCTCCATCAAACCCTTCCGAATAGATGCGCCGGCCGCCCGCCGAGACATCAATCCGCATGTGCATGCCGCGATCGGCCACGTAGACCGCGTCAACGTGAAAGGTTGGCTCGACGATGGTGAGGGTTATCCGTAAGGATCGAATCGAGTGCAGCGCACCCGCTCCGCCAATCGCTCGAGTGTGCCGCGCTATGACCTCTGGCAACGACGCGTCTGCGCCGGCCTGCAGATTGGCTACGAGGAGCCAAAGGATTGGAGACGCTGCAACGATTCCCATGGAGTGTCACCTCTCGCGTCCCCGTTCGACACGCGAAGTCCCAAGAACGTTGGGTCCCATCGACCTGCATCGGTACGTTGACGATGCATCGGGCCCGTCGTACGTTCTCCACCCCTCGCCCGACCGGAGCATCCCGTGGCCACCGCGCGACTGACGCGAGCCGTCCTCGCATCGTTGCTGTTCGTAACGCCGTCGTTGGCAGCCCAGACTGCCGCCGCTCCTTCTCCCGATCGTCGCGTGGGACTGCGCGCCGGTTGGTGGGATGCCGCCCAAGCCGCGTGGAACCTCCGCCTGGTCTCGACGAGCCCCCCGACAAAAGACTTCATCCCGGCCGAGCCGGGCGACTTCGACTACATGAACTCGGACCTGGCGTTCGAGGGGCACAATGTCATCCAGGGCAACTTCCACGGCTTCCAGGTGTGGGACGTCGCCGATCCCGCTCACCCGCGCCTCGTACACGCGGAGACCTGCCCGGAGCAGCAGAACGACGTGTCGGTCTACCGCAACCTGCTCTTCCTCTCGGGTGAATCGCCGAACGGGCGCCTCGACTGCGGCGTGCAGGGTCTGAGCGACCAGGTTAGTCCCCTGCGCCTGCGCGGCATCCGGATCCTCGACATCAGCGACGTCACGCACCCGCGTATCGTGGCGAACGTGCAGACCTGCCGCGGATCCCACACGCACACAGTGGTGACGGACCCGAAGGACTCGAGCGTCGTCTACATCTATGTGTCCGGCCAGGCCCCGGTGCGTCCCGGCGCAGAGCTGGCGGGGTGCTCCGCCGCGCTACCGGAGCAGGACACGGCCTCCGCGCGCTTCCGGATCGACATCATCCGCGTGCCGCTGGCCCACCCGGAGCAAGCGAGCATCGTGAGCCGGCCACGGATCTTCGAGGCCCTGGTCGCGCCGCCCACGCACGGCCCCACGCCGGCCGACTCGGCGGCCGCCGCGCGGATGGCGGATTCCGCGCAGGCACAGGGCGCGTTCGTCGTGAAATTCCAGGGAGAGCCCGTCGTGCTGCCGCCACAATTCGTGAGCGGCATGCTCGACAGCATCATGCGGAGTCGCGGCGGGACCGGCGCACCCACGGCCGCGGACAGCACGGCGCTGCGCGGCGCCATCCAGGGCATCATCGACGCGGAGTTCCTGGCACCGATGGGTCCGGGCGGCGTGCGCCACGGCCCTGATCAATGCCACGACATCACCGTGTATCCGGCGCTCGGCATCGCCGGTGGCGCCTGCGCCGGCTACGGACTGTTGCTCGACATCAGGGATCCCGCTCACCCCGTCCGTCTCGCCGCCGCGGCGGATTCGAACTTCGCCTACTGGCATTCGGCGACGTTCAACAACGACGGGACCAAGGTCCTGTTCACGGACGAGTGGGGCGGCGGGATCGCGCCGCGCTGTCGCGCGACCGACAAGCCGGAATGGGGCGCCGACGCGATGTTCACGGTCGCGAGCCGCAAACTGACGTTCCAGGGTTATTACAAGCTGCCGGCCGTCCAGACGTCCACGGAAAACTGCGTGGCGCACAACGGCAACCTGATTCCCGTCCCCGGCCGCGACATCATGGTGCAGGGCTGGTATCAGGGCGGGATCTCGGTGTTCGACTGGACCGATCCCGCGCACCCGACCGAGATCGCGTACTTCGATCGCGGGCCGATGGACTCCACCAAGCTCGAGCTGGCGGGCAGCTGGTCGGCCTACTGGTACAACGGTTACATCTACAGCTCCGAGATCATGCGCGGACTCGACGTCCTGGAGCTCCAACCGAACGCGCTGCTCACGCAAAACGAGATCGACGCCGCGAAGCTGGTTCAGGTCGCGTATCAGAACGTGCAGGATCAGCAGCGCATCACGTGGCCGGCGCGTTTCGTCGTCGGGCGCGCGTACCTCGATCAGCTGGAGCGGACGCGCGGTCTCGCGGCCGATCGCATCAGCGCGGCGCGGACGACACTCGCGAGCGCGGAACGGGCGACGGGCCAACGCCGCCGCACCGCGCTGACGACGCTTTCAACGCAGCTCGACCGTGAGGCCGCGAGCGCCGCGGACGGAGCAAAGGTGCGCGCGCTGGCGGCGGTCGTTCGGGAATTGGCGCGGTAGGATTTATAGGCAAGACAATAAAGACGCTCCTGCGCTCTTGAAGTAACAGCCGTCCGCGCAGTGACTTCCGTCACGTTGCGTGTGCGCTATGACGACTGTGCGTTTCGCTTACAGCTTGGGGCTGCGGCTCCGAGAAGTCGATCGGAGCGTACCCTTACAACGCTGGGTGGTATAGCCCGCGTAATCCACGTCTGACAACGATCCCACCGCCGACGCGCGAACGCCGCACCACTCGCGCCGGTTGTGGCGCGCGAGCCGATTTGAGTTGGCATACGCTTTGCCCGATTCGACGTTCCGATCGGCAGTACACCACCACACGCAAACAACGGGCATTGCCCACGGCCGCGACCCAGCGCCGTGCAACTCCAGGAGGCAGACCTGGGTCTGATCCCGCGGCTGCACGTCGTCGGAACACCCGCCGTTGAAAACCGACGGAGCCCGGTCTCCGCGCGGACGACCGTCCTGTCGGTCCCCAGCGCCACCACGACGCAGCGGGCGACGGCGCGGGGCAAGTTTCTCTACATCGGCGACGAGAAGGTTTACGTCCGCGGGGTGACCTACGGGACGTTCCGACCGCGCGCCGACGACACCGAGGTTCCCGAGCCCGAGGTCGTCGAGCGGGATTTCGCGCTCATGGCCGCGAACGGGATCAACGCCCTGCGCACCTACTCGGTCCCGCCGCGCTGGCTGTTGGACGCCGCCGAGCGGCACGGCTTGCATGTCATGGTCGGCCTGCCGGTGGAGCGCTACATCGGGTTCCTCGCCGACAAGTCGAAGAACGCACCCGACATCGAGGGGCTAGTGCGCGCGGGCGTGCGCGCGTGCGCTGGCCATTCGGCGGTCTTGTGTTACGCGATCGGCAACGAGATCCCGGCGTCGGTGGCGCGCTGGTTCGGGCGGCGCCGGGTCGAGCGCTATCTCGAGCGGTTGTACCGCGCCGCCAAGGACGAAGCTCCAGACAGCCTCGTCACGTACGTGAACTACCCCTCCACCGAGTACCTGCGGCTCGACTTCCTCGACCTCGTCTGCTACAACGTGTACCTCGAGTCGCAGGAGCGCCTGCACGCCTACCTCGCTCGACTCCAAACCCTCGCGGGCGAGCGCCCGTTGATGATGAGCGAGATCGGGCTGGACAGCCGGCGGCACGGTGAGCACATGCAGGCGCGCACGCTCGACTGGCAAGTGCGCAGTGCGTTCGCGGCCGGGTGCGCCGGCGCGTTCGTGTACGCCTGGACCGACGAATGGCACCGCGCGGGCGAGGACGTGCTCGATTGGGACTTCGGCCTCACGCGCCGGGACCGGCAACCCAAGCCGGCGTTGCGTTCGGTGCGCGACGCCTTTGCCGAGGTGCCGTTCGCACCGACGCTTCCCTGGCCGCGCATATCCGTCGTCGTATGCTCGTACAACGGCGCGCGCACCATCCGCGAGTGCCTCGAAGGATTGAAGCGGCTCGCCTATGCCGATTACGAGGTCATCGTCGTGGACGACGGTTCGACGGACCGGACCGCCGCGATTGCGCAGCAGTACGACTGTCGCCTGATCCGAACCCCGAATCGCGGCCTCTCGCGCGCTCGCAACACCGGACTGGAAGCGGCCACGGGCGAGATCGTCGCCTATCTCGACGACGACGCCTATCCCGATCCCCACTGGCTCAGCTACCTCGCCGCCACGTTCCTGGGTACGTCGCACGCCGCAGTCGGCGGGCCGAACATCGTCCCGCCGGGGGACGGACCGATCGCCCAGTGCGTGGCCCGTTCGCCAGGCGGGCCCGTGCACGTCCTCCTCACGGACCGCGAGGCGGAGCACATTCCCGGCTGCAACATGGCGTTTCGTACGACCTGCCTCGAAGCGATCGGCGGATTCGACGCCAGGTTCCGGGTCGCCGGCGACGATGTGGACGTGTGCTGGCGGCTGCAGGCGCGGGGCTGGACCTTGGGTTTTAGCCCGGCGGCGATGGTCTGGCACCACCGCCGCAACTCCATCCGCGCCTACTGGAGGCAGCAGATCGGCTACGGCCGGGCAGAGGCGATGCTCGAGCGCAAGTGGCCGGAGAAGTACAACGCGCCGGGGCACGTCCGCTGGGCGGGACGCCTGTACGGAAGTGGCTTGCCGTCGCTCCTCGGCTGGCGTCGTCCGCGCGTCTACCACGGTATCTGGGGCGAAGCGCCGTATCAGTCTCTCTGGGAACCGCGGCCCAGCCTGCTTGGGTCGCTTCCGCAGATGCCCGAGTGGCACCTGATGACCGCGATCCTGGGAGGGATCGCGGCGCTCTCCGTCGCGTGGAGTCCGTTGCGGTTCGCACTGCCACTGCTCGCCGTCGCGATCTCGGTGCCCATCGTGCAGGCCGGTGTCGGCGCCGCCCGCGCTTGGCGCTCCGGCAGAGGGGCGGGGGGGGGGGCGCTGCTGCGCCGGCTGCTGACGGGCGGTCTCCATCTGCTTCAGCCCCTTGCCCGCTTGCACGGGCGGCTCAAAGAGGGCCTGACCCCGTGGCGTTGCCATGGCACGCTACGGCCCGCACCGCTGCGCCCCGTCACCACGTCCCTCTGGGAGGAGCAGTGGCGGGCGCCGGACGCGCGGCTGCAATCCATCGAGGCTACGCTCCGGGCGGCAGGGGCCTGCGTCCTGCGGGGTGGCCCGCACGACCGCTGGGACCTGGAGGTGCGCGGGGGATTCTTCGGCACCGCCCGCATGCTGATGGGTGTCGAGGAGCACGGCGGCGGTCGGCAGCTGGTGCGGTTGCGGTGCTGGCCGGACGTCCCTGTGCGCGGCCCGGTGCTCAGCCTGGCCCTCGCGGCGTTGGCGGTGGGCGCCGCCCATGATCACGCCTGGGCGGCCGCCGCGGTCCTCGGCCTCGGCGCTCTCCTGCCGGTGCTGAAAGCACTGGAAGAGAGCGCGATCGCGATGGCGACGTTGATCGGCGGCCTGCGGTCGCGCGAGGAAGCGCATGATGCGTGATCTCGCCCTGTACCGGCGGCTCGTGCGCCAGGCGCGCCCCTACTGGGGGCACTTCGCCACGCTCTTCACTCTCGGGCTGCTGGCGAGTCCCATCGCGCTGCTCAATCCGGTGCCCCTCAAGATCGTGGTGGATTCGGTGCTCGGCGGGCGGCCGCTGCCGGGGTTCCTGCAGGCGGTCGTGCCTGGAACCCTGGCGCAGTCGCCGGCCGCCATGCTGCTCGTCGCCATCGGGCTGTTGCTGGTCGTCGCCGCCATCGATCAAGTGCAGGGGCTCACCAGCACGCTGCTCCGCACCTGGCTCGGCGAACGGCTCCTCCTGGATTTCCGCTCCCGCATCGTCGATCAAGTCCAGCGCCTGTCACTGTTGTATCACGACACGCGCGGTACCGCCGACTCGCTGTACCGCATCCAGCAGGACGCCCCGGCGATCCAGAACATCTTGGTCGATGGTGTGATCCCGTTCATCACGGCAGCCGTGACGCTCGCGACCATGATCGTCGTTACTGCCCGGCTCGATTGGCCGCTCGCCCTCGTCGCCCTCGGCGTCTGCCCTCCGCTGCTCATCCTTTCGCGCGTCTACCGCGGGCGCATGCGCCGGCAGTCGCGACACGTGAAGAAGCTCGAGGCCGCGACGCTCGGGGTCGTCCATGAGGCGCTGGGAGCGCTGCGGGTGGTGAAGGCCTTCGGGCAGGAGGCGCGCGAGACCGACCGCTTCGTGGGGCGCGCGCGCGAGGGCATGGCGGCGCGCCTCCGCCTCGCGCTCCTCGAAGGGCGCTTCGGCGTGCTGGTGGGAGTGACGGTGACGCTCGGCACCGCCGCCGTCCTGCTCATCGGTGCGCGCCACGTCCAGGCCGGCGTTCTCACGATCGGCGAACTGTGGATGGTGCTGATCTACCTCAGGCAGCTGTACGACCCACTGAAGACGATCAGCCGGAAGGCGGCGTCGATTCAGTCCTATCTCGCAAGCGCCGAACGGGTCTTCACGCTGCTCGACGAGCGGCCGGACGTCCCCGAGCGGCCCAACGCCCGGCCACTCAGGCGCGCCGCCGGTGCCGTCGCGTTCCGCGGCGTCACCTTCGGCTACGCCTCGGACCGTCCCGTGCTGCACGACGTCTCGTTCGAGATTCCGCCCGGTACCCGCGTCGCGCTCGCCGGGGCCACCGGCGCCGGCAAAACGACTCTCGTCGGTCTCCTCACCCGTTTTTACGACGCCATGGAGGGGGTCATCCTGCTCGACGGCGTGGATTTGCGCGACTATCGCCTGGCCGACCTGCGCGACCAGTTCGCCATCGTGCTCCAGGAGCCGGTGCTGTTCTCGACGAGTATTGCCGAGAACATCGCCTATGGGCGGCCGGGGGCGAGCGAGTGGGAGATGACGGAGGCGGCCAGGGCGGCGGGCGCTCACGACTTCATTGCTCGCCTGCCGCGCGGGTACGCGACGACGGTCGGTGAGCGTGGCATGCAGCTTTCCGGGGGCGAACGCCAGCGGGTCGCGCTGGCACGCGCCTTCCTCAAGGACGCGCCCCTCTTGATCCTCGACGAGCCCACGAGCTCCGTCGATGTGAAGACCGAAGCGGTCATCCTCGAGGCGATGGATCGCCTCATGGAAGGCCGCACCTCCTTTTTGATCACCCATCGGCAGAGCGCGCTCGCGACCTGCGACGTGCGGCTGCAATTGGAGCGGGGACGCCTCTTGGAGGCGACCCCGTCGCTGCTATGTCAGGAACACTGACCCGCAACCCACCCAAGGCCGTCCTCTGGGGGAAGCTCGTCTGGCACCCGGCAGTCCGCGCCTGGAACGCGTTCACCGGCGATGCGCCAGAACCGGAGCGCCTCGAAGTGCTGCGCAAGGGGACCAAGGCGGCCACCTATCGGCTCGTCGGCGCGGGACCCGGCGGCGAGTCGATCATCGCCCAGCGCTCACCCGCGGCGCGGGCCGTCATCGAGCGGGCGGTCAACGAGGACATACTGTCACGCCTCGCGCTCACGGCGCCGCGCTACCACGGGTACAGTGAGGACGGTCGCGATTTCGTCTGGCTGTTCTACGAAGACGTGGGCGACGAACATTTCTGCGAGACCGACCCGGCGCACCCCGTGCTTGCGGCTCGCTGGGTCGGATCGCTGCATGCAGGAGCGGCCGGCATCGCCGCCGCGCGCAACCTGCCCGACCGCGGGCCGCCCTGGTACCTGGACCATCTGCGGGTGGGCCGTGACGCGATCCGGGCCAACCGACACAACCCGGCGCTCCTCCTCGCCGACACGACCATGCTCGCTCACCTCGTGGTGGATCTCGACGCCCTCGAAGCCGCGTGGTCGGGCATTGAGCGCGCCTGCACGGGCATCCCGGCGACACTCACGCACGGCGACATCCAGCGAAAGAACATGTACGTACGGAGCGCCGCTCGCGGGGGGGGGGCCGAGCTGTTCTTCATCGACTGGGAGATGGCCGGCTGGGGCGTGCCGGCGCCGGACCTGACGCTCGTCGACCTGCCGACCTACGTGTCGGCGGTGCGCCCCTCCTGGCCCGGCGTGCGGCTCGAGGACGTGCAGCGGCTCGCGGCCGTGGGCCGGATTTTCCGGCAGGTCGCCGGCATTCGCTGGGTGAGCCCGGCGCTCGCCCATCCCGACGCCCAGTGTCTGATCCGGCCGATGGCGTGGCTGCGGGTCTTGCACGAGCGCCTTGTCGCTGCCCTCCACGAGCTCGGAGCCCTGACATGATCGACAGCTACGCAACGCGGCGACACGCCATTCCGGACACCGCCGAGCCTGGCTGGCCTGAGCTGTGCGACGCGCTCGACGACCTGCTGCCCGACGGTGATCGGGGCGACGAGCCGGTTGAGCTCGAACGCCTCAAGTCGCGAGTGTATCGCTTGCGGGCCGGCTCGAACGGCTGCGTGCAGTCGTTCGTCCTCAAGCGGTACGACCCGTGGCTCGCCCGCCGTAACGAGCTCGTGGTGCGGCACTGGTTGCCGGCGCTCGGACTCGGCGACCGGTGCCCGCGTCTACTCGCCGCCGCCGCCGAGCGGCGCGGCTCGTGCGTCTGGCACGTGTACGAGGACCTCGGCGACGGGGCGCTCGACCCTGCGCGCCCGGACCCCCGGCGCGTCGAGGCCGTGGTGGGCCTGATCGCCGAGCTCCACACTCGCGCCGTCGGGCACGCGCTCGTGCCCCAGTGCCGGCACTTCTGCGGCAACCTCGGCGCCCCCTTCCTCGTCGCGAATGTGCGGGACGCCATCGCCGTGCTCGAGAGCCTGGCCCCGCCACAGGTGGAGCCGACACCAGAGCAGGGCGAGCTGCGCGGCCGCTTGCTCGGCCGGCTATACCGGCTGCGCGACGAGCTGCCCCAGCGCGTGCAGATGCTCGAAGCGCTGGGCGGCCCTGACACGCTGCTGCACGGGGACCTCTGGACCACCAACGCGCTGGTCGCCGACACCACGCATGGCCCGACCGCGCGGCTCATCGACTGGGATCACGCGGCGGTCGGCCCCGTGAGCTACGACCTCTCGACGTTCCTCTATCGGTTCCCCAAGGTGGAGCGT
Source organism: Gemmatimonadales bacterium (assembly GCA_035943095.1). GTDB lineage: Bacteria > Gemmatimonadota > Gemmatimonadetes > Gemmatimonadales > GWC2-71-9 > AG41. The sequence continues at coordinate 9,581 of DASZCN010000131.1, read as the reverse complement.
CCCTGGATTCTGGAGGCATACGGGCGCGCCGTGGGACGCGCGGGCTGGCAGCTGCCTGACGCGCAGGGCCTGAATGCGTTGTTCGAAACCGCCGAGTATGCCCGCTACGCCAATCGCATCATCTGGCCCGCCGTGGCGCTGCTCGAGGAGCGCGCTGACTGGGGCTTCGAGCAGCTCGCCGAGGTCGAACGCTGGTTTGACGCGTTAAAGCTCGCCCTCCCCGACTGATGCCCACGGTTGTGCTCTCGGCCTTCGACGTCGCCAGCTTCCCGGACGGGGGCGGGCACTTCTGGGTGTACATGCAGTACGCCGAGGGGCTGCGCCGCCTGGGGTGCGAGGTCTACTGGCTGGAGCAGTTGCGGCGCGGCAAGGATCCCGACCGCGCCGCCCGCGCCCTGGCGACGTTCTGCGAGCGCATGGAGCGCTTCGGGCACAGCCGGCACCTCCTCCTCTATAAGCGCGACGAGGGAGCGGAGACGCCGATCCAGTGGGTCGGCGTGACCGCGCGCGAGGCGGAGGCGGTGCTGCGGCGCGCCGACCTGGTGCTGAATTTCCACTACGCCATCGATCCGCGACTGCTCGCCTGCGCACGCCGCACGGCTCTCGTCGACATCGACCCGGGCCTGACCCAGATCTGGATCAGCACCGGACAGCTGCGCGTCCCACGCCACGACGTCTACTTCACGATCGGCGAGACGGTCGGCACGCCCGCTGCCCGATTCCCCGACTGCGGTCTAGAGTGGCGACACATCCGCCCGCCCGTGTGCCTGTCGCGCTGGCCCTACGTGCACGACCCACGCTGCGAGACGTTCACGACCGTCGCCGGGTGGTGGTCGGGCAAGTGGCTGAAGCTGATCGAAAACGGCGAGGAAGTGTGCTGCGACAACAACAAGCGCGTGGCCTTCCTCGAGTACGTGCAGCTCCCCACGAAGACCAACCAACCGCTCGAGCTGGCGCTGCACCTCGCCGACAGCGACGGCGCGGATCGCCAGCTCCTCGAACAGCACGGCTGGCGCGTGCGGCACGCTCGGGAGGTGGCGAGCGACCCCGACCGCTACCAGGCGTACATCCGAACCTCACGAGGCGAGTGGAGCTGCGCCAAGCCGTTCTTCGTCAAGCTGCAGAACGCGTGGGTCAGCGATCGCACGACGTGCTATCTCGCGAGCGGCAAGCCGGCGGTGGTGCAGCATACGGGGCCAAGCGCGTACCTGCCCAACGGTAAAGGGCTGTTTCGGTTCACCAGCCTCGAAGAGGCCGCGGCCGCGTTCGACGCCATCAACAGCGCCTACGAGCGCCATTGTCGCGCCGCCCGGGAGATTGCGGCTGCCTACTTCGACGCCGAGCGGGTCCTGACGGGAATCCTGAGCGAGGCACTGCCGTGACGCGGCGGCCCCGGATCGGGCTCCTGCTGCCGCGCTCGCACTGCACGCGGTACAGCACGAGTCATATGGCGATGGTCCTGCGCATGCTCGGCGACGCGGGGGCGGTCGTCGACGTCATCTACCCCGCAGAGCGAGCCATCGACCTCTCGACCGTCAGGGTCGAGCACGATCTCTATGTGCACCGGAAGATGAGCGGCCTCGCGTTCAGCCTGGCGGGAGCGCTGCATCAGCAGGGCGCCGTCATCGTGAATCCCTATCCCGTGTCCGCCGCGCTCCGCGACAAGATCGTCGCGTCCCGAATCCTGCAGGGCGCCGGCGTGCCGATCCCGCCGACGTACGTGGCGTCGACCCTGGAGGAGCTCGTCCCCCTGCTTGCCGACGGTCCGCTCGTGGTGAAGCCATACCAGGGAGCCGGCGGCCACGACGTTTGCGTCGCCGCGACCGCCGACGAACTGGCTCGTGCGCAGACGCGTGATCATGCACCGCTCTTCGCGCAGCGCTACCTGCGGTCGGACGGACGCGATCGGAAGATCTATGCGATCGGCGACCGGCTCTTCGGCGTGAAAAAAGTCTTTCCACGCGAGACCGAAGCCGAGCGGCAGGGCGAGCCCTTCACACTCACGCCGGAGCTGCGCGCGATCGCACTCCGCTGTGGCCGCGCGTTCGGTATCGACCTGTACGGCGTGGACATCATCGAGAGTGACGGGCGCCCGTACGTCGTGGACATGAGCAGCATCCCCGGGTACAAGGGCGTGCCGGACGCGCCCCGGCTGCTGGCGGAGTATTTCTACGCGGCGGCGGAACGCGCAGCTCGCGGCGAGCCCGTCCTGCAGGAGACGCTGGCATGACGACGCGTGCGGCGTTCGTGGTCGCGCTCGCGCTGACCGTGCCGCGCGCGACGGCCGCACAGGTCGGCGCGACGACCGACATCATCACCGGCACGGTCACCGGACCCGACAGCCAGCCCCTCGCGGGAGCCATCGTCGTGGCGACCTCGCTCGAGACGCGCGTGTCGCGCCAGCGGACCACCGACGTGCGCGGGCACTACACCATCGTTTTTCCCGACGGTGGCGGGCGCTACGAGCTCACGGCTCGCTTCATCGGCATGGCGCCGGCACAGGTCACGGTCGTCCGCCAGGCGGACGAAGACCGCATCGAAGCGACCATCCGCATGGGGGTGCTCGCGGTGCCGCTCGAGCCCGTCACCGTGAGCGCCCGGTCCAGCGCTCGCAGCGATGGCGTGGGGCCGGGCTCCACCGGCCGTAGTTACAACCCCGAGCAGCTCGCGCGCTTACCGATCGACGCCTCCGATCTGAACACGATCGCGACCTTGCAGCCCGGTGTGCTGGGGATTCGCGCAAGCGATTCCACCGCGACGGCGTTCTCCGTCGCCGGACAGCGGCCCACCGCGAACAACGTCACGCTGGACGGCCTGTCGTTCGGCACGGCGAGCGTCCCGCAGGACGCCGTCCGCTCGATTCGGGTCGTCACCAACGCATACGACGTGGCCCGCGGTCAGTACTCGGGCGGGCTGGTCACGTCCACGACGCGCCTGGGGACCAACGTGCCGCAGGGATCGTTCACGTACGCGCTGCGCGACCGCGACCTCGCGTGGGGCGAGGCTACGACGTCGCCGTTCGGCCAGGGCGCGACGCAGAACCAGCTGGGCGGCGGCATCGGCGGTCCGATCGTCCCCAACAAGCTTTTCGCGTTCGCCGCCCTCCAGGGACGCTGGCGCGATCAGGCGCTGCCCTCGCTCGCCAGCGCCGACCCCGGCACGCTGGTGCGGTTGGGTGTGAGCCCCGATTCCGCCGCGCGGTTTGTCGCGCTGGCCAGCGCGGCAGGAGTCCCCGTGACGCTTTCCAACCAATACGACGAGCGCGCCACGAACAACACGCTCGGGCTGCTGCGTCTCGATTGGCAGGCGAGCGACGCGCACACCCTCATGCTGCGACTGGACGGCAGTTGGGAGTCCCAGGAGCCGACGCGCGTGGGTACCCTCGCCCTTCCCGCGACCGGCGGAACGCGTACGGCGAGCGGCGGGGGCGTGATGGCCTCGCTCACGTCGTACTTCGGCGGACGTTTCATCAACGAGCTCCGCGGCTATGTGGCGCGCCAGCGTCGGGATACGCGCCCCTTCCTCGCGTTGCCGAACGCGCTCGTCGTCGTGACATCGGACCTGCCGAACAGTGGTCAGGGCGTGGCCGCCCTGGCGTTCGGCGGCAACGGCGGCCTGCCCCAGCACACCGACAACCGCAGCCTCGAGATCGCCGACGAGTTCTCGTGGCTGCCGGGACTCACGGCGCATCGCCTGAAGGTGGGCGTCGACGTGATCGGGACACGGCTGGAGGAGAGCCAGACGCCGAACCAGTTCGGGACGTTTATCTACCCGTCGCTGGCCGCGCTCGCCGCCGACAGCCCAGCGACGTTCACGCGGACGCTCGTGCCGGTCGCCCAGCCGGGGACCGCCTGGAACAGCGCCGTGTACGCTGGTGATACCTGGCGCCCGGGCGCGGGCGGGGGGTTGCAGCTCACGTACGGCGTCCGACTCGAAACCACTCGCTTCAGCGGCGCCCCGCAGTACAATCGCGCGGTGGATTCGCTGTTCGGTGTGCGCACCGATCGGATCCCGAGCGAGGTGCACGTTTCGCCGCGTCTCGGCTTCACGTGGGCGTTGGGCGACGGGTCCGACGGGCCACAGACCACCTTCCTGAGGGGGGGAGCCGGGGACTTCCGGAGCCTGACCCCGACCTCGCTGTACGCGGCCGCGCTGGGCGCCCCGGGGCTCGCGAGCGCAGAGACCCAGCTCACCTGTGTCGGCTCGGCGGTGCCGAGACCCGATTGGTCGCGCTACGCGCAGGACCCGTCCACTATTCCGTCGGCGTGCACGGACACCACCGCCGCCGTGACCGTCGCCCCCCGTCCGGACGTGACGGCGTTCGCTCCCGGCTTCGGCGCGCCGCGCGCCCGGCGCGCATCCCTCGCCCTGGTGCGACGCTTCGGCCGCAGCAACTACTGGGTGACGTTGGAGGGTAGCTACGCGCGTGGCGTGAGTCAGTACGGCTTCCGCGACCTGAACCTGGTCACCACGCCGCGGTTCGCACTCCCGGCCGAGGCGGGCCGCCCCGTGTATGTGCCGGCCGACTCGATCGTCCCGGCCACGGGCGCGGTGAGCTCCAGTGCCTCACGCCTCCATCCCGAGTTCGGCAACGTGCTGCTCGTGGGCTCCGATCTCGAGTCGGACACGAAGCAGCTCACCCTGACCATCACGGGGGCGACCTCGGGGGGCGCGGCGTTTCGGCTCGGGTACACCCTCACGCGCGCCCGAGACCAGTCGTCGTTCTCGTGCTGCGCGGCGTCGTCCGGCTTCGCGGCACCGAGCACCGGCGGCGATCCGAACGCGCGCGAGTGGAGCAGAAGCAGTCTCGAGCGGCGTCATGCCTTCGTGGGGATCGTGACGGTTCCCATCACGCGGGCGCTCGAGATCGGCGCGGTGGGCACGTTCATCTCGGGGGTCCCGTTCACGCCGATCGTCGGATCGGACATCAACGGCGACGGCGCCAAGAACGACCGCGCCTTCGTCTTCAATCCCGGGGTGACCGCGGACCCCACGGTCGCGAACGGCATGTCGGCGCTGCTCGCCACGGCGCCGTCCAGCATTCGCGGGTGTCTCCAAGGCCAGCTCGGCCGGATCGCCGCGCGTAACTCGTGTACCGGCCCCTGGCAACCCTCGCTCGATCTGCAGCTCAACTGGCGGCCCCAATGGTTCGGGTCGGACCGGCGGCTCACCGTGTCGCTCCTGACCGTCAATCTGCTGGGCGGTCTCGATGAATGGCTCCACGGCGCGGCGAACCTTCGGGGGTGGGGCTATGCCAGCGCGCCCGACCCCGTGCTCCTGTACGTGCAGGGCTTCGATCCGGCGACGAGCCAATTCCGCTACGCCGTGAACGGTCGGTTCGGCGCCACCGCGAGCGCGAGCGGGGGAGTCAGCGTCCCGTTCCAAGTCGCGCTCCAGGGACGCCTCAGCGTCGGTCCGGGCCGGATCCGCCGGACCCTCCGCGATGCACGGCCACCAGCGCTGGACCGTCCCGCGCCCCCCCCGGCCACCAATCCCATCGCCCTAATCCTGGGGTTGCGGGATACGCTGGGCTGCACGCCAGACCAGGTCGCCGAGCTGCAGCGAATCGCAGATTCGCTCGACGCGCGCAGCCGCGTGTTGCCGGAGGGGCTCGACGCTAGCCTGACACTGGCCGCCGCTCGAGACAACGCGCGTTGGGCTCTCGAGCGCGCCCGCGCTGTGCTCACCGCAGAGCAGTGGAGCAGGCTGCCAGGCGCACTCAAATCTCCGGAGCCGGCGCTGAACGACTAGTGTCTGCTCCCGGTCCCTCTCCCTGCTCCCTGCTCCCTATTAGTCCCCCCACTCCGCATCGGACACCGAGATCTCGAATACCCGCTGGCAGCGCGGGCACCGCATCCGCGGCACATCCGTGGGGAGCGCCGCCCGCTGGCTGCAGTTCGGGCACACCGCGTAGCGGGAGCCCCAGTCGAGGGGGACATCGAACGCGTCACCTGGCAACGGAACCACGGACCAGAGCAACGGCCGCACGGGGAGGATTTGGATGTACTCCCGCGGCACGCCGACGGGCTGTCGGTTCACTTCGATCACGGCATCTTGGGCGGTGAGGCGGAGCAGCGGATACCACGCGCCGCGGCGCACGTGGCAGTTATGTCTGGTCCAGACCCGCGCCCATTGCTGGACGTCCGGCATGGGAGCCCTCCGATGGCTCTCCGGTGAAACCTTCCTAGGGCGCGACCTCTCCTAATAGAGAAAGCGCGCCTCGCTGTCAAGATTCGACGCTCCGGAGGGGCGCACGTAACGCGTTGAAACAGGTGAAAAAAGGGGAGAGGGACGTAAAAAAGAGGGAGAGGGGAGAAGGGAGAGGTACCCCACGTCTACGGCTAGCTGCCGGTGCCGCCCCGATCGGCTGGATGCTTCATCTGGCTGCGTCGAGTGATCAGACGAACAAGGATGCCTCCAGAAACGGTGGCTAGCATGAGGGTGGCACTCCCCGACAAATCGAACCACAGGGGGTCCGGACTGCCCCGCGACAGGACGAATCCCGTATCGACGCAAAGCAATATCAGTACGGCGGCAGCGTGTCGTACGGGATACCTGCCGGCGACAAGAGCAGCGGTCACTCCCCCCAGGAGCCCAGAGACAATCGCGACAAGCGCGCCCGCAACTTGCACGTGGAGCGGGGCGTGCAAGTGCACGATCACACCGAGCGGCTTGAACCCGATAATCGTGCAGGCGACGATTACGATGTATCCGAGCAGAACGCTCGCGACGCTTCGCGAAAGCTTGAGTAACGTCGTGGCCATGGCAGCCTCCCGCCCAACCGTACGGGTTCCGACCTCCGTTGGATAGGATGGGAATAGCGTCAAATGGTACACTCGTAGTGCTGCCACTGTCAGATCGAGCGGCGGCGGAGCGTGCCGGGAGAAACGCCAAAGCGTCGCCGGAACACGCGGCCCATGTGCGACTCGTCGTAGAATCCGGATTCTTGTGCGATTTCAGCAACCGGCCGGCGCGTGCTTTCAATCTCATCTCTGGCGTGCGCAACACGCAGGTCCGTGACGTACTCGCCAACGGACTTCCCCAAGTGCCGGCGGAATGCCAGCGCCACCGTCGCGGGGTGAACGCCTGAAGCAGCGGCGACCTGCGACAAGGTGATCCTGTGCGCATATCGGGATCGGATCAGTTCCCTTGCCTTCCATAGCCACTCGGGCATGGCAACTCTGGGCAGCGCGCACAGCCGGCCAATGTGTGCAGCGAGCAGGCAGACCAAGCCTTCGATGGCAACGCGAGACGCCTGGTCCGAGCGGTGCACCTCGCATGAAAGATCTCGGGAGATCTCTTCGAGGGATCCGAGCACGAAGCACGCGGCGCCGCCGGCCGACCCGAGGCCGAGCTTTTGGGAACGCGGCTGCTCAATATCCACAAGAATGACGCTGACGTCCTCGGCACCGACTACGTTGGAGTGTATCCCGCCGGCCGGACGCCACAACACATTGCCCGCGCACAGCGGCAGAACGTTGGCATCACAACTTTCCTGATAGTGTCCTTCCAGGACAACACAGAGCTGGTCGTGATCGTGGGCATGCGGCCCAAACTTGAGTCCGGCGCTCAACGTCACGGTCGAAACCACTAAGCCGTCTCGGCAGAGCACAACCCGGCTCGTGCCAAACGTGCTTGGCGCGGCGTTCGGCGGATCGCTTCTGTCCTTGTCCATGGCTGCGAGAACCTCCCCTACGTCCGCGTTAGCCCCAACCCGAACCGGAACCGGCGCGTGGGATACGACGACAGCTGCCAGGTGAAGTGCACCGCCAGATTGAGCGGCGACAGGAACGGCGTCAGGTTGCCGAGCCCGAACCCGGCCTCCGTGTAGGGGCGCGCCGCCGTGAACAGCAGCGAGTCCCCCGGATTGGGCGGGTGGTTATGGAAGTCCGTCCAAAACACACCGCCGTGCACGCTCAAGGTGAACGGCAGGCTCCGGATCAGCGGCAAGCGGCTCTTCGCGAACAGCAGGCGGTCGAAGTCGTGGCGGGCGGTGAACATGGCCGCTCGCGTACCCGCGTAGTTCGTATCTCCCAGCGTGTTGAATCCACCCGTCTGGAATGTCAGCGCCCGCATCCCGAAATCGACGGTGAAGTAGCGCTGCGGCGGCACCCAGCCGGTCGCGATGCCGGCCGCCGCGGAGAACGTGGTGACCCCCAGGTTCAGTGTGCGCTGGCGGCGCTCGATCAGGACGGAGTAGCGCCGGAAGGAAAAGTCGCCGCCCAGCACGTCGTGGGCTGCGATCTCGGCGCCGAGCGTGAGGCGCGTCCACGTGAGGCTGGGCAGGTAGACGTCAATGTCCGGTGTCTTGAGCCGCGAGCGTGAATCGTACGTGAAGGTCCCGGAGACCGAACGCAGCGTGCCGTCCACGATGGTCGGGTTCGGCCGTTGGACTCGGCGCGTCGAAAAGACGGAGTAGTCCGTGACCACGGGCAGCGCTATCTGGCGCTCGTCGTTGTAGCGCAGCTCCAGTCGGGTGAAGGCGAGGAGCTTGGTCCCCGCGGCGAGCGTCAGGCCGCGTCCGCGATAGTAGTCCCGTGGATCGACCCGGAACAACAGCGCGCGATACGTCGGGTTGTAGGCCCGGCTGACGAACGTGGGTCGGTTGACCGTCTCGTCGTGGTACGACGCGCCGACCCAGAGGCGCTGCGTCTCCGATAACCGCAATTGCCCGCCGGCGCGGTACTGCCAGCGCTCGCTCCCGGTCGCATATCCCAGCTTGGTGTCGAGCGTGAGGCTCGGGCTCGCGCGCCACGTGTTGCCCGCGCCCACGTACGCCCCATCCACCCGGTTGAAGTGAAAGAAGTCGGGGTCCGTGCTCAGGAACACGGCGGTGCCGACCCCACCGAGCACGCGGGCCCCGAAGCTCGGCGGCTCGCGCTCGAGCGAGTCGATCCGGGCCCAGGCGCTCGACTCCGCCGGTGTGAGGGGAATCGCTCGGGGACCCGCCCACACGGAGCTGTCGGCATGATCCGCTTGCTCGCTCACCACCACGCGGAACTCGCGCAGGTCGCTCGGGGGACGCCCGTCGTCGAAGTGGAAGTCGCCGAGTGAGGCCACATGCTCGAAGGCGAGATCACCGGGAATCCCGGGATGGGGCACGCCGATGTGCACTTCGCCCGTCAGGCGGATCTCGTAGGGCATCCAGCGACCGCCGCCCATGTCCTCGAGCCGCTGCCGGTAGCGGATGTTCCGCACGAAGTTGAACCGCACGGTGCGATTCACGCCGACGTCGATGCCGACCACGTCGTAGGTGGAATCGGCGATGTCGATCACGCCGACGAACAGAGGCGAGGCGTCGGACTCGGGCCGGAGAGCGAGGCGGAATACCCGACGACCGTCGACGGCGAGCGTGTCCAATAATCCGTACTTGTAGTACTCGAGCGCGTCGTCCGCGATCGGCGAGACGAGCGAGTATCGGCGGAGCACGATCCGTTCGCGGTTGAAGTTCACGATCTCGCCCACGGTCACCAGGTTGTCCTGGGCGTTCAGGTTGCTCGACTGGCGCCGGGCGACGATCGTTTCCTGATAACGGTCGGGCTGCTGCCAATACGCCGTGGTGCGCGTCTCGGTGATCAACA
>DASZCN010000130.1:0-23731 GCA_035943095.1 Gemmatimonadales bacterium | reverse complement strand
GAACTTCACCGGCGTCACTTGCCTGAGCTGTCACCAGCCGGCCGCCAAGTTCGACTTCGTGTGCGAGAAGGGGCACGGCTGCGCGCCCATCCCGATCGATGACAAGAAGATCGCCGCCCTCCAGAACGCAGACCCCCGCTGTCCCTCGACGACCAGTCCGCCCAACAAGGGGAGTTCATCGCGGCCTGCTCGAGAACAGTGACATCCGTGCTCTCGTCTTCGTGAAACCGCTGATCAGCATCTGCCTGGTGCTCGGTGTCGTGGCTGGCGCGCTATTCCTGCAGGGACGCGCCAGCTCCCGCTTTCGCAACAGCGTCACCGGTACCGGCTACACACTGTGGGAGGAGATCAAGGTCGCGTGGGAGTTAAGAACCAAGAAAAAGAACTGGCCGCCACGTTTCGAAACCACGCCCTATCGGGCGCCCGCAGAACCTGTACTCCATGGAATCAGGGTGCTGTGGATCGGTCACTCAACGACCTTGATCCAGACACCTCACCTGAACATCATGACCGATCCGATCCTGTTTGACGCCATTGGGCCCAGTGTGTTCGGCCCGAAGACCGTGACGAATCCGGGAGTTCTCATCGAAAGCCTTCCAGTCATCGACGTCATCTTGATCAGCCACAATCATTACGACCATCTGGATCTCAGATCGCTTCACGCTCTGATGGACCGGCAGCGTACTAACCCGCCGCTCATTCTCATTGGACGCGGAACTGGGCAGCTGCTCCGTAACGCAGGGTTTTCGTCCTTTTTAGAACTCGACTGGGACGATTCCATCACTGTGAAGGACACACGCATTCATTTTCTCGAGGCCATCCACAACTCCCGCCGCGGGTTATGGGACAGAGACAAGGCGCTGTGGGGCTCGTTCTTGATCGAGTCGCCGGAGGGCACCATCTACTACGCTGGAGACACCGCGTACGGGGCGCACTTCTCCGAGATTTACGAGAAGTACGGCGCGCCAAAAGTCAGCCTCCTGCCCATTGGCGCGTATGAGCCTCGCTGGTTCATGTATCGGCTGCACATGAATCCTGACGAGGCGGTGCGGGCGCACCTCGACCTCCACAGTCAGTACTCGATTGGCATTCATTTCGGTCTGATCGACAACGCGGGTGAGAGTTACGACGCGCCCGTCCACGACCTCATCGCTGCCCGGCGAGCCCATGGCGTCGAGGCGACGGGCTTCGTCGCCCCGCGCTACGGACAGATCTTTCAGTATTAGTGAAAATGGAATCCGGCTTCCGTGTGCTCCGCCATGAGTCGCGGCTCATGGGGGGGCGCAATCCGCACGAAGCCCACCGCGTTGCAACGCCGCTTGAATTGCTGTTCGACCTGACATTCGCGACCAGCTTCAGCCTTGCGGCATCCCAATTCGCCGAGGCACTGGCAGCCGGCCGCTACGCCCCGGCGTTGCTCGCCTTCGGCTTTGCGAGTCTCGCCATCTGCTGGGCCTGGATCAATTTCTCGTGGTTTTCTTCGGCCTATGACACCGACGACTGGATGTTTCGGATCGTCACCATGGTGCAGATGGTCGGTGTGCTCGTGCTGGCGATCGGCCTGCATCGGATGTTCGCGTCCATTGAGCGCCGCCAGCACCTCGACAATTCGATCATGGTGCTCGGCTACGTCATCATGCGCGTTGCGCTTGTATTTCAGTGGCTGCGCGCGGCCAAACAGGACCCTGCGCGGCGCCGTGTATGTCTCATCTATGCGGCAACCATCTCGATCGCCCAAGTCGGGTGGGTGGTGCTGATCGCGGTCCCTCTGGTAGGCACCGCCGCCATCGTTCTCGGTGGCGGCCTTGTACTCATTGAAATGACAGGCCCGGTGCTTGCCGAGCGTCGGGCCGGCGGCACTCCCTGGCATGCGCATCACATTGCCGAGCGGTACAGCCTCTTCGCCATCATTGCGCTGGGCGAGGGCGTCGTCGGCACGGTGGCGGCGCTTTCGGCCGTGATTGACCGGCTCGGTTGGACACTGGACGCCGTGCTGATTGGGATCGCGGGCGCGGGGCTCACCTTCGGCATGTGGTGGCTGTATTACCTGGTGCCTTCCGCAGAGATTCTCGAGCGACACCGCGATCGAGCGGCGGTCTGGGGATACGTCCAGATGTTGATCGTGACTTCGATTGTCGCGATGGGCGCGGGACTGCACCTCGCAGCGTACTTCATCGAAGACAAGGCTCATATCACCGTCGTCGGGGCAGTACTTGGCGTCGCCGTGCCGGTTGTCGCCTTTCTTGGATTACTCCACGCTCTGTACTACTATCTGGTTCGCCGGTTCCGCGCGCTCGATGCGTGGCTGTTGATCACGAGCAGTGGTGTCGGGATAATCGCGGTGATCGCGGCCTCGGCTGGCGTCAGCATGGCCACGTGTCTTGTGATCCTCACGCTCGCCCCAACCGTCACGATCGTCACATATGAAGTCTTGGGATACCGGCACCAAGCAGCCCTTGCGGACTAGAGCCGCGCGTCAGCGGTCTACTTGGGACATCTGCTTGGCGTTGTAGCGCGGACCGGAAACCTTGTCCGGCGCGAGCGCCGCATCGAGCTCGGCCATCTCGGGCGTGCTGAGCGACACCGCCGCCGCGCCGACGTTCTCCTCGAGGTAGCGCCGCCGCTTGGTGCCCGGGATCGGCACGAAATCAGGGCCCTTAAGAAGGAGCCAGGCGAGAGCGATCTGCGCCGGCGTCACGCCGTTTCGCGTGGCGAGATCCCGCACCGCGGACGCCGCCCGCACGTTGGCGTCGAAGTTCTTGCCCTGGTAGCGCGGGTCGTTGTGGCGAAAGTCGGTCTCAGGGTACTCCTCGGCGCGTTTCACGGCGCCTGTGAGGAAGCCGCGGCCCAGCGGCGCGAACGGGACGAGGCCGATGCCGAGCTCGCGCAAGAGCGGGATGATGCGCGGCTCCAGGTTGCGCTCCCACAGCGAGTACTCGCTCTGCAGCGCCGTGATCGGATGCACGGCGTGCGCGCGGCGGATCGTCCGCTCGCCCGCCTCGGACAGGCCGAGGTAGCGGACCTTTCCCTGGCGCACGAGGTCAGCCATCGCGCCCACGACATCTTCAATGGGGACGTTGGGGTCCACGCGATGCTGGTACAGCAGATCGATGTGGTCGGTCGCGAGGCGCTTGAGCGAGCCTTCGACGGCTTCGCGAATGTGCGCCGGCCGCGAATCCACGCCCGCGATGGCACCGTTCTCGATCTTGAAGCCGAACTTGGTCGCGATGATCACGCGGTCGCGCTTCCCCTGGAGCGCTCGGGCGACCAGTTCCTCGTTCGTATAGGGCCCGTAGACCTCGGCGGTGTCGAAGAAGGTCACGCCGAGCTCGATCGCGCGGTGAATGGTGGCGATGGACTCGCGCTCATCGCGCTCCTCGGCGGTGCCGTAGGACTGGCTCATCCCCATGCAGCCGAGGCCGAGCGCGGAGACGGTGAGGGCCTGTGATCCGAGTCTACGGTTGGGCAACATGTGAACCTCCTTTCATCCCAGCCATTGTGGATTCTGGTAGGTGCCATCGAAATGATGGGTCGTCTTGTACAGCTCGTACTTCCCGTCGCGCCCGGCCTGCGCTGTCCGGCCGAGCAGTGCCCGCACGGCGGCCTCGCTCAGCGGGCGAAAGTTGCGGGCCGCGTGCAGCGCCTGCTCGAGCACCGGCAGTGAATCGCAGCCCGTTATCACCACGGTCGTCGGCAAGTTCATAGCATAGTGGAGGCATTCGACGGCGGTCACAGTGCCGCTCACCAAGACGAACGGATCGCCCATCGGCTTCATCGCCAGCACGCCGATTCCCTGCGCAACGAGCACGGGCATTACCTGCTGCTCGAAGCTGTCGTAGTGAGCATCCATCACGTTCAGCGGCATCTGCACCGCATCGAACGTGAACCCATTCGCCCGGGCGGTCTCGAGCATCCGGAGGTGGATGGCGGGGCTCTTGTGGCCGGTGAATCCGACGTAGCGGACCTTGCCGGCGTGGCGCGCGGCCACCACTGCCTCGAGCGCCCCGTCGGCCCCGAACACCCGCTCCGGGTCCGTCATCCGGATCACTTCGTGGAATTGCAGGAGATCGATGCGGTCGGTCTGGAGCCGGCGCAGCGACTCGTCGATCTGCCGCGCGGCGGTTTCCTTGTTGCGGCCGTCGATCTTGGTCATGAGAAACACGTTGGCGCGATACCCGTCGCGCAGCGCCTTTCCCATGCGGACCTCGCTCGCGCCTCCGTTGTAGTCCCAACAGTTGTCGAGGAAGTTGATGCCGCTGTCCACGGCGGTGCGGACGATGCGGATGGCTTCCCGCTCGTCCGCCTGTCTGCCGAGGTGGTAGCCGCCAACGCCGATCAGCGACACCATTTCTCCGGTGCGTCCCAGGGGGCGGTAGGGAATACCGTTGCGCACGGTCAGATCCCTTCGCCGGTCGCCGGACGGGCCACGTAGGCGAGAGTCGCCGACAGTGTTATTGCACCGGTGAGCGCCAGGGGCCACACCAGTCCCCGTGCGAGCACGAGCAATCCACCGAGCGTAGCGCCGCCCAGCATGGCGGCGACCGAGATGATGCGACGGCTCCATCGCGGGTTGCTGCCGCCGGCCAGCGACGAATCTGCGCCCAGGCCGGCCAAGGTCAACGTGAGCACGGTCGTGGTCAGATCCGGAACCGCGAGGCGACGCACGGTGGCGTTCCGGACCCCCATGGCCACGGCCGTCAGCGCGATCAGCGCGTACAGTCGAGCGACGGGAACGAGCGTCTGGCTGTCGAATTCGCGAGCCACGAGCGCGGCGGCGAAGAGCAGGCTCGACTCGACGACGGCGACGATGAGGAACCAGCGACGCTGCGATGCGTTGAGGCGCAGGCCCAGCCGTCCGCCGATGACGGCGCCAACGAGAAACGCCCCTAGCGCGACCAGAGATCGGGTGAGTGAGAACCCAGGCACGCGGGCGAGCGCAAATCCGAGAAACACGATGTTCCCGGTCATGTTCGCGGTGAAGACACGCCCCAATCCCAGGACGCTTACAGCATCGATCAATCCTGTGGTGATCGTCAATACGACGAGGAGCACAGGGAGCGAGCCGGGCTTCAGTGCGTCATCGTGCATTGCGTTCGTCGGCAAGCATCACGGCAAACATATTCCGCGATTGTGGCGGTCGGAATGGGGTGACATGTTCATTGGACAGCCATGAAAGCCGCACTGATCGACCGGTATGGGAGCAATGATCTGGTGAAGGTGGCAGACATCGCCATCCCCATGATGGGCCCCATGGATTTGTTGGTTCACGTACACGCGGCCAGTGTGAATCCGCTGGATGCCAAGACGCGCGATGGAAAGCTGAAGCTGCTGCTGAAATACCGGTTCCCGCTGGTGTTGGGCAACGATCTCGCAGGCGTGGTTGCCGACGTGGGCGCACAGGTGACGCGCTTCAAGAAGGGCGATGCCGTCTATGCGCGCCTGGACAGGGACCGCATTGGAGCGTTTGCGGAATTTGCCGTGGTCTCGGAAGGCGCCGCCGCCCCGAAACCCACCAACCTGACATTTGAAGAATCCGCCTCGCTTCCGTTGGTTGCGCTGACGGCGTGGCAGGCCTTGGTAGAGATCGGCAAGCTGGGCGCCAACCAACGGGTGTTGATTCATGCGGGCAGTGGTGGCGTCGGCAGCGTGGCCATCCAGTTGGCCCATCACTTGGGCGCAAGGGTGTTCACCACGGTGGGGCAGCGCAATGTGCAATTGGTGAAGCGTCTGGGCGCGGACGTCCCCATCGATTACCGCAGCGCGCGTTTTGAAGATGTGGCCACAGACTGTGACGTGGTGCTGGACAGCGCGGGCGGTGACACGCTGGTGAGGTGTTTTGAGTGCGTGAAACCTGGCGGCGTGGTGGTGAGCATTGGCACCACCCCGTCGGCAGCGTGGGCACGGAGCTGGGGACTCAACCCGATCATCGTGCTGGCGATCAGCGTGATGTCGCGAAAGGTGACGGCCGCGGCACGGGCCCACAACGCCCGCTATGAGTACCTCTTCATGCGAGCCAATGGCGAACAGCTGAACGAGATCACGCGGCTGGTCGAACGCGGCGTCATCAAACCGCTCATGGACAAGGTCTTTCCGCTCGCGCAGGTGCGTGACGCACTCGTGTATTCAGAGTCCGGGCGGGCGACGGGAAAAGTGGTCATCAGGGTGGCGTGAGCAACTGCGCCGAGGCTCGGTCTTTCGTCCTAAGGCCGTCGGCCACCACCCAGGCGGCCGCCGCCATCGCCCACGAAGAGAAGAACTCCGACCACGTCTCCAGGGTCACGGGTCCGGCTACGATCCTCGGGGCCCAGACGAGAAGCGTAAATACCCCCAACATTCCCGCCTCCATCGCCGCCGCCAACCGCGGTACGATGGAGAACAGCACGCCGATCCCGGCGGCGGTGTGCCCGGCGGCTGTCAGATAGACCCAGCCAGTTCGGAACGGAAGCCACGCGGGCACCATAGCAGCCGTGTACTTGAGATAGACGATGTGTGAAAGCCCGATGGGAAGCAGCGCAGCGCCAAAGAGGATCCGTCCGATGCGGATCCCGTTCTCGCCGGTGGCGAATGCCAACTGCGATCCCGCTCCAAGCCCCGACCGCGTGGCGAACAGAACCCACCCCGCGCCCAGGAGCAGACCTAGCTCGCCGGCTGACTCCCAATTGACCTCCACCAGCGGCGCCGTCACCAAAGCGGGGACATGCAACAGGAACCCGATGATGAGGTATGGAAGCAGGATGCGAACGGACAAGGCGGCCGTGCGTCTCAGCAGCAGGCCGATGCCGCTCAACAGCATCACGATGCCCGACGCGTAGATCAGACCGGTGCGCCCAGGCACCCACGCGGCAACGGGCTGCCACACTTCTACGAACTTGCCGTACACGAGGGTCAGGATGCCGAGGCCACTCATCCCGATGGCAAAGCAGATCAAGGAGGCCCGCGAGGTCCGAGTCACGGCATCCTCAGTATCCCTTGACAGGCATATGAGCGTACAGGTATATACATTTCGTGGACTCCGCATTTGCCGTCATCGCCGAACCGCACCGCCGTGCCATTCTGCGCATGCTTTCTGCTTCCGAGCGCTCAGTGAGCGAGCTGATGCACCAGCTGCGCCTGCCGCAACCGTCGGTGTCCAAGCACCTCAAGGTGTTGCGCGAGGGTGGCTTCGTCCAGTCGCGCGTGGCGGCCCAGCGGCGGGTCTATCGCCTCAATCCCAAACCGCTCCGAGAAGTGGACGCGTGGCTGGCGCCGTTCCGGCGCTTCTGGTCACAGCACGTCGATGCCCTGGAGCAACACCTGGACAAGATGGAGCAGGCGCCCTCAGTGAAAGGAAAGGAGGGACATGAGCAGCCGTAAGAAGCCCGCCAAGAGCACGGGATTCACGCAAGAGGAACGAGCCGCGATGCGGGAGCGCGTCCACGAGCTGAAGGCTGGCCAGGCGGACGGGGAAAGCGAAGTGCTCGCGAAGATCGCCGCGATGCGGGGAACGGATCGTGCCATGGCCCGGCGGCTCCATGCCATCATCAAAGCCAGCGCGCCAGCTCTCTTGCCGAAAACCTGGTACGGAATGCCCGCCTATGCCAAGGACGACAAGGTGGTTTGCTTCTTCCAAAGCGCCCAGAAGTTCAAGTCGCGGTACGCGACGCTCGGCTTCAGCGACAAGGCGAACCTCGACGATGGCCACATGTGGCCGACCACCTGGGCACTGAAGGAGTTGACGGGCGCGGAGGAGGCAAGGATCGGCGCGCTCGTCAAGAAAGCGGTGAGCCCATGAGCAGCCGTGAGCAGTACGCGCCCGGCGCCGCGTTTGGCGCCGAAGTCCGCAAAGATGGAGAGCAGTGGACGCTCGTTATCGTGCGCGACCTCCGCCATCCTCCGGCAAAGGTTTGGAAGGCGCTCACTGAGCCCGGGCATCTCCGCGAGTGGGCTCCGTTCGATGCTGACCGGAACCTCGGTACCGTTGGCACCGCCATGCTCACGACCGTGGGGGCGCCGAAGCCGCACGTAACCGAGGCCCAGATCAAGCGGGCCGACGCGCCCAAGGTGCTGGAATTCAACTGGGGGGGACAGGACATCCGCTGGCAACTGGAGCCCCTCGGCGACGGAACGCGCCTGACCCTCTGGGCGCAGATCGATCGCGCCTGGATCTCGATGGGCGCTGCAGGCTGGCATATCTGCATCGATGTGCTGGATCGGTCGCTCGCCGGTCAGCCCATTGGACGCATCGCCGGCACCGACGCCATGAAATTCGGCGGCTGGCAGCGCTTGCACGCCGAGTACGCAAAGCAGTTCGGCGTTGAGTCCCCGGCCCGGTAACCTCTACTCTCGAGGAGCCAGGACAATCTTCGCGTCGCTCGCGTGCCAAAAGCAGATCCTTCGCGCCTGCGGCGCTCAGGATGACAGGCTCGCGCCCTTTCGTGAGGCAAAGAGGAAAAGAGGAGAAAAGAAGGTGTCCGGGGTTCGTGCCACATTCTGCACCACGGCGTTGATAAATGATGGCACTTGGGTGGTCGAGTGGTTCCAGAACTGGGGTGAATCATCTCTCTCCTTTCTCTTTTTTCACCGAAGCGACCCGGTGGCTGTCATCCTGAGCGGCGCGCGCGCACGCGCGCGTAGCAGAAGGATCTGCTGTTGGAAGCGCCCCGTAGCGCGCGTTGTCGATTTCCCTTCCTGTCGTTCGTCGTAGGGATAGATCATTTTGGGAGGGAACCATGGCCCGAGTGCGCGTACACAACTTCACGATCTCGCTCGACGGCTACGGCGCGGGCCCGCGCCAGGGGCGCGAGCACCCCCTCGGCGCGGGCGGCGAAACGCTGCACGAGTGGTTCATACCCACCCGCACGTTCAAGCGCGTGCACGGTAAGTCCGGCGGCACGGCCGGCGTCGATGACGATTTCGCGGCGCGCAGCCAGGGCATCAGCGCCTGGATCATGGGCCGCAACATGTTCAGCCCGAGTCGTGGCCCCTGGCCCGATGACGCGTGGCGCGGCTGGTGGGGCAACAATCCGCCATATCACTGTCCGGTGTTCGTGCTGACGCATCACGAGCGTCCGCCGATCGAAATGGAAGGTGGCACGGTTTTTCACTTTGTCACGGACGGCATACGCGAGGCACTGCAACGCGCGACCGCAGCGGCTGCTGGAAACGATGTACAGCTTGGCGGCGGTGTCTCGACCATCCGCCAGTACCTCGAAGCGCGACTCATCGATGAGTTGCACGTGGCGGTCGCGCCGGTACTGCTGGGGTCCGGTGAGCATCTCTTCCACGACCTCGACCTCACGGCGTTGGGCTACAGATGCACCACCCACGTGCCGACGGCCGCTGCCACCCACTTCGTACTGACGAGAGCCTGACAGAGCTCCTCGGGAGCACGGCCGCAGACTCGTCCTAATTCCCTAGGAGAGCTTGAGTCCCTTTGGCGGGGTCTGGCTGCTCTCCGTCCCTCTCGCAGCCGCGCCGAGTCACGCGTTTGCAAGGGGACCGGCAGGCCGGTAGGTGTTGACGAGGACGCCCCTTGGCGTGCTCCGCGTTGCGACCAGAGAGAGACCACGTGGCGGGACGCCACTTGCGAACAGCCGCTTGCCTGTGCCGAGCACCACCGGCGCGACCCACATGCGATATTCGTCGACGAGGTCGGCGGCGATCAGCGCCTGCAGCAATTCGCTGCTGCCCCAAATGTGGAATGCCGGCCCATCCGATGCCTTCAGCCGGCGGACCTCCTCCACGACATGACCGCCTATGCGCTGCGAGTCCTTCCAGTCGAGTGGGTCGAGGGTGCGCGTGACGACGTATTTCGTCGCCTTGTTGAACGCTTTCGCGATCGATCCGCTCTGCTTCGGCCAGTAGGAGGCGAAGATCTCGTAGGTCCGGCGTCCCAGGAGCATGGCGAACTCGCCGGCGATCGTCTCGTCAATGACCTGCACCAGGGCATCGTCCCCGAAGGGCATGGCCCAGCCTCCGTGGGTGAACCCGTTCGTCGGATCCTCCTCGGGGCCACCAGGCCCCTGCATGACGCCGTCTACACTGAGTTGGGTGATTGCAATGATCTTTCTCATCGTCTCTCTCCAGTCTTTGGGCTTCTACTCCCTTTCGATAAGCGTTTACCTATACGATCGACGAACGAGGCTGGCTGGGATCGACAAACCTCACAACACAGGGCGCAGGCGAAGAAAAAGCCCCACAGTCGAAGTCACTGTGAGGCTTGACCTTCACTCAGTTGGGACGGCGGGATTTGAACCGGGACGCCCTTATGGAACGTGCGTAATCACGGGTACCGGCATGGGATCCGTTCCCCCAATGGACCCGACACCAAGCTGGCCGTTGCCGTTATAACCCCAGCAATATGCGACATGCGCAGTGGTCACCCCACAACTGTGATCGCTTCCACCATTCACATCGAGGAAGGTCAGGCCGCCTGCGATCGCGGCGGGTGAGGAGGAAATGGAGCCAGTCATACCATCGCCGAGTTGGCCGAACAGGTCGTTCCCCCAGCAATATCCCTTCCCGCTGCTGTTGATCGCGCATATGTGGTCTCCAACGCTGCCGCCAAGACCGGTAAAGGCAATGGTGTCGTTGAAGACGACGGGGGTTGCAGGCATCCCGTTGGCGCCTCCCCAGCAATAGGTGGCTCCATTCGACGTAAGGGCGCACGTACTGAGAGCGCTTGCGGCAACGCTGGCAAAACTGAAGCCCCCCTTCACCGCGACGGGACTCCAGCGGTCGGTCGTCGTGCTGTCACCGAGCTGGCCGGCATTGTTGAACCCCCAGCAGTACGCGGCACCCGCCGCCGTCAGGCCGCAACTGTGAGACCCGCTGGTCGTGAGACTTGCGAATGTGATCCCCCCTGTGACAGCGACGGGCGTTGGCGAGGTCGTCGTGTCGCCGTCGCCGAGCTGTCCCTGGTGGTTGCCCCCCCCCCAACAGTAGGCGACACCGCCCGCGGTCAGCGCGCACTGATGATTCGTACCGCCGGCTGCCAACAGCACGAAGGTGAACCCTCCCGCAACCGCGGTGGGGACCGAGTCACGGCCTGCGCCCCAGCAATACGCCGCTCCGGCTGCGGTGAGCGCGCACGTCTGAAAGCCTCCCGCCCCTAGGCTGGCAAAATGAAGACCGCCGGCTACCTGCGCCGGCGTACGTCTCGTGCTCTTGTCGCCCCCAGTCCCCAACTGCCAGCTGGTGTTGTCGCCCCAACAATACGCCACGCCGTCAGGCGTCAACCCGCACGTGTGATAACCTCCGCTCCTGATGAGGGCATAGGTGGTAGGCGGTGTCTCGACGGGCGGTAGCCCGCTCCCCCTGCATGGGTGCGCCAATCCCGGTGCCCAATTGACCGTCCCAAAGTTGACGGGTGTCACCGTGACTGTCCAATCCGGCTGCGTTGGTGCGAAGATGTTCAGGTTGCCTGCAGCAGAAAACTCCACCCGAGCTGTCGTGGGTGGAGCGACAGGAGGCGTGACGCACGCTGAGTCACTCTCGATCGTCATTGATCCCTGGTCAAGGATGATGTCCAAGGAGTCGATGTATTGCCAGTCAAACCGCGTGTTCGCCCAGTAATTCGGAAAAGTAGTCTTGTTCACCACCTCGGCGTGCAGCATGAACCCTGCTGGCCCGGTAGAAGACTTGCAACCTAGGGCGACGAGTATGACTAGACCTACGTTCGTACGCATGGAGCCCTCCCGCCGGCATTGCGGGGGCTGCATGTTGTGTGCTCACTGCGTCGCTCCCTGGTGACGTAGGCCGATGTTGCGGAGACGCCTCACCATTCCACGGCGTGATCCAAGGCGCGGCCTGCAACCGCCAGACGACGACGATTTCTCGACGCGACTGACCTGGACGAATTCAGAGGGTATTCAGAGAGTAGCTCACACAACAGCGCCGAGGCTCTACCTGCGAACCTCGGCGCTGTGTTTGACTTAGGCCGAATCGGGACGACGGGATTTGAACGCGCGACCCCCAAACTCTTGGGGACCAAGAGTCGCCATCGAGCAAAGCAATCGGGATACCACGCGTCCGTGGTGTGACCATCATCACATGTACTCCCCGGATCTGTTTGCCATACTAACCGCCCGCCCATGATGCCCAGTGGAGGAAACCATGGCATACCAGGCCGAAATCAGTCGTAAGAACCCGGGTTGTTTCTTGTTCCTAGTGGACCAGTCAGAGTCGATGGAAGACCCGTTTGGCGGCGGAGAGGCCGGCAGACGGAAAGCCGAAGAGCTCGCCACGATACTCAACAAGCTTATTCATAACCTGTGCATCCGTTGCGCCAAATCGGACTCGATTTACGACTACTTTCATGTCGGTGTGCTGGGCTACAGCGAAGACAGCTGCAAACCAGCGCTCGGCGGTGAACTGAGCGGGCGCTCCTTGGTACCGGTCAGCGAATTGGCAGGCAAGCCGTTGCGCATCGAAGACCGGGTCAAGAAATCGGATGATGGCGCCGGCGGAGTGGTGGACCAGACCGTGAAATTTCCAGTCTGGTTCGACCCATACTCGAAGGGGGGCACTCCGATGTGCGCCGCGCTCAAGGAAGCAACCACGCTTGTCCAGACCTGGTGCCAGGAGCATCCGAAGGGATTTCCGCCGATCGTCATCAACGTCACCGACGGCGAGGCAACGGATGGCGATCTCGTGGCCGAGGCGCGTAAATTGACGGCGGTCGGTGGCGAAGACGGCTCGGTGCTACTCTTCAACATCCATCTTTCGTCGACGGCCGGCCCCTCGATCGAATTGCCGGGCGACGCCAAGAAACTCCCGGATCAACATGCCAAACAGCTGTTTGAAGCCTCATCGACGCTCACACCGTTCATGGTTGCGCGCGCGACGGAGCTGGGCATGCCGGCCGCGGAAAACTCGCGAGGATTCATCTTCAACGCGCAGCCGCTGCACGTAATCAATTTTCTCGATATCGGCACGCGGCCGGCCAATGTGCACCTGCGTTGAGTACCACCGTCGTGGGCACCTCCCGCAGTGAGGCACGCCACGCGGCCAATGACTGCGACGTAAAGGTCTTCTGCTGTCCAAAGTTGGGCAACAGTGTTGAGGAGTACGAGGATGCCTGGGCGCATCGGCACACTCGCACCCCAGTCGGGGTCCGCGTGGCGGTGGCTGACGGCGCCACCGAAAGCAGTTTTGCCAAGTTATGGGCCGTGCTGTTGGCCGAGAGCTACGTGCGCAGTGAGCTGACCGGGCCAGAGTTTTTTACGCGGTTGCAGCCAGCGCGCCGCCTCTGGCAGCGAAGATTAGCGGGCCGACCGCTCCCCTGGTTCGCTAGCGAAAAGGCCGAGCAGGGTGCCTTTGCGGCTTTTCTCGGTGTCGAGATCGACGCTCCCAAGCACCGTTGGACGGCGCTGGCCGTTGGTGACTGTTGCCTTATGCAGGTCGATCACGTCGGTAAAGAGATGCGCGTGGTCGAAATGTTTCCGTTGCAGAAATCGTCGCAGTTCACGATGAGCCCGTATCTGATCGGCTCGAGGTCGGAGGGCGAATCGGTGACGGATCGGATACACACCAGCCAGGGCAGCCTCCGCGATGGAGACATGCTGCTGCTGGCCACGGATGCGATGGCCGCCTGGCTGCTGAAACGGCATGAAGCGGAGCGACCATTATGGAACTGGCTGTATCGGAAGCTCGGTACGCCTGAAAGCTTTGCCGCGATTGTCGCCTACGGCCGCAAGAATGGTTTGCGCAACGACGACTTCACGCTTGTCCGTGTCATTCATCACGATGCGCGGGTTGAAGCGAAGGAGAGGTAGCGATGGGTGCATGGCCAGACCTGACGGAATACCATGAGGCGGTTCAACACCCGCAAAAAGCGTTTGCCGACCCCGGATTGAGAGCGGTCGCCATCGAGCTCGATCGGTTCGGCATGCCCAAGCCGGCCACCGGCGGCAACGCCGTGGTCTACAAGGGCAAGGAACCGGGCGGGTTTTTGTTATTCCCAAAGACTTGGGCCATTCGCTGCTTCCTGCGCCCGATCAGCGACCATGCCGAGCGCTATGAAGCGATCTCAAAACATCTTCACAAGGTACGCCTGCGCCATGATGTGAGTTTTCAGTTTCTCCAGCAGGGCATTCAAATTCGCTCCAACTGGTTCCCGATCGTCAAAATGCAATGGGCCAAGGGCGACCTGCTGCACAGTCACATTGAGAGGCATCTACACAATTCGGCGTACCTGTCGGCATTGCGGGCACAATGGGTCACACTGGTTCGCCACCTCGAAGCCGCTCAGGTGGCGCACGGCGATTTACAGCACGGCAATATCCTGGTGCGCGGCGGATCGATCCACTTGGTGGACTACGACGGCATGTGGGTGCCGGCCTTAAAGGGCCGCCAGGCCACCGAAATCGGCCACCGTGCCTACCAGCATCCAGAGCGTGGCGAGCGAGACTATGGCCTGGAGATCGATCGTTTTTCAGCGTTCGTCATCTATCTGTCGCTGGCGGCGCTGGAGAGGGATACGACACTGTGGGAACGTTTTCATACCGGCGACAATCTGATCTTCGTGCGCGACGACTTTCTCCAGTCGGGTCGATCGGAGATCTGGCAACAGCTGCGTCGTGTCGGATCACGGGAAATCGATCAACTCGCCGCTGTCCTGGCAGCCATGGTGCAGCAGCATCCGATGAAGGTCGGCAATCTCGAGAGCGTTCTCAAAAATCCGGCGAGCTATACGTCCGCCAGCTCGGTTCCGGCGCCGAGTCCGGCCCAGCGAGCCGTTCCCAAGCGGCAGACCCTGCCGGCGGCGCCAGCGCCAAGCTGGATGAAAAAGAGCGGTTATCGTGATCATTCAGATGACTGAGGATCTAGCCCAAACAACAGCGCCGAGGCTCAACCGACGAACCCGAAAAGAGGATCAATTGAGATCGCGCGACAGGATCAGCTTCAATGTGATCCTATCCGACGCATCGGTCAGTCCAAATCCCACGCCCGCTTCAAGATTCAGGGCCTTAGTCGCGTGATCAACGACCCCATAGACCTGATGAGTCTGTTGACTGCCGGCATGAAACTGGCGGACGGGCCCGAAATCGTCGTATTCCTCGATGGCGAAGGCCCACGAATCGGACAGATTGCAGGCGACGCGGGTTGCCGGCGCGAAGTCCAGGTTGTTCAACCCATCATAGGAGCTGTCGAAGATCGGATTGACGATGATATCCATGCGGTGTACGCGCCACCCAATGATCGGTCGAATCTCAGAGGTAAGGCGACGTGCCTCCCAATAGCGCGCATTGTAGCTGAACTCGAAATTCACACCGTAGAAAAAGCTCCGTTCGTCCGCACGCGGGACGGCGAATAGCAGCCGGAACTTCACCCCGTTGAGCATGAAGCCCGTCTGTCCGTTTCGCTTGCCGATACTATACAGGGGCATATAGAGCCCCGCTTCGAACCACGGCATGACGCCGTAGGCCCACTCGGGGACGCCGTTCAGAGACTTGTCGGCGACAAGGGCCCCGGGGAATGCGGGGGTCTTCACGCCCTCGGGAGTGAAGTTGTTGTGCCACGTGAGATTGAACTTGCCCGGCGGGGCCAGGACACCGTCGTATACCTGGATCTCGTCGGTTTGGGCCGCCACCGCTCGACTTCCGATCACAAGAGCGAGCGCCACGAACGCGAGCGTTTGCGGTGCGACGATTGTCGGAATGGTGACACGAGACGGAAGGAGCCGCTTAATGAATGCTCCATGTTCTTCGTAACTCAATGCGCCGGCCGCGATTCAAAGACAATCCCTTCCGCTCCGGAGGGGCGGGCGGCCCCAATTCAAGGGACCACTGAGAGAGTGCCCCATGCAACAGCGCCGAGGCTCAACATGCGAACGTCGGCGCTCTGTTTGCCTTAGCCGTAATCGGGACGGCGGGATTTGAACCCGCGACCCCCTGAACCCCATTCAGGTGCGCTACCGGACTGCGCTACGTCCCGAGATGCTAGACGGCCAGACGGAGAGCCGCCCAGACGGCTAGGAACATCAAAACCAAACACGACCCGACCATCAATTGCCTCCCAAACCTAGCGCCGCTTGCCACCGGAGGGCAGTGCCCATATCGTCCCCGTCCTCCCCAACGGAGATCCGTCATGCGACCACTTCAGACCGCACCGCTCCTGCTACTCTCCGCGCTCGCCTGTCAGGCCGCACCCCCGCAGGACACCAGCGCAGAGGCCAAGAAGGCAATCGACGCCGCCAATGCCACGTGGGCCTCACTCACGTCCAGCGGCCACGCCGACTCGCTTGCCGCCTACTACCATCCGAACGCCGTGCTGCTGCCGCCGAACATGGCACCGGTGCATGGGCGCGAGGCGATCCGCGCGTTTTTCACGCAAATGAACCCCAGCCCGGCACCCACGCTCAAGATTTGGTCCGATTCGGTGTGGGCGAGCGGCTCCTCCGCCGTCGAGCAGGGACGCTGGCACTTCGCGTTCGCCCCTGGCGCCAAGCGGCCACCGGGAGCCCCCGCCGCGGACTCGGGCAAGTACATCGTGCGCTGGGTCAACGAGGGCGGCCGCTGGCTCATGGCGCAGGACATCTGGAACTCGGATTCGCCGCTGCCGATGGCACCGGGCGCACCCAGCCCGAAGAAATCATAGGACGCTCGAGCGGGCCGTCGAATATTTCAAGCGGCTCTCCTCAACGCGGCGTCGGAGCTAGCGTCTCCGCTTCGGGTCCCGAATGGCCAAGACCAGCGCAGGCTTAATGATGTTCCGCCGGAACGGTGACGAACCCCAGGTGCTGTTGGTCCACCCGGGTGGGCCGTTCTGGGCGAAAAAAGACGATGGGGTCTGGTCGATTCCGAAGGGCGAGGTCGATGTTGGGGAAGACCTCCTGGCGAGCGCACGCCGGGAGTTCGGTGAAGAAACGGGATTCTCGGTCGAGGGGCCGTTCATTCCGCTCACGCCGCTCAAGCAGCCGAGCGGCAAAGTGATCCATGCATGGGCGTTCGAAGGCGACGCCGATCCCGCGCGGCTCGAGAGCAACCTGTTTTCGCTCGAATGGCCGCCCAAATCGGGACGACACCGGGAATTTCCGGAGGCCGATCGGGCGGCCTGGTTCACCCTCGCCCAGGCCGGGCAGAAGAGCGTCCCCGGGCAGCGTGGCTTCTTCGCCGAGCTGGCGAGCCTGCTCTGACCGCACTGCGGTTACGACTTCGCGGTATTCACGCCGAACAAAGAATTGATCGGACACATGCGCGAGATCGCCGTCTGGAAGGCGCCGAGCGCCACGATCGCACCCGCGATCAAGCCCCAGTAGCCCTTGTGGACCAGCGGTAGCCACGCGTCGAGGATGGACAGGAGGAGCAGCGGGAACCCGAACGCCGCCGTACCGTCCTTCAATCCACCCATCGCGAGTATTGCACCGACGTACATCATGACGGCGCAGATGATCCAGGTGAGAAATCCCAATGCCTGGAAGAACGGGTCGAGCGCCGCCAGACCGCCCAGCAACGCGAGCGAGCCGGCTACGAGTCTCGAGCGCGCGTCCAGGTCCCCGACGTTGGTCGACTTGGCCATAGGCACCCTCCGGTAGGGGTTCGCTCTACAATAAGGAAAGGCCGGCCGTCCTCAAGTAGGTGGCGTCCTCCCTCTCCTGGCGATAGTATCGAGCAGACCCTCCCCCCGTCCCCCGGCATGGAGGCGGTACCATGGCGACCGTGCGCGATATCCTCGGCAAGAAGGGCAGCGACGTCATCTCCGTTCCCCCCGCGGAAACGGTCGTGAAGGCGGCGCAACTGATGAACGAGCGCGGCATCGGCGGGCTCGTCGTGACCGACGGCAAGCGACTCGCGGGGATTTTCACGGAGCGGGATATCCTGCGCCGCGTGGTGGCCCAGCGGCGCGATCCCGCCGCAACCAAGGTGAGCGACGTGATGACCTCGCCGGTCACTGCGTGCGCTCCCGACACACCCGTGGAAGAGTGCGCGGCGATGATGACGGCGAAGCGCATCCGCCATCTCCCCGTGGTCGGCGACAAGGGACTGATGGGCGTCATTACGATCGGGGACGTGCTCGCCTATCAAGTGAGCGAGCAACAGTCCACGATCGACTACATGCACCACTTCATGTTCGATCTGCGCTAGCGCCTCATCCGGCAACGCGGTATACGATAACGCCATATCCGACAACGTCTTATCCCAGGGCGTGAGCCCCGCCGTTGTACGCCGCCCCCGCCCCATCCCATATTGGGGCCCCCTCGGAGAGAACATGAGCGGCGGCGCAAAGGACGTCTGGCTGTTTCGGATCGTGCACCAGGACACGGGCAAGCCCGCGCAGGGCGTGCCCGTGACCGTGCTCGAGAAGTCCGGCAACGCCGCGGGGTACTGGGTGAGCGATGCCGACGGCCTCGTCGCCATTCCCCGGCGCGACACGGCGCGACTGCGGATCCGCGTCGGCCTGCGCAGCGAAGATCCGATCGAGCTGACGACGGCGACCCTGGGTGACGACCCCACGCCTCTCGCCGCACCCACACAGCTGCCAGTGTCCCTGAGCATTTCGGGTGAGCGTTCCGCTCGCGGGTCGACGTCCGGTACTCCACCCGCCCAGGCCCCCCCCGGGCCGGCGCCGTCACCCACGAAGCCCGCCGACCCGGAGCTGCCCGGCCACGTCCTCTACTTCCAGCGCCTCGCCGTGTTCGGCGACAAGCCGGCCGCTCCCGTGACGCCCGCAGCGGGAAGCGTGGCGGACTTCTTCGCGTCGCCGGGCGACGGTCCGAGCGGGATGCGATACGGCGTCCTGATCGACGTCGAGGAGTATTGGCAATCCCTTGGCGTGCAGTGGGGCGAGCTCCTGTACAGCGTGACGCTCACGCCGGGGGACGAGGCGAAGCTGGCGGTACTCGATGGACGCTGGCGCCGCGAGGCCGAAGGGCGCGAGCGCCCGCTGCAGATCCTCGCCCGTATGGTGGGCACCTCGATGCTCGGGGACCTGATCACGGCGCTCCATCCCGAGCTCCAGCTCGACCCGCTCACACTCACGGAACCCGGCCTCGAGCTCGCCGCGGCGGACACGATGCACATGATCCGCGACCGGACGGAGCGCATGAGCCACGCGCTGCGGCGGAGGCCGCTCGGGGTTGTGGACGCGCCCGCCGACGCGCCGGCGACGGGCGCCGTGCGCCACGTGCGCAACACGACGCGCGATCGGCTCGTCACGTTCCACTTCTTCGAGCCGCTCGAGCGCTTCAAGGTGATCGTGCGCAGCCCGCGCATCCGCCCCGTCATCTTCGTGCCGTTCCGGCTGCCCAACGTGGCCACGCCCGACGTGGTACGGCGCTTCGGGTATCTCTTCCGGCGCACCCTGCTCGATCGCGGCCTCTTGCCCGAGCTCGAACGGATGCTCGGCGATGAGACGATCGCCACGCCGGATCCGTCGCGCCAACGGCTCCTCGAGCACATCGACTCGAACTTGTTGTATTACTCGACCGTGATCATCACGGCGGGCGATCCCGCCGCCCGGCACATGGCGCTCTCCAAGCTGCGCGGTCCCACCGGGCGGCCGTTGACGGACGTGGTGGAGAACACCGTGATCGGTCGGATGGGCAACGCGATCGCGCTCCCCCTGCGTTCGGCGGACGATCTGCCCGCCGAATGGCGCCAGGGACTCGCCGCCTACCAGTCGCGCCCGCTGCGCGTGGGCGAGGGTTTCGTGGTGACGATCCCCCACCCGGGCGTGTGGGTGAGCGCCCAGGCCCACGAGCCGATGCAACAGCAGGAAGCTGACGGGGCCGAGGCGGCGGGATGATCCGCCGCAGGCAGGGACTCCCGTTCGTCGCCCTCGTGCTCGCTGCGTGTGCGGCGAACGGCACGCCAGACCCGCCGCCACCCGCAGCTGCGCCCGTCCGCCACGCGGGGGCCCCCGCCCCGGCGGCCCCGGCCACGGCGCGCGACTCGGCGCTGGAGCAGCGCGCAGCACGTCTTGAGCTGCGGCTCGCCGAGCGGGACGCTGAAGTCGAGGAGTTGCGGGCGAGGCTCGATGAGGCGCGGGAGGAAGTGGTCCGCACGCTCGCCAAGCTGCAAACGGTCGCGAGCCGCGCCGAGGCCGCGTCGGCGATGGCGGAGGCGGAAATCGCGGTCCAGGGGCTGCGCGCCGCCGCCGGGACGCAAGGGAGTAGCGCCGCCGAAGTCGAGCAGGCGGGGGCGCTGCTGCAGCAGGCGAGCGCGGAATTCGGCAAGCAGAACTACGGCGGGGCACTCTATCTCGCCAACCAGTCGAAGCGGGCGGCCGGCCTGGGCGGCACCCGTCCCGGTGGGAATGATCGGCCGTCGATCCGCCCGGGCGAGGTGGCGTTCGCGGTCGCCGTACCGCTCCAGGCGGTTGCGCGCGGCAAGATCCGCGAGGGCCCAGGGAGCACGTATCGCGTGCTGTTCACCGTGGAGCCTGGTGCCGCCCTCACCGGGTACTCCTACGTCGACCAGTGGGTTCGCGTGGCGGACGACAACGGCCACGCCGGCTGGATGTTCGTAACGCTCGTGGGGCGGCGGGGCTAGCGGGCGGACCGCACGATGCGGTTCCGCCCGTCGCGCTTCGCCTGGTAGAGCGCCGCGTCCGCGCGCGCGAGCAGCGCTTCCGGCGTCTCGCCGTCGACCGGGAATTGCGCCACGCCGACACTGATCGTCAGTTTCTCTCCGATCACCGCATCGCCGGCGAGCCGGGCGCGAATACGCTCCGCCATCTCGACCGCGCCCGCCATCTCGGTTTCGGGCATCAGCACCACGAACTCTTCGCCTCCGTATCGCGCGGCGTAATCGACATCGCGGCTGGTCTCTCGCAGGATGGCGGCGATACGCGCGAGCGCGGTGTCTCCCTCGAGGTGGCCGTACGCGTCGTTGTACGGCTTGAAGTTGTCGACGTCCACCATGAGCACGGCGAACGGGTGGTGCATGCGGCGCGAGCGACGAATCTCGAGCTCCAGAATGTCCATCAGGTAGCGGCGATTGAAGAGCGCGGTGAGGTCATCGGTGACCGAGAGCCGCTCGAGCTCCCGGTGGCTGTCCCGCAGCCGCGCGGTCATGTCGTTGAACACTTCCGTCACGTAGCCGAGCTCGCCGCCGCTCACGATCGGCAGGACCACCGCCAGGTCGCCCCCGGCGACTTTCGCCGCTCCCTCCCGCAACCGGTCGAGCGGGCGCGAGATGAGGAGCCCGAGGAAGTACGCGAGTAGGCCCACGCCGACGAACAGCGCGGCCACGATCACCGCGGTGACGTTGCGCAACCGCGCCACCTGCCGGAACGCTTCGCTCGCCGGCACTTCGGCGAGCACGGCCCAGTCGAGCTGCGGCACGCGCTTGAGGGCGCCGACGACGCGCTCCCCCTCGAGCCCGGTGTACTCGACCACGCTGCCCTCGCGCTCGAGCAGGCGGCTCGTGCTGCCCGCGTCCAGGCTGCGGCGCGTGAGCTCGGCGGGCCCCGAGCGTGAGCCCACGAGCGCGCGACCGTCGGCCGTGATCAGGTACAGCCGGCTCGAATCCCCGGCGGTGAAGCGCCGCAGCAGCCGGTACACGGCGGCGAGGTCGACCTTGGCGGTGAGCGCGCCGAGCAAGCGACCACCGGTCTGGTAGATGGGGACCGCGAACACGACGACGCCCTGCTTCAGGGCGTCGTCCCAGTAGGCGTCGCCCACCACGGCGTTCTCGGCGCGGATCGCCGCGGGCCAGCCGCGCGGCAGATGCGACGGTGTGGGCTCGGGCGCACTGCTGGCCATCGCTCCCCCATCGCTGTCCACGACGAGCAGCTCCTGGTAATCCGAGAACCGCTCGCGCACCGAGCGCAGGTAGTCGCGGAGTCGGCCCCGGGGCTGCTCGCCCCCCCTGGGGCCACCGCGCGCCATGCGATCGAGATTCTCGGAGACTTCGTAGGAGCTCGCGAACACCCGCAGCTCGTACAGCCGCTCCTTGACCCACAGGTCCATCTCGCGCGCCGTCTGCGCACTCACGCTCTGCAGCTCGCGGGTCACCTTCTCCGTGAGCGAGCGTTTGTTCTGCTGGTACGAGATCCATGCGGTGGTGAACGACGGAATCAGGGTGGCGAGGAGGGCGAAGACCAACAGCTTGCTGCGGATGCTGTCGAGCCGCAACGCGCGTAACAGCCGCGCTACCCCCTGCTCCCAGGACGGCACGCGCTCGCCGCTAGAAATTCGGCTCGTCCGCCGTGGGACCGTACACCGCAGGCACGGGGGCGCCGTTGAGCCGCAGGTAGACGGTGAGCTGGCCGCGGTGGTGCGCCAGATGATTGAGCACGGTCTGCCGATACACCGTGTACTTCGAGTTGGTGGTGATGGTCCGGCCACCGACCTTGAAGGCCCAGGGCTTCTTGAACTCGGCGTCCGACGCCTTGGCGAGGGCGGCGCGCGCGGCGGCCGCGTTGCGGTCGAACAGCTCGAGGATCTTCGCCCGACTCTCGAGCGCCTCGAACTTGGGCGGCGGTCCGCCCGGAGGCATGATGTCGAGCTCGTCCAGGGTCAGGGCGTGCACCGCCCAGCCCGGCAGCTCGGCGATCAGGGTCGCGAGCCGGCCCAGGGTCATCGACTTGGGATGCGGCTTCCAGGAGCCCTTGCCGTCGGGCACTCGCTTGAGCACCCGCCGCGTGGCGGTCACCTCTGCATCGAACTCGGGGAGCAGCAGCTCGGCGAGCGGCATCCGCGTGCCTCCGTGACGGGGGAGAGCCGCGAAGGTAGTCTGCGGGTTTTGACGGCGCAACGGGCGTCGAGTAGCCTTGTCCGCGGCCTGAGACCGGAGCGAGTCCCAATGAGCAACGCACGCAAGGCGACGTGGTATCGATGGGAGCAGATGCCGCGCGAGGAGGTGAGCGAGCAGCTGGCACGCCGCCTCATAACGGGCGATCGCGTGATGCTCGCGCATGTCTACCTCAAGAAAGGGTGTCTCGTGCCGCGGCACTCGCACGAGAACGAGCAGTTCACCTACATCCTGGAAGGCGCGCTCGAGTTCCGCATCGGTCCGGACGGCGCCGAGCAGGTCGTGGTTCGCGCGGGTGAAGTACTCCACCTGCCCAGCCACGTGCCCCACGAGGCCCGCGCGCTCGAGGACACGCTCGACGTGGACGTGTTCTCCCCGCCGCGGGAGGACTGGCTCAACAAGACCGACGCCTATCTCCGCAAGAAGTAGGGGCGCACCGCCCCTACACTCAGGCCTTGTGCCGCCGCTTTGGGGCCGGCGGTTCGAGCGCCGGAGGATTCGCGCCGAACGGTCGCGCCCGCGGCGGACGGTGGGCGTCGCAATAGTAGCGCGCGCCGTGCAGCGCCTGGCCAAAGGTCTGGTGCGTCACCCAGGTCGCGGGCTCAGCACAACGGCGGTGTGTGCCCCAATCAAAGAAGTCGCACGACGGTATCGCCATGGCTGCCTCTCTCGCATATCAGCGCTATAAACGGCAACGCGCGGTGGGTTCCACGTTGCTACGCCGCTGAGGCAGGACCGGATTGAATGGGGACCGAAAACGGCGAATACGCGTCGGGGTTGAATTACGGACGGCGCGTCAGCGGCCGTGTCCCAGCGCGCGCAGGAATTCGCGGTCCCAGGCGGCCGAGATGCCCTCGCGTGGGGAATAGGGGCCCGGCTCGTACGCGCGTGACGCGATGCCGGCGTGCGAGCGTTCGCAGATGTTCCAGTCCTGGCGGTTGGTCTCGTCCCAGAAGCGCGCGGCATCGTCGGGATCGAAGCCCGGTTGTGCGAACGCATCCGGATGGAACAGCCACTCGCACGTGATCGCGGTTCGCGCCGGCCCGGAGGGCCAC
>DASZCN010000129.1:0-4966 GCA_035943095.1 Gemmatimonadales bacterium | reverse complement strand
GCGCCGCGCCCCTACCGTCGTGAATGAGTCCTAGAAGGCCGTGAGTCCCCTGGTTCCGGTGGGGATCCCCGCCACCGCGCCTAGAGCCACGAGGTGCCCGTCGGGCTCGATCCGGAACGTGTGGATCCCCGGGACGGCGCCGGTTCCCAGAGCATACAGGTAGCGACTGTCCCCGCTGAGGGCGATATCGTTCACGCCACCAGCGATGACGGCGGTTGCGCCATTCGCGTCGAGCAGGCTGATCGAGCCGTTGGGCGCGATCGTGAAGGCCGACACCGACCCGGAGCCGTTGCCCGTGAAGCCGAAACGCCCGTCATTCGTGACGACGGCCCAGCACGGCGCGCCCTGGTGCGTGAGCACGACGCCACTCACGACCTGAGGATCGCCTTCCCTGCCCAGGATGTAGGACGAGGCCGAGCCCGGGGCCGCGGCTTCGGACACGAACAGCAGATTGCGAATACCGAACGCGAACCCGAAGGGCGTCCCGCCGGCGGACGTCACCGACCTGAGCCCGCCGGCCACGCCGTTGTCGTTCACGTCGTAAACGTCGAGCAGACCCGTCGTTTTCTCGGTCACGACGAGTGAACGGCCGTCCGGGCTGAACGCCACGTCGGCCGGACCGACGTTCGTGCCGGAGAGCGCTTGCGTCGAGCCGGGGATGGCTGAGAGCGCCCCACTCGGGCCGACGGAGAACCCACTGATGTTGCCGTCGCCGCCGGCGTTCAGCACGTAGAGCACGTTGCCGTGGACGGTGAGGCTGATCGGCAGCGTGCCGCCTGACGCCGTGCGGCTCGCGAGCGACAGCCCGTGTGCGCCCATGCGCAGCACCGACACGTCGTTCGAGCCCGCGTTGACGGCGAAGAGCCAGCGGCCGTCGCTGCTCAAGGCCACGGCGCCTTGCGAGCCGAGCCCAGCCCCGGTGCCTGTGCCGCCGGTCGCGACGGTGCCGGCCGGGCTGAGCGTGCCGTCGGCCGCTCGCGTGAATACCGCGACGGCGTTGCCGGCGACCTGGTTGGTGAGGGTATAGACGGCGCGCGGGCCGGCGAGCGGAGCGTCGTCGCCCCGCTGCGCCTCGAGCGGCGTTGCGACCGCCGCAGACGGGCTGGTGATGCCGCGGTTCTGCTCGCAAGCAGCGAGCGCGGCCGCCGCGAGGGCGATGAACGCCAGATGCTTCGACATGGTAGAGACCTCCCGAGAGAGTGGATGCTGCATTCGCTTCTCGGGAAGAAACGTTGGCGTGCGATGATGCGGACCTGGTCGGGACCGTTATGAGAGGCTTCTCATACTGGTCTCACGCGGACTGTGCGGACGTGCCGTCGGGGTGGACCTCGCCGGCCCAGTGACGGACCTCACCAGATTGGCGGTAGCATGAGTGAACGCGAACGCCACTTGAACCACGGCGGGCCCGTCGTTAGTGTGAAGGGTCGGCAGGATCTCCGGCCCCGTTGCGCCCGCGAACGGCTCAACGGGGCCGTTTCTTTTGCGGAGCTTCCCGGGCACGCACGATGCCATCACCCTTGCACGCCGCGCTCTCCACGATCCAGCTGCTCATCGCGGACGACCGACTGGTCGTACGCGAAGGACTCAAGCGAATCGTAGCCGAGTGCGCTGATATGACGGTCGTGGGCGAGGCCTCAACCCAAGAGGAAGTCGTCGAGGAAACCACTGCAACCAAGCCGCACGTGCTCCTCCTCGATCTGTCGCTCGGTGGCCCGACGCTTCTCGGGCTCATCCGTGCCGTGAAACACCGCAACCCGCGGTGCCGTGTGCTGGTCTTGAACGTGTCAGGGCAGGATCCCAATGCCCTTCGGATCATGGGGACGGGCGCCGAGGGATATCTCAGCGCCGATCTTTCGCGCCACCACCTCACCGACGCCATCCGGCAGGTCGCGCGCGGAGCATCGTACGTGAGCCCGTCGCTTGCCAGGACGCTGATCGCCAGCCTAACGGGGAGAAGGCCATCGCACGACGTGCTCTCGCACCGGGAGTACCAGGTATTGAGCCGGTTCGGCTCCGGAGTCTCGTTCAAGCAAATCGCCGACGAGCTCCGAGTGAGCCCGAAGACGGTGAGTACCTACCGCGGCCGGATTCTCGAGAAGCTCAAGCTCAAGAGCAACGCGGACATCATTCGCTACGCGATCGAACACCACCTCGTCTCGCCGTCGACGACCGCCCCGCCCCACCGTCGGAAAAGTACGACAGATCGCTCAGCCCGACCCTGACGCGGCGTGTCGGACGTTTTTCCTACGGCATCGCTGCGAATCGCGTCGCGGGTCCGTTCCAGTCAGCCCCGGAATGATGCGTCTCGCTGCCGCGGCACGGCCGCGCAGCCACAGTTGCACCGGCGCCATGCCGCGGCACCTGCCTTGCCCTCCACGTGGAGCGTTCACGGTTGATCCGTGTCCACCTAAGGAGGGTTGCAATCATGACGATTCGACAGAAGGTAGCATTCCCGGCCGGCATACTCGTCGCCGCTCTGTGCGCGTGCTCGGAGCGCCCCCAACCGGTGGCGCCCGTGCTCGCGGACGCGACTGCGTCGTCGGCCACGCAGGCGACGAGCTACAGCGGTCAAGCCACGGTGGTCCAGGCCACACTGCCCCTTGTCGCGCCCGTGACCCTTGTCAATGCCGGCCCCCTGCCACCATCTGGCGGCGCCCAGGAAGCGTCGCTCTTGAACGCGAGCGTCCCCGGCCTGCTCACGGCCGAAGTGCTCCATGCAACCACGGTCGGCCAAGGCAACGCCAGCCGGTCGGAAGCGTCTGTGGCGGAGGTTGCGCTCACCGTCGCTGGCAACACCATCTCGGCGGGTTTCCTCGAGGCGCGTGCGACCGCCATGTGCACCGATAACGGCGCGACGGCAAGCGGGAGCTCGGACATCGCCACGCTCTCCGTGAACGGGCAAACGATCGCCGTCGACGGCACGCCCAACCAGACCGTGACGTTGCCGGGCGGCGTTCAGGTGGTCATCAATGAGCAGAGGAGTGGGGGGCCAGGAGATATCACCGTGAACGCCCTTCACGTCACGGCGCCAGGCGTGGACGTCATCATCTCCTCGGCGCACGCGGACATCACGTGCCAGCCCGCCCCGCCCCCGCCGCCTCCGCCCGGCTGCACTCCGGCAGATTTCGTCACCGGCGGCGGCTGGATCACCGGCACCCCATCTGGGGCGAAGGCGAACTTCGGGGTTGGGGGCGGGATCAAGCAGGGAGCATTCTGGGGTCACCTGACCTACATCGATCACGGCTCCAACGGGCCGACGGTGAAGGGCACCGGCGTCACCGGCTATTCGGCGGACCCCAATTCCCCCACGATGCGGCGCATCCAGGGCACCGCTGAAGTGAACGGCCGGAGTGGATTCACTTACGAGGTCGATGTGGCCGACAACGGCGAACCCGGACGGAACGACACCTTCACGATCCAGCTGTCCGGCACCGGCTACAGCTACAGCGCCGGGGGGAGCCTCGACGGCGGTAACATCCAGCTGCATACGCCGGCGTGCGAGTAGGCTAGCGTACAGAACGCGGAGTCTCGCGGGCCAGAACTGGCTGCGAGGCTCCGTGCCTCGAGGCTGGGACTATTTCTTCTGCATCTTCCTCTGCATCTTCTTCTGCATTCCCGAGATCAACGAATGCTTCACCACGCTCTCGGGCGCGGTGCTCCCGTGCCGCACCGTGAAGACCGTCTTGCGGGTCAATCCGAGATCGAGCTCCAGGACCATGTGACTCCGGTCGCGAGCCATACGCCACCTGCGGGACGACTTCCGCTCACCGCCAGTCGCCTTCAATGCGGCGGTGACGACCGCATCCGGAAGATCCTTCACCGCGGCGAGCTGCGCACAGGTTGAGCAGCGGCGCGACTGGCCCCCCCGCGGGTCGATCGGCCCGAGATCCGCGGTGCACACCTGCCGGCCGCAGTAGCCGCACGCCGCTCGATGCCGCGCGCACGCGTCCTTGCCGCAGATCGGACATGCGAGGACCTCGTCCGTTGCGAACACGGCCGCCGGCTCGCGCGTGCACGCGGCCAGGTGCCGCGCGCACACGAGACGCCCGGACTGCTCGGTGCGGCGCAGGTGCTGCGAGCAGTGCACCTGATTATCTGCCGGGCACGCCACACACACCGCCTGATGCGACGAGCAGACCGACTTGTCGCACGTGGCGCATTGCGTGACCTCGTCCATCCCGACCGGCTCGTTGGTCCCGCCCTGGCAGTAACGGAGGCACGCCGTGCACAAGCGACGGCTTCCCTTGGGCGCGTCCGCGCTCGTTTTCTCCGCGTGCCGGTTGCAGACGGCGCGACCACAGCTGGCGCACGGCGCCAGGCACGCCGAGCAGGCAGAGTGCTCACCCTCGACGCAGGTGCCCTCGTGGGCCGTGCAGTACTCGAGCCGGCACGCCGGGCACACCCGCGCATGCTCGTCGCACATCGGCTGCGCGTCCACGCGACACTCGGCCGTGCCGTGCTCGGCGCAGAAGTCCTCGGCGCACACCGAGCAGCGGTGCGAGCACGCGTCGCAGGCGCAGTGGTCGTGGCGGCACACCACGAGCGTGGCCGGCGGACGGCCGCAGTGCGGGCACGCCATGATCCAGCCAGCTGCACCACTAGAGCTGAAGGACCGCTGCGCGCTGAATGTCGCGCGACGTCCTCCCGTGGATTCGAGCCGCCACTCGGCGCGCTCGATCAGCGCGGACGCTTCGATGAGCTGCAGCGGATGCACGACGGCCTTCACCTGGCTGCGCCGGATCTCCTCGGTGCGGCGACGCTCGGCGAGCGCGGTGAGCGTTCCGATGGCCTCCGAGTCGGCTTGGTCTTTCAGCATGGACTCGAAGTACCGATCCAGCCGGCCGAGCTCGACGGCGAGCTGCTGCTCCGCCGCGGCGCGTCGGGCCGCAACACGCTCCGCCGACTTCTCCTCGAGATGGCTCAAGAGGAGACGCAGCAAGTCGGCGGGCTCCCGCGCGGGGACGGC
>DASZCN010000128.1:0-7861 GCA_035943095.1 Gemmatimonadales bacterium | reverse complement strand
TGAACCGCAAGAGGGTTCGGGAGCGGTACTCCGTGCCGGGAGCCAAGATCGTCGGGGGAAAGCTGGGGTGGTTCGGCGAATCCGGGAAGTGCTGCGTTTCCAGCGTGAAGCCGGAGCGGGCCGAATACGCCGTGCCTCTCTTACCACTGAGTGTGCCGTCGAGGTAGTTGCCGGAGTAGAACTGCAATCCCGGCTCCGTGGTGTACACCTCCATCGTTCGGCCACTCGAGGGCTCGTACACCCGCGCGGCGAGCGTGGGGCCCGCTCGCCCGTCTCGATCCTTATTGAGCACGAAGTTGTGATCGTAGCCCCGGCCGTACACGAGCTGCTGGTCGTCGTAGTCGAGATGCGCGCCGATCGCCCGAGCTGCGCGGAAGTCGAACGGCGTGCCCTCCACGCTCCGGATCTCACCCGTGGGGATCAGCGTGGAGTCGACCGGCGTGATGGAATCGGCGTTGAGGGTGAGCATATGGCCGAGGACGTCGCCGTCACCTTCCCCGGCGAGATTGAAGTAGCTGTGTTGCGTGAGGTTGACGGGCGTGGCCCGGTCGGTCGTCGCCTCGTAGTCGAAGATCAGCTCGTTCGCTTCGGTCAATGTGTACGTGACCATGGCCCGCAGCGTGCCGGGGTACCCCTCCTCCCCGTCCGGGCTGGTATAGCGGAGTACCAGACCGGTCGAGTCCTGCCGCGCGAACGGCGACACGTCCCAAACGACTTTGTCGAAGCCTTTCACACCGCCATGGAGATGATTGGGGCCGTCGTTCGTCGCCAGCGTGTACGTGCGGCCGTCGAGCGCGAATCGCCCGCGAGCGATGCGGTTGCCATACCGACCGATGATCGCTCCGAAGTACGGGGGGGGGGACGACCGTACGTACTGCTCGAGTGAGTCAAAGCCCAAGACGACGTCGTCGAGCCGGCCGGAGCGATCCGGCACCTTGAGCGAGACGATGATCCCGCCATAGTCGAGAACGTCGAGCTCCATCCCGTGGGTGTTCTTCAGAGTGTATACGCTCACGGCTCTCGCCTGCTCGGTGCCGTCCCAACTTCGCCGGCTCGATGCGGTTGCGCGAGTAGCCATGTTGGGCTAGCGTGGGCCCCGCCATGATGCGCCTCGGCTGGGTCGATTACACGGTGATGCTCCTGTACTTCGCCTTCGTGCTCGGCATCGGCTGGGGTCTCCGGCGATCCGTGCGGAGCAGTGAAGACTTTTTCCTCTCCGGCCGGTCCATCCCGACGTGGATCGCCGGACTGGCGTTCATCTCGGCCAACCTCGGCGCCCAGGAAGTGATCGGCATGGGCGCCTCCGGCGCCAAGTACGGGATGATGACGAGCCACTTCTACTGGGTCGGCGCCATCCCCGCGATGGTCTTCGTCGGCATCTTCATGATGCCGTTCTACTACGGGTCGCGCGCCCGCTCCGTCCCCGAGTATTTGAAGCTCCGTTTCGACGAGAAGACCCGCGGTTTCAACGCGATGACGTTCGCCGTGATGACCGTGTTCTCGTCCGGGATCTCGATGTACGCGTTCGCCAAGCTGCTCGAGCTCCTGCTGGGATGGAATTTCCACGCCAGCGTCCTGCTCTCCGCCGTCATCGTGCTCGCGTACATCTTCCTCGGCGGCCTGACCTCCGCGATCTACAACGAGGTACTGCAGTTCTTCCTCATCGTGCTGGGGTTCCTGCCCCTCGTGCTGCTCGGCCTGAAGGACGTGGGGGGTTGGGCGGGGCTGTCCGCGAAGCTCACGACGGTGGCGACGCACGCCGGATACCCGGCCGGCGCCTGGTCCGAGTCGTGGCGCCACCTGAATTCCCCCGCCGCGAACCCGATGGGTGTCGAGTGGTTCGGCATGGTGATGGGACTTGGCTTCGTGCTGTCGTTCGGGTACTGGTGCACCGATTTCCTCGTGGTGCAGCGCGCGATGGCCGCGGACTCGATGGCCGCCGCCCGCCGCACGCCGCTCGTCGCCGCGTTTCCCAAGATGCTCTTCCCATTCCTCGTGATTCTACCGGGGATGCTCGCCATCGCCCTGCACGTCACCCGCGGCGGCTTCCTGCCGCTCGAGAATGACGGCACGCCCAATTACAACCTCGCGGTGCCCGTCATGCTGGGGCACTACCTGCCGTCCGGCCTCCTGGGCCTTGGGCTGACCGCGCTGATGGCATCCTTCATGTCCGGGATGGCGGGCAATGTCACGGCGTTCAACACGGTGTGGACGTACGACATTTACCAGTCCTACCTCCGGCCGGGGCAGTCGGATGCGCATTACCTGCGCATGGGGCTCGCGGCGACCGTGTTCGGAATCATCCTGAGCGGCGCGGCGGCGTACGCCACGACGCGGTTCAACAACATCATGGACATGCTCCAGCTCGTGTTCGCGTTCGTGAACGCTCCGTTGTTCGCGACGTTCCTCCTGGGCATGTTCTGGCGACGCACCACGGGCCACGGCGCGTTCTTCGGCCTCTTGACCGGCACCGCCGCGGCCGCGATCCAGCACGGCCTCACCCTGCCCCACGGTGCGACACCGGGCTTGAAGGGCGGCTTTCTCGGTGCCGTGCTCCACACCTATCCGAGCGAGATGGCGCAGAACTTCTGGAGCGCGATCTTCGCGTGGACCGCGTGCTTCATCGCAACGATCGTGATCTCGTTGGTCACGCGGCGCACCAAGTCGGACGAAGAGCTCAAAGGACTGGTCTACGCCCTGACCCCCCGCCAGCAGGACAGTCATTTGCGCTGGTATCAGTCGCCCGTGACGCTCGGCGTCATCGCCCTCGGGCTTACGCTCGTCTTGAACATCATCTTTTGGTGACCCGTTGAAGCTGGACCTGCGACTCCCAATCGGGCTGCTGTTCACGATCTACGGCGGGATTTTCGTCGTGTTTGGTCTCACGTCCGACAAGGCGATCTACGCCCGATCGCTCGGCATCAACGTGAACCTGTGGTGGGGCCTGGTGCTCCTGGTCTTCGGAGCCGGGATGCTCGGGCTCGCCCTGCGGGCGAAGGGTCAGGGACCGAATCTCAGCAGGACGGACTCCACCTCGACTCCGTAACCTGGCGCCGTAATCCTGGCGCCCTCTTCCCGTCGCAAAGACAGTTGCAGGCGCTCGACGTGGTCGAGCCGCGGGTGATCGCCAACTGATCCCCGCCCCGCCGCCGGTCCCACCCAGTAATTCCACTCTCCGGGGAAGCCTTGCGGCAGGAGTACCCCCCGGCCGATGGTGAAAGCGGCGAGCGGCAGCCGCCGCTCGTTCCATGTGCTGTCGACTGGGACTGGCGCACTCCAGCTCGTGCCATCGTCCTCCATCAGCGTAACGTAAAGCACCTGGTGGGCTCCGAGGCCGCGCAGCCGCACATCCACTTCGGTCGCAGCGGTGATCGTCTCCTGTCGCGCCTGGATCCGATCCTTGACGACCAACGACGCCGTATAGTCCGCGGGGCTCGAGGAGCTAGAGTCCACGGGGAGGGCGAAGTGAAGGACCGGCTGGCCTGTAACGACCGACATCCCCAGACGAAAGAGCCCGCGGCGGCCTGCGTCGCCGATGCGCGTGAACGCCAAAGTCGCAGCGTCTGTGCCCGGGACGAACAGCCGGAGGGGCGTATGCGGGCCGACCACGTCCAACTTCCACGAGGTCCGACCGTAGTAGTCCCAGTCCGTCGGCTTAGAGTGCAAACCGGAGGGGAACGTGACGCACGAGTCGCCGGTAAACCGCGTGATCACGAACTCGTATGGGCCCTCGCGCAGGGTGCCGGCCGGCAGCGCGGTGGTATACCGATAGCCCTGCCCACGGTCCAACACGTAGCCGCGGTAGAAGCCCCCCGCGATGGGCCGGATGTACAACACCACTGAATCGGCGAGAGTGGATTCCACCGCGCGCACAGCGAGCTCGGCATCCCGCCCGGCCAGGTATTCCGGCGCGGCGAGAGACTGGACTGAAGGGGACAGGGTATCGGGGGGAGGGGCATGGTATTCTGTGAAACCCACGTTACCGATCTGCGCCGGCAGGGTGGCGACGTCGATTGGCCCGGCAGCGCTGAGTACGTAGACGCCGGGCGTAACTGTGAATCGTCTGCCCTCTGACTGCCCGACCGCCTGACCGCCCTTCGTGACTGGCTGCACCGTGAACGTGCCCCCAAGATCCGGTAGCGTGACCGTCATGGACCAGGCCCGGCTGATCGCTCGCGTGACAATCTTGTCGGGGTTCGGCGGCTCGAAGGGATCACGGACGGGCACCGCGTCGGGATAGACCTCGAGGCGCCAGACGCCGGGGCGCACCTTGTCGAGGAAGTAGATCCCTTCCCCGTCGTACGTCACGATCGGCGAGGAGCCGTAGCCCGCGACACGCCGCAGCACCGCAGGGTCGGGGGGCGTCGCGCGCGTCGACCCGGCATACAAGAATGCGTCGCGCGCCGCGAGCACGCTCTGGTCGCCCTCATACGAGACGCGAAAATCACCGAAGCGTGTATTCTCGGGATACGGCCCGTACGAGCGCAGGCGCGGCAGGCGGTGCATGACCTCGGCCGCGATGATGGCGCTCATCGCCTTGCGTGGCGTATAGACCAGGTTCAGGTAGTGGGTCTGCCAGCCCAGGTTGCGGGAGGCGGTCGCGAGCATGTCGTACGCGAACATGGCGGCGAACTGCGCGCCTACGGCGCGGAACGTCCGCGCCATCGCCGGATACATCGTGCCGGTGCGCAGATCGGGACTGTCGAACTCGTAGACGATGCGGGGGAGCCGAGCCAGCTCCGGTCGGAGCATGTCCGGGAACGTGTCGACCGCGCGGAGGTAGTTGCCTTCGAGCTCGTGCCCGGAATTCAAGCCCGTGGGATACCAGCCGAACGTCACGCCCTGTGCTTTGGACCGCCGGATCGCTTCACCGATCCTGAAATCCTGGCTGACGTTGTAGAACACGAGCTTGTTGCATCCTGTGCTGCGCACGGCATCCGTGAGCGCGTTGACGTAGCGAATCGACCCGGGTAGGTCTTCGGGGTGATGCCACGGCTCGTTCACGAGCTCGATGAACAGAATCGCCGGCTCGTTCTTGAGCGCCACGCCCGTGTACGGATTCACGTGATTCAAGATCCGGCGCAGGTAGTTCACCTGCGCGGCGAGCGCGGCGGCGTCCGTCCCCATGCGGG
Organism: Gemmatimonadales bacterium; assembly: GCA_035943095.1. Taxonomy (GTDB): domain Bacteria; phylum Gemmatimonadota; class Gemmatimonadetes; order Gemmatimonadales; family GWC2-71-9; genus AG41. The sequence continues at coordinate 2,729 of DASZCN010000128.1, read as the reverse complement.
CCTTCCCGAAACGCCGGCCGAAGCCCGGCTCCGTGGAATCCTGTAAGGCGTCCGGCCAGTTCGACCCGTACAGCTGGATCGGGCTGAAGAGCATATAGATGCCGCGGTCGCGCGCGCGGGCGATGAGGTAGTCCAGCAGGTCGAGATGGTCGTTGGCAATCAGATTGCCGGCGCTATCGGAGGCCTCCCAGTCACCCCAGAAAGTCAGCCGCAGGCCGTCCCAGCCCATCCGGGCGAACTGCGCCATGTCTTCTTCGATCATCTTCTTTCGATCGGCGTGGAGGTAACCGGCCGCGCGATAGTCGGAGGCGGTGGGAAGCACGTAGTTCGCGCCGAAGAGGGTTACCTCCGTCCGGTCGTCCCGCCAGCGGATCACGCCCTGGTTGTCGAGGTAGACGGCCCGGCTCGGCGCGCGCTGCGCCGTCGCCGTTCTCATGAACGCGGCGAGAACGACCGGCAGCAGGAAAACCGAACGATGCATTATCGGGCCGGCGGGACCGTCTTGGGCGCGTTGCCCTCGCGCACAACGACCGTCAGGCTCGCATCCTGCAGCCCGTCCGCACTCGCGGTGATACGGAGCAACCCCGCCTGGGTGGCACGCAGGATCGCTAACCCACGACCGTGAAACGCGCGGCGATGGTCAACGCGATACGGATCGTGGTCCTGCAGGTCGGCGTTGTCGAGCGCCACGATGGAGCCACCTACCGCTGTGAAGTGCACGAAGTTGTCGGCTGTGGGCACGACGGTCCCGCTCGCATCAACGATTTCGAACGTGACGAGAGATACGTCGCCCGGCTCGGCGGTGACGGTGTCGCGGTCGGCGCTGAGCCGGAGGGCAGCGGGCGGCCCAGCCGAGCGCACTTCCGCCTCGCACGCCACCGTACCGTTCCGCCGGCGGCCCACGGCCCGGAGCACCCCGGGCTCGTACGGGACGTCCCAGCTCACGTGCAAGTCGTTGGTCGTCGGGTTGACGACCGGCTGCGCGTAGGTGTTCCAGCCGCCCGAGGTCCCCTGGGCCGGGAACTCGATCCGTTTCTCGCCGAGGGAGCGGCCGTTCAAGAACAGCTGGACCGTGTTGCAGTTGGTGTACGCCACGACCGGGATCACCTGCCCGGCCCGCCGCGGCCAGCTCCAATGCGGCAACAGGTGGAGCACCGGCCGATCGGTCCACAGACTCTGATAGAGATAGTACGAATCCTTCGGATGCCCGGTGATATCCAGGGGCCCGGACGGGAACCCCTTGAAGGGCCAGGTGCTCTCGCCGAGATAATCGATGCCCGTCCACATGAAGTCACCCGCGAAGTAGTCGCGCATGGCGATCCACTTCCAGCGCCGCTCGGCCTGGAGCATCCCGCTCGTGTAATTGGGGTGCACGACCCCCGAATCGGGCCCGAGGGAGTAGGCCTCATCGAAGCTCTGGAAGATCGAGCCGCTCTCGGTGCCAACCATCTTCCAGTCGGGATGGTCGTGCCGGTCCGGCTCGGCAAAAATCTCCCGGCGCTCGTGCCAGCGGTCCATGTAGTTGTAGCCCACGACATCCTCGGCACTCAGGAACTCGAGCGTCGCCGGATGCCCGTCCGCGTAGATCTGATCGTTTCCAGTGGTAACCGGCCGCGTCGGGTCCTCGCGGTGGAAAATCCCGACGAGCCGCTTCAGGACCTGCGTCCCGTCCGCCGTACTCTGCTCGCCGATTTCGTTCCCGGCGCTCCAGAGAACGATCGAGGGGTGGTTCCGGTCGCGGTGAATGAAATCCGTCAGGTCGCGCTCCGACCACTCGGCGAAATACTTGTGATAGCCCTCGGGGACCTTGCCAATCGTCCATTCGTCGAACGCTTCGGCCATGACGACGAAGCCCAGCCGGTCGCACAGGTCCAGGAACTCAGGGGCGGGCGGGTTGTGCGAGGTGCGGATCGCGTTCGCGCCCATCGCCTTGAGGAGCTCGAGCCGCCGCTCCCAGATGCGCTCGGGAACCGCCGCGCCCACAGCGCCGCCGTCGTGGTGCAGGTTGACGCCCTTCAGCTTGACGTGCTCGCCGTTCAGCAGGAAGCCCTTGTCCTTGTCGAAGGCGATCGTGCGGATGCCGAAGCTAGAGACGACGGCGTCGATCGCAACTGCGGCGGCCGGTGAGGCGGCGGTCAGTAACTCCGTCCGCAAGGTGTACAGCGCTGGTCGCTCGACCGACCAGAGCTCGAGCTCCTTGACCTGCAAGCGATGCTCGACCTCGATCCTCGCACCCGGGGCCATCGAGAAGGTCGCATCCGTGCGTGCGATCTCCCGGCCATGACGGTCGACGATGAGCGTCCGGAGCACGCCGTTCCGCCCGACGGGGTGGTCGTTCTCGACGCGGGTATGGACGACGACGACGGCGCCGGTGGTGTCGACCAGCGGGGTCGTCACATACACGCCCCAATGGGCCACGTGCAGGCGATCGACGATCGTTAACCAGACGTGACGGTAAATACCGCTCCCCGAGTACCACCGCGAGTTGGGCTGAAGCGAATTGTCCACGCGCACTGCCACCACGTTGATGCCGGGGACGAGATGCTTCGTGATGTCGTACGCGAAGCTCGAGTACCCGTACGGCCGGATACCCAGATGGACGCCGTTGATCCAGACATCGCTATTCATATAGACGCCGTCAAACTCGAGCCAGACTTCATGCTGCCGCGCGCCCGCAGGGAGCCGAAAGGCTTTTCGGTACCACCCAATCCCCGATGGGTAGTAGCCCA
>DASZCN010000127.1:0-17837 GCA_035943095.1 Gemmatimonadales bacterium | reverse complement strand
GCGATGGCGATCGAGCGCAAGCGAACCGAGGAGCAGCTGCACGACAGCGAGCGAAAGTATCGACTCCTGTTCGAGACGAACCCGGAGCCGATGTTCGTGTACGACTTCACGACGCTCCGCATCCTCGCCGTGAACGACGCGGCCATCACCCGCTACGGCTATTCGGAGCGCGAGTTCCTGGAGCGCACCCTCCGGGACATCCGTTCGCCGGAAGATCAGGATCGACTCGACGAGGAGCTCAACAACCGACCCGATGAAGGCGCGGTGCGCACGGGCGTGCGCCACCGCGCCAAGGACGGCAAGATCTTCGAGGTGGACCTGGTGGCGCGCCCGCTCGAATTCGCCGGCCGCCGCGCCCGTCTGGTGCTCGCCCACGACGTCACGGCGCAGCGCCACCTGGAGCATCAGCTGCGCCAGTCGCAGAAGATGGAGGCCGTCGGGCAGCTGGCGGGTGGAATCGCCCACGACTTCAACAATCTGCTGACGGCCATTCTGGGCTCGACGCAGCTGCTGCTCCACAACATGCCCTCCGGTGATCCACGGCGCGAAGACGCGGAAGAGATCAAGCACGCCGGTCTCCGCGCGGCCGAGCTCACGCGACAGCTGCTCGCGTTCAGCCGCCGCCAGGTGCTGGCACCCAAGGTGCTCGACCTCAATGCCGTGGTGGCGAACATGGATCGCATGCTGCGGCGACTGCTCGGCGAAGACGTCGAGCTCGTCACCTCCCTCGATCCCATAGCCGGAGCGGTCAACGCCGACCCCGGGCAGCTGGAGCAGGTCCTGCTGAACCTGGCCGTCAACGCCCGCGACGCGATGCCGACGGGCGGCCGGTTGAGCATCGAGACCGCGCGCTTCACCCTGCACGAAGAGCACGTCGAGCGGCGGCACCGCCTGCCCCCCGGCGATTACGCCTGTCTGGTGGTCGCGGACACCGGCGTGGGTATGGACGAGGCCACCCAGGCGCACCTGTTCGAGCCGTTCTTTACGACCAAGGAAGTGGGGAAAGGCACGGGGCTCGGGCTCGCCACCGTGTACGGAATCGTCAAGCAGAGTGGCGGCTATATCTGGGTATACAGCGAGCCCGGACGCGGCACCACGATAAAAGTGTACCTGCCCCGGGTGCCTGGAGCGACGGAAGCACCGGCACCGGCGCCGCCGCCCAGGGAGGTCCGGGGCGGCCACGAGACGGTCCTGCTGGTGGAGGATGCGACCCCCGTCCGCACCCTCGCGCGGCGCAGCCTCGAGGCGTGTGGGTATCGCGTGCTCGACGCGGCCGACGGACCCGCCGCCCTGGAGCTCTCGGCCCGGCACGGGGACCCCATCGACCTGCTCGTCACCGACGTGGTGATGCCAGGCATGAGTGGCCGCGAGCTGGCCGAGCGCCTGGCGCCGCAGCGGCCGAGCATGAAGGTGCTCTACACGTCGGGTTACACGGATGACGCGATGGTCCGGCAGGGTGTATTGACTGCCGGCGTGGCCTTTCTACAGAAGCCCTTCGTGCCGGACTCCCTGGCGCGGAAGGTGAGAGAGGTACTGGACGCCACGTAGCGGGGCCGGGTGCTTACACCCGGTCGAGGATCTCCCGCACTTTCCCCAACAGGTCGGTTCCCGTCCACGGTTTGCGTAGTAGGGGCACCGAGGGATCCGGGCTCGTTGCGCGATCCGGGTCGGAATAGCCGCTGGCGAACAGGAACGGGATGGTCTGGCCTTCCCGCCGCGCCGCGTCGTACAGCGCACGGCCACCCAGCCGCGGCATCACGAGATCCGAGAACACGAGTCGGATGCCCGCGGTGTGGTGCAACGCTTCCAGCGCCTCGAGGCCGTCGGCGGCCGTGACCACTTGATAGCCGGCGTCCTCGAGGATCCGCTTGGCCGAGCGGCGTAACTGATCGTCGTCTTCCACGAGGAGGATCGTTTCGCGGCCGCCGCGCACGGCCCGCTCGCGCACCGCCGCGCGCGCCGGCGCGGGCGGGTCGTCCGAGGCGGGGAGGTAGATGCGGAACCGCGTTCCCTTCCCGGGCTCGGACTCCACGTCGATGCCGCCCCCGTGCTGCTTGACGAGGCCATACACGGTCGCGAGGCCGAGACCGGTACCCTTCCCCGTCGGCTTGGTCGTGAAGAACGGCTCGAACATGTGCGTCCGCGTGTTGCGATCCATGCCGACGCCGGTATCGCTCGCCATCAGGCAGACGTGCGCGCCGGCGCGCCGGGTTCCCCAGGCGACGTGCTGATCCTCGGTGATCTCCACGCCCCGCGTCTCGAGGTAGAGGACACCGCCCTCCGGCATTGCGTCGCGCGCATTGGTCGCGAGGTTGAACAGGATCTGCTCCGCAGCGTGCGGATCCGCCTTCACCTCGGGCAGATCGCCGTCGCCCGCCACGACGATTTCGACGTCGGCCGGGAGAATCCGCCGGAGAAATCCGGTGAGATCGGTGATGAGCTCGTCCAGCCGGACCGGCTGGAGATCGAGATTGGTGCGCCGGGCGAACCCGAGCAGCTCCTGCACCATGACGCGGCCGCGCAGCGCCGCCGCCACGACGTCGCGCAGGTCGGTCTGCGCCTCTGGACGCTCGAGGGGAATCGCCTTGGCCAAGAGCTGGGCGTTGGCGAGGATGATCGTGAGCAGGTTGTTGAAATCATGGGCGATGCCGCCCGTGAGCTGGCCGATCGCCTCCATCTTCTGCGACTGGCGGAGTTGGTCTTCCAGCGCGCGCCGCTCCGTGATGTCCTCCGCGATCGTCTCGAAGCACTCGATCGTGCCGTCGTTCTTTCGCACCGCCCGCCCCGAGAGCCGAACCAGGATGTGCTCGCCATTCCGCCGCTTCCAGCTCACCTCCACGCCTTCCACGATGTTCCCGGCATCGAAGCGCGCCAGAATCTGGCGGCGCTGGTCGGGGTCGACGTACACCTGCCTCGTGAGATCGACGCCGAGCAGCTCCTCCCCCGACTCGTACCCGAGCATCTTGACCAGCGCCGGGTTGACGGTGAGGAACCGCCCCTCGAGCGTGGATCGGTAGATCGCGTACGCGGCGTGTTGCACCAGCGCGCGATGGCTCTCCTCCGAGCGCCGCAGCGCTTCCTCCGCCCTCCGCCGCTCGGTGATGTCCGTCCCCACACCGATGACCCCGGCCACCGTGCCGCCGGGCTCCCGCACCGGCGAATACCAGCTCTCGAACACGACGCCGAACAGCTCGACCACGGACGAGAACGTCTCGCCCGCGAGCGCCCGGCGCACGTCCGCCAGCGCCTGCGGCAGATCGGCGTACAGCTCGAACGCCGACCGCCCGATCAGGAGCCCCGGCCGGAGTCCCAGGGCATCGAGCCCGCGGCCTTCGACCATAGTGAAGACGCCGTGGCGGTCCAGCGCGAACAGCACGAGCGGCGCCCCGGCGATGACCGTGCGGAGCCGCTCCTTGTTCTCGCGCAGCGCGCGCTCCTGCCGCAGCCGCTCCGTCACGTCGCGCGCGTTCACGACGAGCTGCGCGAATCCGCTACCGTCCAAGTGTGCCTGGCCGACCGCCTCGAGCACGCGCCACGACCCGTCCTGCGCCCGGAAGCGGAACTGCGCGGTCTGCGGCGTCGCGGGCTGCTGGATCGCCCGCGCCAGCGCCTCGCCGACCCGCGGAATGTCCTCGGGGTGCACGAAGTCGAACGCGCTGCGTTCCAACAGGTCCCGGGGCACGTAGCCCAACACCCGCTCCACCGACGGGCTCGCGTAGCGGAAGACGCCGTTTTCCCCGACGATGGTCACGATGTCGGATGCGTTCTCGATCAGCGAGCGGAAGTGCTCTTCGCTACGCCGGAGCGCGTCCTCGGTGCGGCCGCGGTCGATCGCGGTCGCGAGCACGTTGGCGATGGCTTGCAGGAAATGCGTGTCGTGGATCGTGAACTCGCGGCGGCGAGCCGAGTGCACCCCGAGGATCCCGAATGGGCGATCCTTCCCCTGCACGATCACGCTGAGGCTCGACACGACGTCGTGCGGCGTGAGCAGGGGCGCGCTGCCGAACCGGGCGTCCTCCTTTAGGTCCTCCACAACCACCTGCCCCGTGGAGCGGAGTACGTACCCGGCGTGCGAATCCGGATCAGCGGACACGACGGTCCGGCCGACGCTTCCCTCCCGCCAGCCCACTCCGCCACGCAACAAGAGCGTGCGGCTCTCAGGGCGCAGCTCGAGCAGGCTCGCGAACTCCACTTCCAGCGTGCGTGAGGCCAATGCCACCGCGGCGGTGATGAGCTCGTCCACCGGGGCGCCGGCAAGCGCCTGCTGCCCCAGGTGCGCCACGGCTTCCTGCTGCCGCGCCGTGGCGCGCAGCTGCGCCTCGCTCCGCGACAACTCGGCGTCCCGGACGGCTGCGTCCTGCCTCAGCAGCTTGAAGCGGTTGGTGCTCACGCCAGCAGGCCCCTTCGGGTCGTGGTGAGGAACGATGCTCGCCGAGGTGCGAAAGTCACTCCGCCCCCTCGGATCGAGCGCAACAACCTTGCAGAAGGCGACCGGATTTTCCATTATGACGCCCACACAGACCGCGTGCGCCAGGTCACCGCTCGACGTGCAAGCGAGCCCGCATCAATGCCTTACAGGGAGTCACCGTGACGCATTACGTCATCCTGCGGGACCTGGCCATCATCTTCGCGGTCTCCCTGCTCGTAATCTGGGTCTTCCACCGGATCAAACTGCCCGCTCTGCCCGGCTTTATCGTCGCCGGCGTCCTGCTCGGCCCGAACGCACTCGGCCTCGTCTCCGACGCGCGCCAGGTCGAAAGCCTCGCCGAAGTCGGCGTCATCCTGCTCTTGTTCACGATCGGCATCGAGTTCTCGCTCAGCCGGCTGCGCGAGATGGGACGCCAAGTGGTGGTGGGGGGAGGCTCACAAGTGGTCCTCACCACCTCGATCGCGACCGCGCTCGCCGTCCTGCTCGGGCTCTCCTGGCCGGTGGCCGTGCTGCTCGGCTTTCTCGTCGCCCTGTCCAGCACCGCCATCGTCCTCAAGGGCCTCACCGACTTGGGCGAGATCGACGCCCCGCACGGCCGCTTGTCGACCGGCGTCCTCGTCTTCCAGGACCTGTGCGTCGTGCCCATGATGCTCGTCCTCCCCTTCCTCGCCGGCCAATCGACGGGCGGCGCCGCGGGCCTGCTCCTGGCACTCGGCAAGGCCGTGCTGGTCGTCATCGGTGTGCTCGTGCTGGCACGCACCGTGGTCCCACGCGCGCTCGCCGAGATTCTCAAGACGCGGAGTCGTGAGCTCTTCCTCATCGCCGTCATTCTCGTCGGGACGCTGACCGCACTTGGTACCGCAGCGGCGGGGGCGTCCCTCGCCCTCGGCGCGTTCCTCGCTGGACTCGTCATCTCGGAGTCCGACTACGGTCACCAGGCGATGGCCGAACTGCTCCCATTCCGGGACGTGTTCATCTCCCTGTTCTTCGTGACTGTGGGGATGCTGGTACGGGTCGAGTTCCTGTGGGAACACCCAGCCTTGGCGTTGGGGGGCGTGGTCCTGGTGATGAGCGGGAAAACGCTGTTCGCGGCGGTGGGACCCGCCGTGCTGGGCTACTCAGGACGGGTGGCCCTGCTCGCCGGGCTCTCAGTCTCCCAGATCGGCGAGTTCTCGTTCGTGCTCGCGCGCGAGGGGCGTGGGGCGGGACTGCTCCCGGAAGGGTTGTACCAGACGTTTCTCCCGATCGCGGTACTCACCATGCTCGTGACGCCCTTTCTGCTCCAGGGCGGTCCGGCGATCCTCGATCGGCTCGAGCGGCTCGTGCCTCTCCGCAGGCTCTTGCCGGGACTTCGGTCGGACGCGATGGCCATGGCCGAGCAGCCCCTCACCGACCATGTAATCATCGCAGGATATGGGCTGAACGGGCGCAACCTCGCCGCCGCCCTGCGGTCGATTCAGGCGCCTTACCTGATCGTCGAGCTCAACGCCCAAACGGTGCAGCAGGCGCGGGGGCGTGGAGAGCCCGCCTTCTACGGCGACGCCACCCGCGAGGAGATCCTCCGTGCGCTCGGCGTCGAGCGGGCGCGGATGCTCGTCGTCGCGATCTCCGATCCGACGGCGACGCGACGCATGGTACGAGTGGCACGCAGCCTGAACCCCAGTATTCATATCATCGCGCGCACGCGATACGTCGTCGAGATCGCCGAGCTCACGCGCCTCGGCGCGGATGTGGTGATCCCGGAGGAGTTCGAAACCTCGATCGAGATCTTCGCGCGTGTGCTGGCGCATTACCACGTGCCGCGCGAAGGAATCGACGAGCTCGTCGATCGAATCCGCGCGTCCCATTACGAGGCGCTGCGCGCCGACGGGGTGGGACGGCTCCAGCTCGGAACGGTGGCCGGCGTTCCGCAGATGGCGATCGAACGCCTCCGGCTTCCCCCGGGGTCGCCGCTCGTGGGCAAGAAGCTCTCCGCCACCGGGCTGCGCACGCAGACCGGTGCGCTCGTCCTCTCGGTGACCCGGGGGGGCGAGGAGATTGCGACGCCTGGCCCGAACTTCCGCCTGGCCCTGGGCGACGTGTTGGTGATGGTTGGCCAGTCGCATCAGCTGCGGGCGGCTGCGAAGCACATAGCTGGCGAATCTGTGGCAGGGACGCCACGCCAGGGACCATGATGTGTTGCGCTCGAGTACCCCCGAATAATTAGCGAAAACGTAAGAAAATTGGGCACTATCTAGCGAGTGTGCGCTCACTCCATGCAGGAAGCTATTCTATGACAACTGTTTACCTCAGCACAAGCCCCTGTAAAGATAGATAACACATTGTTGTGATTGGTGTTGCGTTTTCCACACACATCGGATTTCCACCCCCCCGGTAGATTCCCGCCATGCCCTTACCCCCCCTGTACGGCCATGAGGGGACGAGAAACCGGCTGGTAGGCGCCATCGCCTCCGGCCGGTTGCCGCAAGCGCTCCTGTTCGAAGGGCCACGCGGCGTCGGGAAACAGCGATTGGCCCTCTGGCTCGCGCAGGCGCTGGTATGCGAGCACCCGGGAACGGGCGCAGCAAAGGCGAACGGGGAAGCGTGCGGCGACTGCCAGCACTGCCGGCTGGTTCTGACGTTGTCGCATCCGGACGTGCATTGGTTCGTGCCGCTCGAGCCGTCGAAGCGAGCCGCTGACCAGGACCGGCAGATCGAGCTGGTCGAGGAAGCGCTCGCTGAGGAGATGGCGGCGCGACGGGAACGGCCGCTCTATGAGGCGCCGTCAGGGTTGGCGATTCACAGCATCGGCGCAGTCCGGTTGCTGCTTCGACGACTCGCGTACCGGCCGGCCCTGGGACCGAGAAAAGTGTTCGTGATCGGGGACGCGGAACGGCTCGTGCCACAGCCGGGATCCGACGCCGCCGCAAATGCGTTGCTGAAGGCGCTCGAGGAGCCGCCGGCGGACACGGTGTTCGTCTTGACGAGCAGTGCACCCGAGGGGTTGCTGGCGACGATCCGGTCTCGCGTCGTGCGCGTTCGGCTGGCAGGACTGGCCGACAGCATCGTGGCAGTGTTCGCACAGCGCGAGCTCGGCGTGAGTAGCCAAGCCGATCTCCGGCAACGGGTTGCACGGGCAGACGGGTGCCCCGGCAGGCTCCTTGCGGAAGGGAGCTCGGGTGACGCCAACGGATCCGCCGCGGGGCGGTTCCTGCAGGCGGTCGAGGAAGGGCCGGTGCGTCGCCTGACGTTCGCGCTCGCCCAGCAGCCGTTCCAAGCGCGCGGCGGGTTCACGGGGATGCTGGACGGATTGCTCGAGCTGCTGCGGGAGCAGGCGCGGGCGGGACGAGAGACCGATAAGGTCGTGGCGGCGATCGCCCGCGTGCTCGATGCGCGGGGACTGGCCCAAGGGAACGTGAACCCGCAGCTCTTGTCGGCCGTATTGGCCGCGGACCTGGGTGGAGGCGGAGAGCCAGCGTGAAGCTGTCACACGTGGACGAGGCGGGCCGGGCGCGCATGGTGGATGTGGCGGGCAAACCCGCCACGGTGCGCACGGCGGTGGCGGAAGGGACGATCCGGATGTCGCCCGAAGCGTTCCGGAGCGTTGCGGAGCAGCAGATCGCCAAGGGCGATGTCCTGGCGGTGAGCGAAGTGGCCGGGACGTTGGCGGCGAAACGAACCGCGGAGCTCATCCCGCTCTGCCATCCGCTGGGTCTCGACCACGTGGAGGTCGAGGCGACGCTGGATGAACAGCTGCCGGGAGTGCGGGTGCGCGCCGCCGCGAAGGCGGTCGGTCGCACCGGGGTCGAGATGGAAGCGCTTACGGCGGTGTCGGTCGCGCTGTTGACGGTCTATGACATGGTGAAGGCCGTCGACCGGGGCATGGAGATCGACAAGGTCCGGCTGCTCGAGAAGACGGGCGGGACCCACGGCGATTGGCGGCGCGATACGGCGGATTGATGGGGAATTGATGGGGCGGTGCCAATATGGACCGCACGGCCTTACAAGAGAGGTCTATGCGTACGACGACGCAGAAGTTGATGCTCCAGGGAGGTCTCATCCTGCTCGGTGCCCTGATCGTCAGCAGCATTGGCGGTTGGGCGCGCCGCGCCACCGCCGATGATCAGCCGGCGCCGCTGACCGCGCCCGCACTCATCGGAGAGTTGCGGTCGCTCGAGCAGTCGCTCGAGGCTACCCGGGGCGAACTGGCCGTCGCACGGCTCCAGCTGGAGCGCGCCAACGCCATCATCGACTATTCGACGCATTACAACATCGCGGCCGATCTCTCCGCGGCGATCTACGACGTCGCGCTGGCGGAGGGCGTCGACCCGGCGCTCGCGTTCCGCCTCGTCAAGATCGAGTCCGGCTTCAACCCCAAGGCGAAGAGCAAGGTGGGAGCGATCGGCTACACGCAGGTGCTGCCCAGCACGGGGCGCCTGTACGAGCCGGGCCTCACGACCGCCCAGCTATATGAGCGCGGCACCAACCTGCGGCTCGGCTTCCGCTACCTGCGGGATCTGCTGGAGCGCTATGAGGGCAACCCAGACGCCAAGCTGCGCCTCGCGCTGCTCGCATATAACCGTGGTCCGGGCAAGGTGCAGGAGCTGCTCGACGCGGGCAAGGATCCGCAGAACGGATATGCGGCGGCCCTGATGAAAGGCTACCGGCGCAAGACCTGACGGAAAACGCCCGGAATGTAACGAAGGCGTAGGGCGAACTGGCCCTACGCCTTCGTGTTTTCGGTTACTCGCCGCGCCTTAGCAGGTGGCGCCGCACTTCTCCGGAATCTTGAGGACGTCACCCGCCCGCAGCACCGAGCCCATGGTCAGGCCGTTGTAATTGAGCAGGGATGTGAGCGACACCCCGTAGCGGCGCGCGATGGTGCTGGCCGTCTCCCCACGCTGGATCCGGTGGCTGCCCCGGCTCGCCTCCGTGCTCGAGACGCGGCGGTAGCGCCGCTCCGGCGGGACGGACCAGGCCGACGCCGGCACGACCCGCCCGCTCATCGGAATGATGATCCGCTCTCCCACCCGCAGCGCCCGCGTCCGGAGCCGGGGGTTCGCACCCTGGATCATGGTTACGCTCACCCGGTAGCGCTGGGCGATCTCCGAGAGCGTCTGCCCGCGCGACACGTAGTGATCGACGAAGGTGATCCGCGCAGTGACCGGGAGGCTGTCGTAGCGCTCGGCGACTACGGTGCCCCGCCCTCGCGGCACCCGGACCACCACGCTGCGGCTCGGAGGCGTCACGCCCCGCACGTACTGCGGGTTGAGCTCGAGGAGCGCCGCGACGGTGGTATCGGCGAGGCGCGCAATGACATCGAGGCCGGTTGCGTCGGTCACCGTAATCTCGTCGAACGCGAGTGGCGTCATCGGGTCCACGCTGAAGCCGTAGCGAGCGGGCTGCTTGGCGATCAGCGAGGCGGCGATGAGCTTGGGGACGTAGTCCCGCGTCTCACGCCGCAGATAACGCCGGTCGGAGAGCTGGAAGAACGTTCGGTCGTCCACGGAGTCAGACTCGCCCGGCAGGCGGTCGATCCCGCGCTCGATTCGGCCTACGCCGGCGTTGTACGCCGCCGCGGCGAGGTACACGCTTCCCAGGCGCTGCCGCAGGTCCGCGAGATAGTTGACGGCGGCTTCGGTCGCCTTGAACGGGTCGCGTCGCTCATCCACCCAGGGATCGACGGTGAGCCCGTACAAGCGTCCCGTGCTGGCCATGAATTGCCACATCCCGACGGCTCGCGCCCGGCTCACCGCGGTATTCGACAGCCCACTTTCGATGAGCGTGAGGTAGAGCAGGTCCTCCGGCAGCCCCTTCGCGCGCAACCGCTCCCGGATCATTCCCTGGTAGCGGCCCAGACGCGACAGCCAGATCTCAAACCGGTCCCGCGCGTCCACCTGGAAGAACTCGAGGTATTCGAGGACCCGGCGGTTGGTGGAGAAGCTCGAGACGTCGATATCGAAGGTGGGCTCCGGGGGAGGTGCCGCACCGATGGCACTCCGCCCCTCGGGGCCGAACAGGCGCACGGCCTCGCGCTCCACCTCCTCGCCCTTCACCGACGAGGCAGCGGGTGGGGCGGCCCCGGCCGAATCGGCTCTCGGATGGGGGCCGTGCAGGCTATCGAGCACCTTCTGATCGGCGGCGGAGTCCCGCGCCGCCTGCGTCGCGAGAGCCGCAAGGGAATCCGCATGCTCGGAGATCGAGTCGTGCACCGCGGGCACGACGGCCCCCGCCGGGGGATGGCTTCCCCCGCAGGCGAGGCCCGCCCCCAGCCCGGCGCCGAGCGCCGCGCCCACCACTGCGATCAGTCGAATCACCCGCGCGTTCCCGATCATCGTGTCGCGAAGAAATTCCCCAGTATGCGGTTCGTGGCGTTCAGCACTGCAAGCGCTGCGCCGCGCGGCGGGTCGGTCTCCGCCAGATAGGCGCCGACCAGTCGCGAAGCCCGTGATTCCTGTCGCGCCGAGAGTGAGACGATCACCACGATCGCGTCGAACGCCCGGACGGCTTTGACGCCCAGCAGCTCGAATCCCATCTTCGGCTGCACGACCCGCTCGAGCGCCCGAACGGTCGCTTCAGCACAGCACCGCAGCTCGCCCGCCTGCGAGATGACACCGTCCGATTCGCCCTGGAACTGCCGCCCATCGGACCAGGTCAGCACGACCTTGGCGCGGCAGCGCCCGCTCGCAAGCCGCTGAAACTCGAACTCCTTGAAGCGAAGCCGCTCGCCCCCCCCGGCCCCCCCGCCTCCTCCGCTTCCGGGTGACTCCCCCATGGACGGTACCGTCACGGTGTCCGCTCCCTCAATCGAACCGGACTTCGATCTGCTGCCGGGCCGCCGTGTCCTGCGGCTGCTCGACCACGTCCACCTCGAGCCGCGGACGCCCCTGTCCGTCCTTCTCCGCTGATACCACGAGGATCACCCCGCTCTGAAGCTCGACCTTGATCTGCCGCAGGTCCGAGCGGACCGTGACTTCCTTGACCGCCTCGCCGCGCAACCGGGCCACTGCCCCCGCGATGCGCCGCAGGTCCTGCAGCTCGGGTCGGCTCACGCCAACCGCTCGGCGAGGAGCTGCGACAGGGCCGTATCCGGAATGCGCTCGGCCTGGATAAAGAGCGATGACTTCGACGTGGCCTCGAGCGGATACAACGTCCAGAAGGACCGTCCGGACCGCTCCGACGCCGATCGAAAGGAAAGGACCAGCTGCCAGGCTTCGGCGTTCGCCGGCCGTTCCGCGAGGGCATCCACGTGCCAAACTTGATCGCCGTGGGCGATCACTCTCCATGGCATGGATCACCTCGGGAAACAGGGCCCGAGAATATGTGGCTAACCCTAAGTCCTGTCAATAGTTGGGCTTAAGGGCGTGCCTGGTCGGACCCGAGATTTGTGCTCAGTCGCCTCGAGTTACGAGCGCTTTGAACCGCTTTGCGAGTTGCTGGGTGGTGGGACCGGGCTTGCCGGTGCCGATCGCCCGGCCGTCCAACTTCGTGACGGCGACGATCTCGGCCGCCGTGCCGGTGAGGAACATCTCGTCCGCCGTATACAGATCGTAGCGATTGAGCGGGAGCTCTTCTATGGCGAACGTCGCTTCCCGCGCCAGCTCGATCACGGCGTCGCGCGTGACGCCACGCAGGATGCCGGCGTACGGGGGTGGTGTCTTGAGCGTCCCGTTCGTCACGGCGAAGAGGTTCATACCGCTCGCCTCGGCGACGTATCCTTGCGAGTCCAACATGATCACCTCGTCGACGCCCGCCGCGATGCCCTCGACTTTCGCCAGGATGTGCGAGAGGTAGTTGAGGGACTTTACCCGGGGCGACAGGCTCTCCCGATGGCTGATCGGGGTCGCGGCGGTGAGTGCCGTCAGCCCGTGCTCGTAGCGCTCCGGGGACCAGAGCTGAATCGTGTCCACGATACAGATGATCGACGGCTTGGGGCACTTCCGCGGGTCGAGCCCGAGATCGCCGACGCCGCGCGTGACGACCAGGCGGAGGTACGCGTCGTCGAGTCCGCTCTTGACGACGGCCTCTTCCACCAGACGATGCATGGCGGGCTTGGCGAGGGGGATTTCGAGCCAGATGGCCTTGGCCGAGGCGTAGAGGCGGTCGAGGTGCTGGGCCAAGCGGAACACACGCCGATTGTAGACCCGGATGCCTTCGAACACCCCGTCGCCATACAAGAGGCCGTGATCGAAAACGGAGATCCGAGCGTCGCCGCGGCCGTAGTACGTCCCGTCTATCCAGATGGTCGGCGGCATGATCCCCTCAGCGTGAGTAGGCGACGATCCGATCAAGAATCGTGCGCGCGAAGTCCTTGTCCCACGTGACGGCGCTCTTCTTGGCCACGACCTGGACCCGGGCGGAGTTCGATTGCTCGGCCTTGATCGTAACAGTGATCTCGCGATCGCCGGCCGTGCCGTCGAGCTCCCGTTTTTCCCCGTCCGCATCCTGCTCGGTAGACGTCTTGGTCTGGTGGATCTTGAGCTCATCGAAGGCGCGGGTGGTCGCCGCCGCCGCGTGGTCCACGGAGAGGGGCACCACGGATTCGACGCCGCGCTGGGTGAGATAAATGCCGCCGCCCGCGCCGGCCCCCGCTGCGGCCATCATACAGGCGCCGAGGAGCGCCAGCGGGAGCGTGCTCCAGGTTCTCGGTGGGGTCATTCGGACCTCCTGGGCGGCTGGGGGGCTAGGCGCCAGTGCTACCGTAGCTTACGCGAATATACCTGCGCTTTGGGTAGTCGGGCTACCGTAAGTTGCCGGGCGGGGTGTTACCCAGATCACGGCACGCCGAGGCGTCAAACCGCGATTTCTAACACCTATGGAACAGGCTCTAGGCTGGGCCCGGGTCTGGTTCGCCGCCAAGCGCGACGAGGAAAGGGACCCCCGCCTGCGCAACGGGGCGTGGTATCCGGTGCTGAGCCACGGCGACCATCGCGCGGTGCTCGATGTTTCGGGCCAGCGTGTCGCGGTACCGCAGGACATGCTGGAGCTGCGCGCCAAACGTCCCGACCGATTCACCGTCGTGTACCGGGCCTACGATGCTCCCAACCCCGCCCGTGGCACGCGGGCCGACCTGGGCCGCCGGTATGCCGTTTGCCCGGTGTGCGCGTCACGCGTGCTGCTGCGCGGGCACGTTATTCCCGCGGTCACGACTTGTCCCAAGTGCAGTCACCAGGGGGTTGTGGCATGGTGGGAGACGGGGTGAGGGCTGGCCTCGAAGAGTCCCGCAGCAATTTGTAAACCTGCAAACGGTCGGTCGCTTAACCCTCTGAGCGCTGCATTCGTAAGGAACACTGCGCCCAGCAGCGCCAGAACCCCGACCGCTCTTACGTTCAGTAGGTATCGCCTCGACTGAATGAAGGACCTCAACGCCTCGCTGCGCGATGTCACCCCCATCGCCACAGCCTTCAGGGCAGCCGACTGTACTGCCGTCGGGAAGACGAGGCACCAAACGCTCAGAGCGTACAGCACGACCACGTACAGCCAGAGAAGCGGTCTCACGGTGTTCGATCTCTTCTTCCGCGAAGCCAAACGGCAGCCGCGCGGCCGCCGCGCAAGTGTATGACCCGGGCGGGTCTCGAACCCGCGGCCTACGGATTAAAAGTCCGTTGCTCTACCAACTGAGCTACCGGGTCGGACGCAAGGAAACGTCACCAGCGATAACACCTTACGCAAGCGGAGGGTCGTCGTGAACCGCCCTCATTTCTCGCACCGCGATTACCGAACAACAACATGGCGCTCGACGACGGTATCCCTGCCAACGACTCGGACAGTCCCGACGCCGGGCTGCGAGAAATGACCAACGACCACTGTACAGGAGGGGCAAATGCCCAGCGACGAGCCCGTTTATCTCAGCTGAAAACCACCAACAAAATCCTGGAGAGCATCCTCGCTGCAGTGCAGGATATGAAGCAAGACGTGGACATCTTCCGAGACGAGTTACGAAAGGAGCTCAAGGAGATCTCGCGCAACATGGCTCGCTAGGAACGAAGCGGCGCCACTCGGCCACGAGAATTGTGGTGGAAGTCACGGTCAGGCCGTCGTCCTCGACCGAAGGTTACCGCAGACGGACTGACCGGATGACGGGGTCAAGCGCTAACTCCGCCGGCCGTTTGAGCTTCAAGCGAGGCTGCACGCCACCGTTACGCCACGCCGCTCGCAGGGCTCTTTACCACAGATGACGCCTGCCCTAGATCGAGGTCGCCCCCGCCCTGACCGGGCCTCCGATCGCACGCTCGTGCGGCGCATGTCGCTCGGCGACGAAGCGGCGTTCCGCGAGCTGCTCGCCCGCTTTCGCAGCACCGTGTACGCCACCGCCTACGCCGCTCTGCTTGATCCCGAGAACGTGGAAGCCACGGTCGCCGACGCGTTCGGAGAGGCCCGCCGCACTGCCGCGGGATTCCTCGATACGCGCGGGACCGTCTCCGGCTGGTTGACCCACCTCACCAGGCTCTGTATCTCCGCCCGCTTGACGCTGCGCCGCCGCTCGAAGGCTTCTTAGCGATTATTGTAGTTCACAATGAGTGCAGTGCCCCCTCGAGCCTCGTCCACCGAGGCCCGGCCGAACCGCATCGTGCTCGCGCTGTACGTCGTGACCGCCGTGCTCGTCACGCTACAGCAGGCGGTGCACGGCCACTCGAACAACCTCAGCATCTTTCGCACGGCAACCTACAACCTGCTCAGCGGGCAGGACCTGTACGCCGCGCACCCCGGGCAGCACTTCGATTTCTACAAGTACAGCCCAACGTTCGCGCTGCTGTTTCTCCCGTTCGCCTACCTCCCGTTCGCACTCTCGTTCTTGTGCTGGACGTTGCTCAATGCGCTGCTCTTCTGGTACGCCGTCAACCGGCTGCTGCCGGGGCGGCAGGCGACGGTCGTGCTCGTGCTCCTGTACCTCGAGGTGCTGCTCACGCTCCAGTACGGCCAGAGCAACGCGCTCGTGGCCGCTCTGATGATTCTCGCATTCGTGGCGCTCGAGCACGGTCGGCCCGCCGGCGCCGCCACGAGCATCACGCTCGGCGCCGCGGTCAAACTGTTCCCCCTCGCCGGGGCTTCCCTGGCCGCTCTCTACCCACGCCGGGCCCGCTTTGCGGGCATTTTCGTCGCCACCCTCGCCGTCGCCGTGGCGCTCCCGCTCCTCGTCACGACGCCCGAGACGCTAGTGGCGCAGTATCACTCGTGGCGCGCCATCGAGGCGCAGGACGCGCTGCGGCGCGGGTACTCGATGACGCACTACCTGCACGCGTGGCTCGGCCTCGACTGGCCCAACTGGCCGGTCCAGATCGCAGGCACGCTGCTGCTGGTGCTCCCCATCGCGGTCCGGTGGGACCGCCGCAACAGCGAAGCCTTCCGCCGGACGTTCCTCTGCTCGCTCCTCGTCTATGCCGTGCTGTTCAATCACGCGTCCGAGCCGCCCACCTTCATCGTGGCGTACGCGGGGATCGTGATCTGGTACGTGAGCTCGCCACCGAGCCGGGTACGGACCGCCGTGATGGCCCTGACGCTGCTCGTGATGCTCGTGGCGGACGTGGACGTGTTCCCACACTCGTTCAAGCAGGAGATCCTCGTCCCCTACCGGATCCGAGGGATTCCCACGCTCATCGCGTGGATCGTGATGCAGTGGGAGCTGCTGCTCGACGCCGCCCCCGGCGCCGCATAGCTTTCCGACCCTGATCCCTTCCCTGAGGTCGTCTCCTGAGCGACGCGACTGCCAAGATCGAGCACGTCTCCGACACCGCGCGCTGGGTCGCCCTGTACCGGGCGATGGAGTCCGAGCGGCCCGACGCCCTGTTCCACGATCCCTACGCGCGGCAACTCGCGGGGACGCGCGGCGAGCAGGTGCTCGCCAACATACCCAAGGGAAAAGCCTTCGCGTGGCCGATGATCGTTCGCACAGCGGTCATGGACGAGATCATCCTGCGCGCCATCGCGCGGGACGGCGTCGACACGGTACTGAACCTCGCCGCGGGACTGGACACGCGCCCCTACCGGTTGCCGCTCCCGGCGTCGCTCCGCTGGATCGAGGTCGATTTCCCCGATGTGATCGCCTACAAGAAGGAGCAGCTCGCGGGCGAGCGCCCCGTGTGCGTGCTCGAGCATGTGGGGATCGATCTGACGGACCAGGATCGTCGCCGGGCGTTGTTCGCCCGCGTCGGCGGCGCAGCGCGGCAGGTACTGATCGTGAGTGAGGGACTGCTCATCTACCTCACGCCGGAGCAGGTCGCGACGCTCGCCGCCGACCTCGCGACGCCCCCGTCGTTCCGGTGGTGGCTCCTGGACCTCGGTTCGCCGGGACTGCTCAAGATGATCGAGAAATCCTGGGGGCGGATTCTCGCCGCCGGCAACGCGCCATTCCGCTTCGCCCCGGCGGAAGGGACGCGCTTCTTCGAGCCACACGGCTGGCGGGAAGCCGAGTTCCGCTCCACCTGGGACGAGTCGATCCGACTGAAGCGGACCATGCGACTCGCGTGGCTCTGGACGCTGCTCGGACGTTTCATGTCCAGCGCCAAGCGCCAAGAAGGACGCCGTTTCTCCGGTATCGTGCTGCTCCAGCGTCGCTGAGCCAGTCGACTACTCACAGAGAGGACCATTTCAACAATGCAGCACCGCCAATTTTTCGTGACCGCTCTTGTACTCGGAGCCGCCTGCGCCAAGCCGGCTCGAGAGGCCACGGGTCCCAACGTCGTGACGGTCATCGCCACTGACTATGCCTTCCGTGTTCCCGATACGATCCCCGCCGGGCTCACGACGCTGCGCCTGGTCAACCAGGGGAAGGAGCTGCATCACGCTTCCCTGATGCGCTTGAAGGACGGCAAGACCGTTGCTGATTTCCAGTCGGGACTCCAGGCCGCGATGCAGAGCCACGGTCCACCACCGGCGTGGATCGCGTTTGTGGGCGGCCCGAACGCGCTCACCCCGGGGGACACGGGTACGACGACCCAGATGCTCGAGCCCGGCAATTACGTTTTCGCCTGCTGGATCCCGAGCGCGGATGGCACGCCGCACATCATGAAAGGGATGATGCACGCGATGGTGGTCACGGCGAACCAGATGCCCGCTGTCGCCGAGCCGGCGGCCGGGCTCTCGATCAGGCTCACCGATTATGACTTTGTGCTCTCAACGCCGTTGACGGCGGGCACGCACACCGTTCGCGTGGAAAACGCGGGTGCCCAGCCGCATGAGGTGGTGATCACGGCGTTGCCGCCCGGAAAGGGTCTTCAGGACTTCATCGCGTGGGAAAAGGGAGGGGAGAAGGGCCCCATTCCCACCGGCAAGTGGCTGGGCGGGGTCGTGGCGCTCGACACCGGGGGGCACGCCCATTTCACGGCGACCTTCGCCCCCGGCAATTACCTGTTGCTGTGCTTCTGGCCCGATGCGAAGGACGGCAAGTCGCACCTGGTGCACGGGATGGCGAAGCAGATCAGCGTAAGCT
>DASZCN010000126.1:0-2303 GCA_035943095.1 Gemmatimonadales bacterium | reverse complement strand
TGGCCGAACAATGCGACCATCTGGCTCTGGCCGACGAGTTTGGACATGCCGGACAACAGGAACACCACGGCGAGTGCGACTTGGACGACCCACAAAGCGATCCGGCCGGCGCGACCGCGGCGCGCCGGAGCGGTCTCGGTGAGTGTTGGTGGGAACGACATGTTCTGTCTCCTCTCTGAGAGTTGGCCGATGAGGATGGCAATTGCCGTTCCGTTGTAAGGTGTTGACTTCACAGAGATTTCCGGACTGCCGCGCTGGCGAGATACTGTCAATGGCGAAATGCCGGACAATTCAGAGTCCGAAATCCTCTTCGGCCGCCATCCATGCGCGGACATATGCAGGGCAGTTGCGGAACACGATGCGCTGACTGGTCTCGCAATCGCGCAGCAAACGCACCGCGTCATGATCGGCCAAGACCAAATCCCCAAAATCGAGCGTCACGACGGCGGCAGCCGGTTCGGCGTCAATCAGTTGGCACAACGCGCGCACGTTCTCGGCATCGAGACGGCCGCTGATCGTGAATACGGCCGTCGGGTCCAGCGTGCGCTGAATCTTCAGCAAGGACACAACTGCGCGGCATGCAACTCCTAGGCCAAGCGAAGCACCTGAAGTTATGAGCGAGAGAGATGCCTACGGCGCGCGAAACTCCGCCAATGGTGAACTTCTGAACAGACAAGGGGTCAGGAACGACTAGGGCGGCCCCGCGCGAAAGCGACCTTTGTTTATTTTCAGCGCGCGAATCCTCGATTCGACGGTCGAACGCGGGACCCCGAGTCGCGCCGCCGCCCCTGAAGGCCCGAACACCCGTCCTCCGGTCGCGCGCAGAGCGTCCTCAAGGAGAGTCTTTTCATACGCCGCCAAGGCGCCCGCCAGTCCAAGCCGCTTTTCTATCGGGGGTCTCGTCGAGAGCCAGCTCTCATCGACCGCGAACTCATCGGTCTCGCATACGATGACAGAACGCTCGATCACGTTTTGCAGCTCTCGAACGTTCCCGGGCCACGGGTAGGATCGCAGTTGGTCGAGTGTTCGCTTGCTGATGCGCCGGAAGGTCTTCCCAGCTTGCCGCGCGTAGCGGCTGATGAAGTACTCCACAAGGACCGGAATGTCTTCCCGCCGTTCGCGTAACGGCGGCATTTCGACGGGAAACACATTGAGCCGATAGAAGAGATCCTGGCGAAACGCACCGTCCGCCGCAGCGGCCGTCAGGTCACGATTGGTCGCGGCGATGACACGAACGTCAACCTTGATCCGCTCTTGTCCTCCCACGCGTTCAAACTCGCGTTCCTGGAGTACGCGCAACAACGCGACCTGGATATCGGGGGACAGCTCGCCAATTTCGTCCAGGAAGATCGTGCCACCGTCCGCCAGCTCGAATCGGCCGACCCGCCGTTGAACGGCACCCGTGAACGCGCCCTTTTCATGACCAAAGAGCTCTGACGTAACCAAATCGCGCGGAATGGCCGCGCAGTTCACGGCCACGAACGCTCGAGAGGCACGTCGGGACCGCCGGTGAATGGCCCGCGCGACGAGCTCCTTGCCCGTGCCGGTCTCCCCGGTGATGAGGACCGTCGAATCTCCACCCGCGACTTTGGAAACTCGTGACAGCACGGCGGTCAGCGTCGGGGACGCGCCGACGATCTCCTCGAACATCGAGGTGTTGTCGATTTCCTCGCGGAGCGCCACGTTTTCCTCGCGCAAGCGCTCCTCAGCCCGCTTGCGATCGTCGATATCGGTGCAGGCGATATACGAGCGGATCATCTGGCCGTCGTCGTCGCGCACCGAATTGTACCGAGCGAGAAACCAGCGGTAGCTTCCATCGC
Source organism: Gemmatimonadales bacterium (assembly GCA_035943095.1). Lineage (GTDB taxonomy): Bacteria > Gemmatimonadota > Gemmatimonadetes > Gemmatimonadales > GWC2-71-9 > AG41. The sequence goes on along the minus strand of DASZCN010000126.1, from coordinate 483 downwards.
TACGGCGCACGCGTTGTTCGACTTCGAAGGGGATGCCGGTCGATAACGCCTGCTCCGCAGCCGGTTTAATCCGTTCGAGATCGTCAGGATGCGTGTGGGGTCCGCCCTGCCTCCACTCCTCGACGCTGACGCCGACATACTCGAGACAGGTGCGGTTGGCGTACAGCGGCTCGAAGTGGGGTCCGAAGACGCAGATGAGTTGCGGCGCGAAATCGAGCGTTTGCCTGAGCTCCATCTCACTCTTGCGTAACGCCTTCGTTAATTGCCTTTGCTCTGTGATATCCATAATCGCGCCGACAATTTCTTCGTTGCCTGCTTCGTCCCTCACGCAATGTGCAAGATCGTGAAGGTGCTTTATCGAGCCGTCGGGCATCAGCAACCGATGCTCCCAATCAAAGTCATTGCCACCCTGCGCCGCCCGCTGCAGAACGTCTTTGAGCAGACCCACGTCTTCAGGATGAGACCGCTGTAGTATCAGCTCGG
>DASZCN010000125.1:0-23729 GCA_035943095.1 Gemmatimonadales bacterium | reverse complement strand
GAATCGGCCGCGAGCACCCGCGCATACGCATCGTGCATCGCTTTCCCGTCCTTCGCGGCGCCCCAGGAATGCCTGTGCAGGTCGCGCTGACGGGCGCGATACCCGAGCGCCGTGGCGAGCCAGAAGTCGTGACCCGGCCCGGGCGCCGTCGCCTGCGCGCGCGCGATGGCGAGCTCGAGGAGGGAATCGATCCGGGCGCTCTCATACGCGTCGTTCTCGAGGGCGGCGGCCCACCAGATGTAGGCGCTCGCCTCGAACGTCAATGGAGCGGGGTCGGTGGTATCGCGCGCACCGAGCGCAGTGAAGTAGGCGGCGGCGGTGGGGAACCCCCCGGCGTACAGCGTGTCCAGACCGGCGCGCAGGTCGGCGCGGTCGACGCGCGGGTGCTGCAGCAGGAGGAGCGCGGCCGCGAGGGCCCGCACGTCAGCGCAGAGCCGCGAGCGCGTCGCTCACGCGCCGCGCGACCACATCGAGCGCCTGAGCCGCGGGCGAATCGGGCTCGGCGACGACGATCGGCCGGCCCAGGTCGGCGAGGTCCGGCATGCGCGCCTGCAGCGGGATCTGGCCAAGCAACGGCACGCCCAGCTCGTCGGCGAGCCGGGTGCCGCCCCCGGCGAGGAAGACCTCCGTCCGCTCGCCGCAGTGCGGGCACACGAAGTAGCTCATGTTCTCCACCACCCCCAACACCGGCACGCCGACCCGCTCGAACATCTTCGCGCCGCGCAACGAGTCGCCCACCGCCACCTCCTGCGGGGTGGTGACGATGATCGCGGCACGAATGTGCACGGTCTGGGCGAGCGACAGCTGAGCATCCCCGGTCCCGGGCGGGAGGTCCACGAGAAAGTAGTCGAGCTCACCCCAGTCAACGTCACGCACGAACTGCCCGATGACCTTCATGATGATGGGTCCGCGCCAGATGGCGGGCGCATCGCGCTCCACGATGAGCGCGAGAGACATGAGCTTCACGCCGTGGGCCTCGAGCGGCTGGATCTTACCGCCTCGGACCTCGGGCTTCTGGTCCGCGCCCATCATGCGCGGGATGTTCGGCCCGTAGATGTCCGCGTCCATGAGGCCGACCCGGCGCCCGTCGCGGGCCAGCGCCACCGCGAGGTTCGCAGCAACGGTGGACTTCCCCACCCCACCTTTCCCGGACGAGATCGCGAGGACTTGACCGAGATGCGGGAGGTCGACCGGCGTCGGAGGCGGGGGGACTGCACCAGGAGCGGTCTGGCGCGGAGCGGTACCCGTCGATGCGCTGCTCGCGTCCGCCACATTCACCCGGACCGAGGTCACACCTTCCACGGCCTGTACGGTCTTCCGAACGTCGCGGGCAAGGGACCCAGGATCCTCGCGACCGAGCAGGAACGTGAACGTGACGGTGCCCGCGTCGTCTACGGCGAGGTCCTTCACCATGGCGGCCGAGAGGACGTCGGTGCCACTGCGAGGGTTCTTGAGCTGGGACAGGGCGCGCTCGACGCGCCCTTGCAATGTGTTGGAAGCGGCCACGTAAGAAAGGTAGAGGGCCACCCCCCTACATTGCAGCCTCCTCGTCAACCTCCGCCGCGTCGCGCCCGCATTGCCTCCACATTCCGATCGAACGTCGACTGCTGATCGGCAGTCAGGACGGCTCGAAAGTCGTCCAGCTCGTGACGGAACAGCGCGCGGACCTTCTCTCTCGTGGTCGAGTCCGGCGGGCTCCCCGGATTGAACGACGGCATCTGCTCGCGATAGTGCGACTGGATCGAGTCGATCTTGGTCTGCTGCGCCGGCGTCAGGGTGATGTCCTTGAACAGGATTTCCATGCGGCGCCCTGGCCCTGGCCCGCGGGGCGGGTTCTGGCTCGCTGCCCCGGGCGGGAGCGCTGTGAGGGCGCACAGCACAAGTCCTACGGTCGCAAAGTGTGGTTTCATTTTTGTCGCCTCCTGTCTTGGTGGATACGGTCGCACGTCGGCGGGTGCTGACTTGACGTGCGCCGCCTCGGGCCGCATGCGGCCGAGGGGGTTCGAGCTAACCATACCCTGACGTACGTCGTTGCGACGAAAGACCTCGCGGGCGCTTCAGGCATGTATCACGTCCCGTCCGGAGGTGCAGTCCATGCAACGCATTCCGCGTGCCGCCATCAGATCGATTGCCGGAGTCATCCTCACAGTCCTCGCCGTCTTCGCCTGGCGTCCTGGTGCGCAAGGCACGCCGAGCCCGCCAGAAGATCAGCTGCCCCACTTCACGACGGACGGCGCGCTCATGCCCCCGGTAGGCTGGGAGACATGGGTCATGGTGGGCTCGTCCATCGGCCTGTCGTACAACCAGGGGGCGCCGCCCGCGGCGGGCGCCGCGCCCGGCATGTTTCACAACGTCTACATGCAGCCCTGGGCGTATCGCGCGTTCGTCCAAACGGGGGCGTTCCCGGAGCAGACGATGTTCGTCCTGACGTTCTACGAGGCGTCACGCAAGTCCGCGCCGGCGCGGGTCGGTTTTTACGAAGGCGATCGACAGCCAGGGTACGAGGTGCACACGAAGAAGAAAGGCATCGATCCGAGCGGCTGGGCGTTCTTCGGATTCGCCGGGGGGACGGCGGTGGGCCAGAAACTGCCCGGAACCGCGCCGTGCTATTCCTGTCATGCGACGGAAGCCGCGCACGACAACGTCTTTACGCAATTCTACCCACCGCTCCGAGAGCGGCTCGCCCGGACGACACCTTGAATCGGGGCGGCTACAGGGCCGCGTTTCTCAGGAGCTGGATGTAGATCCGCACCGAGTTCGCGTAGGCCTGGACGCCGATCCGCTCATCGGTGCCGTGGACACGCCGCAGGTCGTCCGGGCCGATGGTGGCACCCACGAAGCGCAGGACGTTGGGCGTGAGGCCGCTATAGTGCCGGGAGTCGGTCGCGCCGACGACCAGCCACGGCGTCACCACGGCGCCGGGAATCACCTGCCGGATGGTGCGCGCCAGCAGCTGGAACGGCTCCGCGTTGACGCTCGTGACGCCCGAAGGGTCACTGACGGTCTCCTGGAGCGGGCGCACGGCGATGCGCGGGTCACCGACGGCGCGGCGCACGTGCTCGAGGACGCTCCCGGCGCTATCGCCGGGCAGGATCCGGAAGTTCACGAGCGCGCGCGCCGTGGAGGGCAGCACGTTCTCTTTTACTCCCGCCTGCAGTACGGTAGGTGCCGTTGTGGTGCGCACCATGGCATTCCCCTGCGGCGTCGCGCCGAACTGCGCTGCCAGGAGGCCGCCGAGCAGCCAGCGATTCGACATCACGAGACGCGGTCCGAACGGCAGCTCCGGCCCGAGAAAGTCGAACAGGTCGGCGGTCGGGCCACGGATGGCGCGTGGCATTTGATCGTGCTCGAGCCGCGTGAGGCCGGCGGCGAGGATGCCCACCGCCGTCTCCTGCGGCGGCATGGACGAATGCCCGCCTTCCGCCTGCGCCGTGAGCTCGACGGTCACGTAGCCCTTCTCGGCGATCCCGACGAGCGCGACCGGAGCGGCTATGCCCGGAATGAGCCCGGTGGCGAGCGCGCCGCCCTCGTCGAGCACGAACTCGGGATGCACGTGGCGCGACGCGAGCAAGTCCGCGAGGTGCGCGGCCCCGCGACGGCCCCCGACCTCCTCGTCATAGCCGAACGCGAGGTAGACGGTGCGCCGGGGCTTGGCGCCGCTTGAGATCAAGTGCTCGAGGGCCTCGAGAATCGCGACCAGGCTGCCCTTGTCGTCCAGCGCGCCGCGGCCCCACACGTATCCGCCGGCGATCGCGCCGCCGAATGGCGGCTCGGTCCACTTGCCCTCGGTCCCGGGCTCGACCGGCACCACATCCTGATGCGCCAGGAGCACCGCCGGCGCGAGCCCGGTGTCGGAGCCGATCCATTCGTACAACAACCCGTACCCGTTGACTCGCTCCAGCTTGAGCGTCGCGTGCAGCTTGGGAAACGACTCGCGGAGGTAGCGTTGGAACCCGTCGAACTCGCGTGCCTCGAACTGCATCGAGTCCTGGTAGGAGATCGTCTTGAACTTGAGCGCCCCCGCGAGTCGCCGGGCCAGAGCCGTCGTGTCGAGCGGCTCGGGGGTGACGGGCGCGACCGTTGCCTGGCGCGAGTGGGCACCCAGCGTTCGCGTGATAACGGCGGCCGCGAGGCCGACGAGGACGACGACGATGGCGAGGAGGAGACGTTTCATGCTCGGCTCCGCCGGGCGGGGCGTACCCCTCGAGCGGGACGCCGCGGTCGCACGGCGAGCCGATCCACCACCGCCTGTCGCAGTACATCTTCGATCGACGCGGTCGCCGAGTCGTCGAACGCGGCGAAGCCAAGATTCACGACGAGGTTGTACAAGCGGACGGTCATGTCGTTGTACCGTCGCACGTGTTCCCCCACGCGAGCCGCGATGATCGCACGCTTGTCGAGCGCCGCATCGGCGGCGAGCACCGCGAAGGCGCTCCCCTCGATGCGCGCGACGAGGTCGCAGTCGCGGAACGTCCCCTTCAGCAGTACCGCCGTCTCGCGCAGCACGCGGTCGCCCTCGTCGTGCCCGGCCACCCGATTGATATCCCGGAGGCCGGCCACGTCGGCCGAAACCACCAGGAACCGACCCTTGGTTCGTTGCGCGAGCTTCACGTGCGGCTCGGTGAGGGAAAGGAAGCCGCGACGGTTGTGGAGCCCCGTGAGACCATCGTTGAGCGACAGGCTCCGCATCCCTACTTGCAGGCGCCGCACTTGGACCGCGTAGCGAATGCTTCGCGCCAGGAGCGACGGGCTGAACTTGCCCTTCGTCAGGTAGTCCTGTGCGCCGGCGCCCAGCGCCTGGGCCGCGAGGCCGTCCTCGTTGAGGCCGGTGAGCGCTACCACCGGCACGTCCGGGTCGCGCTCCCGGACCCGCTGCAGCGGCTCGAGCCCGCTCGCCTTGGGCAGCGAGAGATCGAGCAGCACCACGTCCACGCCGCCCTTCTCGAGCCGGGTGAGTCCCTGCGAGAGCCGCGACGTGTGCGAGAACTCGTAGGGCGCGGCCCCCGCGAACGCGACACCCGCCTCGCCCATCGCGCTCTCCATCAACCGTGCGTGACGGGGATTGTCCTCGATCAGGAGAACGCGGACGGGGTCGATCTCGATGCCCGTCATGGTCCGCCGGGCCAGTCTGCTGGATGAGCGTCGCACAAAGCACCTCGCTTGGAGCCGTATGTCCGGACCGGGATAATTGGCGCTCCCCTCCGCCTGGTTGTCAAACGACGAGCACGCCGGAGCCCCCTTGACGACGACTTGACCCCCCTGGGCTAGCCAATAGGCGCAATTCAACCGTCTCCCTAGGGAGGGTATATGCGCATCACTGCAGCATTCCTCGTTCTCACCTGCTTCGCCGTAGCCACGAGTGCGGCCCAGGCGACGCAGTCGGAGGTCGAGATCGGCACGTCGCTCGGCGTGACGACCTACAGCCGATCCGGCTCGTCCTCCGTCACCGTCATCGGCGTCCCCGCGGGAGTCGGGCCCGCTGCGCAGCCGAGCATCTACGCGACATTCTTCGTCACTCCGTCGGTGATGATCGAGCCGCAGCTTTCGTTCGCACATCTTTCCGGCTCGGGCAGCTCCACCACGATGGTGGATCTGGGCGCCCAGCTCGGCTATCTCGTGACGCCTTCGGAGCGCAGCTCGCCGTACGTCGCCGCGAACGTGGCCTGGCAGACGATCTCTGACGTCTCGTCGTTCCACGGCGTCGGGGTCGGTGGCGCGCTGGGATACCGCGCGCGTATCGGTCGCGGGTTTGCCGTCCGGTTCGAAGCACGGTACCGGCACTGGATGGGCGATTTCGACGGCCTCAACGAAATCGGGTTCGGGATCGGGCTCGGCGGAATCATTTAGCGGGAATCCCGGGGACCCCGGGGATCGCTCCGGGGTCATGCCACGCGGGCAGGTGTTACACTCCCGGGCGTGATCATTGCCTCGGACTACGGCGACGTTCGCTACTTCCGCATGGCCCGCACATTTCTGGGCCGCGCGATCTACTGGACGGGTGTCTACCTCGTAGACGGCCTGCTCGTCGACTCGGGTCCGCCCAACCTCGCGGGCGACGTGCGTAGATTGGTGGGTGAGTTGGGCGTGCGACAGTGCGTGACGACGCATCACCACGAGGACCACTCGGGCAACCACGGACTGCTCGCCCGCCAGCTGCGCATCACGCCGCTCGCCCACGCCTCCGCCATCACACGGTTGGCTCAGCGCGAAGCTCATCAGCAGCTCTATCGGAGAGTCGCGTGGGGGGCACGTCCGGCCGCCCGCGTGGAACCACTCGGCGACCGGCTCGACACGCCGCACTTTCGCTTCGAGGTCGTTCACACGCCGGGACACGCCGACGACCACGTCGCGCTGTTCGAGCCCGAGCGCCGGTGGCTCTTTTCAGGGGACCTGTATCTGGCCCCGAAGCTCCGCTACCTCCGCGCCGATGAAGACGTGTACGCGATGATGGACTCGCTCAGGCGGGTCCTGGCGCTCGAGCCCGAGGTCCTGTTCTGCCAGCACCGGGGGCGCGTGGAGCGCGGGCGGGCCCTGCTGCACCAGAAGCTCGAGTTCCTGATCGAGTTGGGCGGCAAGATTCACGAACTGCACGATCGGGGGTGGAGCGATGCGGCGATTGCGCGGGGGTTGCCGGGCAGCGACCTGCTCTGGCGGACATGGACGGCCGGGGATTTCTCGAAGCGCCACTTCGTGAGCGCGTTCCTCCGTCGCTCCTAACGCCCGTTCAAATATTCACGCGCAGCCGCGAGTACCTTGGCCTGTGCCCCGGCGAGCGTGCCCTCGAGCGACGCCCCCGCCGCCTTGCGGTGCCCGCCCCCGCCGAACCGGTGCGCCAGCTCCGCCACGTCCACGTCCCCGAGCGAGCGAAAGCTCACCTTCACCCTCCCGTTCGCGAGCTGGCGAAACAGCAGGGCCAGCCGGACACCCGCGATAGAGCGCGGGTACTCGACGATCCCGTCGAGGTCGTCGGCCGTGGCCCCGTGGCGCTGCAGCGCGTCCGGGGGAACGGTGACCCACGCCAGGCCCCGCTCGCCTTCGACCACGAGGGTTTGCAGGACCTCCGTCATCAGACGCACGCGACCTTCGGGCGCGCTGGCGTACACCGACGCGTAGATCGACTCCGGATCCACACCCCGTTCGAGCAGGGCGCCGGCCACGCGCAGCACGCGCGGCGTCGTGTTCGCGAACCGGAACGCCCCCGTGTCGGTGAGGATCCCCACGTACAGGGCCCGAGCCGCCTCCGGCGAAAGGGGCCACTCGAGCGCGCTCGCGAAGTCGAACACGAGCTCCGCCGTCGCCGCTGCTTCCGGCGCGACGAGGCGAGGGCCACCCGGGAGCGAGCCCCCGCTCACGTGATGATCGATGCACGCGACGGTGTGCGACTGACGGATGGCCCGCGCCAGGTCTCCGAGCCGGCTCGTCTCGGAGATGTCGAGCACGATCACGACGTCGGCCGACTCGATCTCGCGCGCGGCGCGCTCCGAGTGGTCTGCCCCCCGGGGCACGAGAAAATGGAAGCGTTCGGGAATCGGCGTGGGATTCGCGATGGCGACCTGCGCGCCGCGAGCGCTGAGCAGGTGCCACAAGGCCACCTCGCTGCCCACGCCGTCCCCGTCCGCGTTGACGTGCGTGGTGAGGGCCACGCGGCGGCCGGGCGTGAGCACCGCGGCGATCTCGCCGGCCGCGCGCACGCGTTCGGGGGGAATCGCGACTCCGTTGACCGACATGCCATGAAGATACGACGAAACGGGGACGTCTACTTGGCGAAGACGATCGCGAGGGGTGGAGGAGGACTGCCGAGCAGGAAGCCGCTCACGTACAGCGTGTTCGACGAGAAGGCGTAGGTTCCCGTGAACGTGCCGCCCAGCCGCGGTGGCAGATTCACCGTGATCGTATCATGAGACACCGTGTACGGGCCCGCCAAGACCACGGGTACCGGGGGAACGTTGATCGTCGCCGTGAAGCTGTCCGGGACCGCCGGGGCGGTGTTCGTCAGGGTCAGCGAGCCGGTGACACCCTGCGCGGGACCGAACGTCGGCAACGTGTCTTGGCAGAACGAGACCAGCGTGTAGTCGCCTGCCAGCGTCGCGGGTGTGGCGCTGCCGCCGCTGTACGTGGGACAGGGAGCGGCCACGTGCGGGCTCGTGCTGCTCGAGCACGCGACGGCGATGGACGCGGCCACGGCCGCGGCGATTGAGCCACACCTGTACGCTGTGCGCCGCTTCATCGCACCCTCCCGGTTGGAAACGCACCGGCTCCGCATGCACGGGCAAACGTACGGGCCGCGGGAGGGGTCGTCCAGAGAGTAGGTGTGATTGCGAAGAAGGTTCTTCACACGTCAGGCCGCGGGAGGTGCGCGAGTCACTCGCGGCCGTCCGTGATCAATATCCTTCCTCACAACAACGCGCGGCACCGCCGCCACTGCCGCCCTACTCGCGAGAAGCCAGCTTCGAATGACGGACCCCATACAAGAAGTAAATCACGATCCCCACCAGGAACCAGATGATGAGCCGCTCCCAGGTCCGCCACGGCAGGGACGCCATCAGGTAGAGCGCCGAGATCGCGCCCAGGGGCGCAACCGCCCAGACCCACGGCGTCTTGAACGACCGCGGCAGGTTCGGCTCCCGGATCCGCAGCAAGAGGATGCCGATCGATACGATGACGAACGCGAGCAGGGTGCCGATGGACACCAGGCTCCCTGCCTCGCGCACCGTGAGCAGCGCCGACACGATCGCGACGCCGATCCCCGTGACGATCGACGTGATATACGGAGTTTGGAACTTCGGGTGGACCTTGTTCACGTAGGGGGGCAGCAAGCCGTCACGCGCCATCGAGTAGAATACACGCGACTGGCCGAGCAACATCACCAGGATCACGGAGGACAGGCCGGCGATGGCGCCCAGTTTGATGATGGACGACATCCATCCCAACCCTGCGCGGTCGGCCGCCACGGCGATCGGATCGGGAACGTTCAGGTCCTTATAGGACATCACGCCGGTGGCGATGCCGGACACGATGATATACAGCACCGTACAGATCAGGAGCGATCCGATGATCCCGATCGGCATGTCCTTCTGCGGGTTCTTCGCCTCCTGCGCGGCGGTCGACACCGCATCGAATCCGATATAGGCGAAGAAGACGATCCCCGCCCCCGTCATCACCCCCGTCCATCCGAACTCGCCCCGCGTTCCCGTGTTGGGCGGCATGAAGGGGTGCCAGTTGGCCGGGTTCACCGCATGGGCGGCACCGATAATGAACAGCAGCACCACCGCCACCTTCACGAAGACGATGACGTTGTTGACGTTGGCGGACTCCTTGATGCCGATGACGAGCAGCGTGGTCACGATCGCGATGATGATTATGGCCGGCAGGTTGAAAATCGCGGTCGCCGTCGTGCCGTCGGCGCACTGCACGGGGAGCCCGCGCGCCGCCGACAGCGTGCACGGGATACTGATCCCGACGTCCTTCAGGAACGAGACGACGTAGCCCGACCACCCGATGGCCACCGTGACCGCTCCAAGCGCGTACTCGAGGACGAGGTCCCATCCGATGATCCACGCGAACAGCTCCCCCAGCGTGGCATAGCCGTACGTGTAGGCGCTTCCCGCCATCGGTACGAGGGAAGCGAACTCCGAGTAGCACAGCGCCGCGAAAATGGACGCGACGCCGGCGAGCACGAACGACAGCACCACCGCCGGGCCCGCGTTTTGCGCTGCCACCGTCCCGGTCAGCACGAAGATCCCCGTGCCGATGATCGCGCCTATCCCGAGCATGGTCAGGTTCAGCGCACTAAGGGCGCGCTTCAAGCTGTGATCCGTGAGCGCCTCGGTCTGGAGATCGGTGACGCTCTTCCGTCGCAGCAGATTCATGCGGCCCTCGACTGGTTCGAGGAATTATTGATGAGGACGGCGGGACGGCGGCTAGAGTAAGGCCCGGCTGGCGGACCTGTCAAGCTTCAGAGGCTGTAATTCGGCGCTTCGCGGGTGACGACGACGTCGTGCGGGTGGGACTCGCGCAGCCCGGCGCTCGTGACCTGGACGAATTCGGTTTCCTCGCGCAGCGCCTTGACGTCGCACACGCCGCAATACCCCATCCCACTGCGGAGCCCGCCGACCATCTGGAAGATCACGTCGGCCGCGGGACCCCGATACGGCACGCGGCCTTCGATGCCCTCGGGCACGAGCTTGGACGGCGAGACCTCGCCCTCCTGGAAGTAGCGGTCGGCCGAGCCCTCTTCCATGGCGCCGAGGCTGCCCATCCCGCGGATGACCTTGAAGCGACGGCCCTCGAGCAGGAACGACTCGCCCGGGCTCTCCTCGGTGCCCGCCAGCATGGAGCCCATCATCACGCTCTCGGCGCCGGCCGCGAGCGCCTTGACGAGGTCGCCCGAGTACTTGATGCCGCCGTCCGCGATCACCGGAACATCGCCCGCTCCCTGCACCGCGTCGAGGATGGCGGTGATCTGGGGAACGCCGACGCCCGTCACGACCCGCGTCGTGCAAATCGAGCCGGGACCCACACCGACCTTCACGGCATCGACGCCCCGCTCCACCAGCGCCCGCGCCCCCGGTGCCGTCGCCACGTTGCCGCCCACGAGCTGCGCGTCGGGGAACGCCTCGCGTAGGCAGGCGACCGTCTTGAGCACGCCCTCGGAGTGGCCGTGCGCCGAGTCCACGACGATGACGTCGCACCCGGCGTCCACGAGCGCGCGGGCGCGCGCGAGCGCATCGGGTGTGCCGCCCACCGCGCCCGCGACCCGCAGCCGGCCGTGCTGATCCTTGTTGGCATCCGGATGGCGCCGCCGCTTGAAGATGTCTTTGATGGTGATCAGGCCCTTCAGGACGCCGCGCTCGTCCACCACGGGCAGTTTCTCGATCCGATGCTTCGCGAGGATTCGCTCCGCTTCCTCGAGCGTGGTGCCCACGGGCGCGGTCACGAGGCGATCCTTGGTCATCGCCTCCCTGATCGGCCGGTCGAGCTCGCGCTCGAATTGCAGGTCGCGGTTCGTGATGATCCCCACCAGGCGTCCGGCGTCATCCACGATTGGGACGCCGGAGATCCGGAAGCGCTCCATCAGCCGCATGGCCTCGCGCACCGGCCGGTCGGGGCCGAGCGTGATGGGATGGAGGATCATCCCCGACTCGCTGCGCTTCACGCGATCGACCTCGGCGGCCTGGCGGTCCACCGGCATGTTCTTGTGGATCACGCCGATGCCGCCTTCACGGGCGATCGCGATGGCCATGTCCGACTCGGTGACCGTGTCCATCGCGGCCGACACGAGGGGAATGTGGAGGGGGATGCCGCGCGTGAACCGGGAACGCACGTCCACGTTCCGCGGATGCACACTCGAAAGCCGCGGCACGAGCAAAACGTCGTCGAATGTGAGAGCGGAGGCGGGCCGGAAGGTTCCCATGGCGAAAGTTACTGGGCCGGGGGCGTTTCCTCAACCTTCGGCTTCTTCGACGCCTCCTCGACCGCGGCCTTGCCCGCCGCCGCCACTTTCTCGAGGAGCTTCCCCGCCTTTCCTACGGCGTCCATCGTCCCGCGAATGATGTTCACCGGTACGCGCCCCGCGCGCAGCGTATCCTCCAACGTCTCCGCGACCTTCTGGAATGGCGGCGCGCCCGCCGGCCGTTCGGCGTACTTGGATTCGAGAAACTCGAGGTAGTCGAGGACCATGTAGGCCTTTTCCTCGGGGAGCGTTTCGAGTTTCCGTAAGAGGCGGTCGCGCAAGACCTGGTTCATGGGAGCGTCTCGAGGCTGATCAAGTCCAATACGGGGTTGCCGAGGAACCGTGTGCGCCCGACCCGCACGCGCGCGGTGACCTGAACGGTGGCGAGGGGCGTGATGCCGTCGAGCTGCGAGCGTTTCGCGTCGGGCACGACGAGATAGACGAACCCGCGCTCAGGAAGTGGCCCCCGCGCGAGCAGGTAGGTCGCACCGTTCGGCATCTCGGGGCGAAGCTCGTCCGCCTTCTGGGTCGAGATGAATTGCAGCGTCCAGCGGAGCACCTGCCCGGCGTAGCGCTGCGGATCGGTCCGCAGCTCGGCGGCGGTGACGCCGACGAGCACACCGGGCGGCGCGATCTGCAGATCGGCACTCTTCACCCACCCTTCGAGCTCGACGCGCGTCCAGTCGCCCGATTTCCCCAGCACGCGAAGCGGCGCCGACGGCGCGAGCGTGCCCGCCGGCTGGCCTTCTGGAGCCCGGTACAACACCGTGCGGCGCGCGGACTCGACGCGCGTGGGATCCACTGGTGCGGTCGGGCTCAGCCCGGTGTCGGGCGATGCAGCACTCGGGGCGACCGAGTGGCCCCCGGCAGTGGACCCTCCGGAGGGGGGGCGCGGGGGGGGGGCACGCGACAGGGGCGCGGGCGCGCTGCTGGTCGGCGGGGGCTCCGCTGCGCCGCTGTCCGAATCGGACGCCGCCGTCCGCGACCCTACGACCTGCGCGACCGGCTCGAGATCGTTTCGCTCCGCCCAGCCCGAGCGGGTCACATGGACCCAGCGGCCCGAGCTGCCTTCGGCGACACGGCTCAAAACGAATCCCTCGGGGAGTTTGGCGATCAGGGCGCCGGCCGGCGCGGAGCGCAGGTTCTCCTCGGGTGCTCGCGTCACGGCGAGATCGAATCCGGCTCGCGGGGTGGGACCCACCGAGGTGGAGAAGATCCAACCTTCGAGGGTTACGCCCTGCCAGTTGCCCTGCGCGTCGCCGGCCATGAGGACTGCTCCGCGTGCCAGTCGCGCCAGGCGCTTGCCATTGGCCTCCTGGTAGAACCAGGCGCCGTCGGTGGTGACTCGATAGCGCGCTTGGGAGGCGAGCAGCGGGGGCGTGACGAGCCACAGCACAACTGGTAGGGCGCGGAAGGCCCGGCTAGATTGCATCCCCTTCAATATGGCAAAGAGGCATGGGCCGCGCACCCCGGTCGTCCTGATCGTGCTCGACGGCTGGGGCTTCCGTCCCGGCCGCGAGGGCAACGCCATCGAGCTCGGGCGGACGCCCATCTGGCATCGGCTCTGGGCCAAAGCGCCGCGCACACTTCTCAACGCCTCCGGGCTCGAGGTCGGGCTCCCGGAGGGACAGATCGGTAACAGCGAAGTCGGTCACCTGAACCTGGGGGCCGGCCGCGTGGTGGCGCAGGACATGGTGCGCATCTCCCAGTCGATCGAGTCGGGCGAGTTCTTCCGGCTCCCGCCGCTCGTCGAGCTGTGCGAGAGCGTGAAGCGGCGAGGCGGCACGCTGCATTTCATGGGACTCATCGGGACGGGCGGCGTGCACGCTCTCGACCAGCACCTCGTCGCCGCCGTCATGCTCGGTCACCTCCACGACTTGCCGGTCGCGATCCACGCCTGGCTCGACGGCCGCGACAGCCCGCCCCAATCCGGTCTCGCCTTCATGCGGGAGCTGGTAGACCTGCTCGGTCAGTACGGCGGCCGGGCGGTGGTCTCGACGGTGGTGGGTCGCTACTACGCGATGGATCGCGACAAGCGCTGGGAGCGCACGCGCCTCGCGTACGACGCCATGGTGCACGGTGTGGGAGAGCCCGCGCCCGACCCGGTCACCGCGATCCGCCGCGCCTACGAGGCCGGGGAGACCGACGAGTTCGTGAAGCCCCGCGTGATCACCGGCACCCCACGCATCCGATCGGGCGACGGCGTCTTCTGCTTCAATTTTCGCGCCGACCGGATGCGCCAGATCGTGCGGGCGCTCGCCGTGGACGGATTCGACGCCTTCGATACCGGTGCGCGGCCGTCTGTCGACCTGGTGACCATGACGCGGTACGACGAAACGTTCACATTTCCGATGGCCTTCGGGCCGATCGTCCTCTCGCAGATCGTGGCCCAGGTGCTGTCCGAGCGGGGCAAGACGATGTTCCGGACGGCTGAAACGGAGAAATACGCCCACGTGACGTACTTTTTCAACGGCGGCCGCGAGACGCCGTTCCCCGGTGAGGAGCGCCTGCTCGTGCCGTCGCAAAAGGTGGCCACGTACGACCTGATGCCCGAGATGAGCGCGCCTGCGGTGACGGACGTATTGTGCAAGGCGATCGAGGCCGGTCACCACGATTTTATCCTGTGCAACTACGCGAACGGGGACATGGTCGGACATTCGGGGGTACTAAGCGCGGCCGTGCGGGCTGTCGAGGTCGTGGACCAGTGTCTCGAGCGCGTGCTGAAGAGCGCCGAGCGACGCGGCGCTACGCTGCTCGTCACAGCGGACCACGGCAACTGCGAGCTGATGATCGATCCGGCGACGGACGGGCCGCACACCGCGCATACCACCAATCCGGTGCCGTTCGTCATCGTCGGCGACGCGGCGCGCGGGCCGCTGCGCCACGGCGGGGCGTTGCGCGACGTAGGCCCGACGGTGCTCCGGATGCTCGACATCGAACCACCGCCGGACATGACGGGGCGGGACTTGAGGGAGACGGACTGATGACGCGGACGGTTAGACGGTTAGGCGGTTGGACGGTTAGGGCAACCGTGCGGGTGTTCGCGGCGGTGTTACTGACCGTCTATCCGTCTAACCGTCTAGCCTCCCAGGTCGGCCACGACCCCGGGAGCTCTCCCTACCGTGATATCCTCAAGGGGGCCGCCTGGGTCGGCACCTTCGGCTACCTGGGCGGGAGCCGGGGCAGCGTCGGGGTCGGACTCTCGAACGGCTTTACCGGCGGCATTCGGTATGAAGTGCCGTTTGGTGCGATCGGAGCATCCCTCGGAATCGGGTACGGACTCACGAGCCGCTTCGTCGTCAACCCCTACAACGCCGCGACGGCGCGCACGACCGGTCCGTTTGACAACAACGTCGTCCTCGTCGACGCAGGGTTGCAGCTCACCCTCACCGGTCGCAAGACCTGGCGCGGCTTCGCCCCGTATCTGGGCGGAGCCCTCGGCGTTGCGATCAGCGGCGCGTCCCCACGCGACACGAGCGGCTACAAGTTCGGCACCAAGATCACCCTCGCGCCCGACGTGGGGGTGCGGTGGTATCCCGCCCGTCGCTTCTCCGTGAGGGGGGACTTCCGCCTCCTGCTCTGGAAGCTCTCGTACCCGGTTCAGTACAAGGCGCCGAACCAGTTCGACAACACGACAGTCTTACCGCCATCCGCGTCGCTCACTGAGTGGACGGCACACCCGTGGGCAACGATCGGCCTGGGATGGATTTTCTAGCGGAGGGATTCCGGCGCGCCGTCGCGCTGCTCTTCTCGGCCGATGCCGAGGTGTACGGCATCGCGCGCCTCACGCTGAAGATCGGTTTCCTCGCCACCCTCGTCGCCTGCGCGCTCGGCCTTCCCACGGGCTTCATGCTCGCGACGAAGCCGTTTTGGGGTCGCCGCGCCGCCCTCACGGTGGTCAACACGGCCCTCGCCTTCCCGACGGTGGTGCTGGGCCTTCTTCTTTACGGGCTCCTGTCCCGCCGCGGCCCGCTCGGGGGACTCGAATGGCTCTATACGTGGCAGGCGATCGCGGTCGGCGACGTGCTGCTGGCCTTTCCCATCGCCGCGGCGCTCGCCGCCGCGGCCGTCCAGGGCGTGGATCCCCGCATCCGTCGCACGGCCGAGACCCTCGGCGCAGGCCGCTGGCGCACGGCGTGGACCGTGGCGCGCGAGGCTCGCTTCGCGCTCGCCGCCGTCATCACGACCGCATTCGGTCACGTGGTCGCCGAGATCGGCTCCGCGATGACCGTGGGCGGCAACATCCGCGGCCAGACGCGTACGCTCACCACGGCCGTCGCGCTGTACACGAGTCAAGGCGACTTCGGGCTCGCGCTCGCGCTGGGACTCATCCTGCTGCTCCTGGCGCTGCTCGTGAACGTCGCGCTACAGCTCCTCCAGGGTCGGGGCAATGCTTGAGATCGTCGGCGTACAGCATCGCTACGGCGGGCGCGTCGTGCTCGACCTCGAGCGGTTCCAAGTCCCCGCCGGCGCGGCGATCGCGATCGTGGGCCCCAACGGGTCCGGCAAGAGCACCCTGCTGCGGCTGCTCGCGCTGCTCGAGCGCCCCTCGCAGGGGGAGGTGCGGCTCGACGGCGTGGTGGTCAGCGGAGTCGCCGCGCGACGCCGCGTGACGCTCGTCGAGCAACGCCCGGTGCTGTTGGGCGGAACGGTGCGCGACAATCTGGCGTTCGGGTTGCAGGTACGAGGGGCCAGACGCACGGAAGCGAGGAAGGTGATAGACAAGGTGGCGGGAACGCTCGGCATCACCCCGCTGCTCGGGCGCCGGCGGCACGAGCTGTCGGAGGGCGAAGTGCAGCGCGTTGCCGTGGCGCGCGCCCTCGCGGTCGAGCCGGACGTGCTGCTGCTCGACGAGCCTACGAGCTCGGCGGACCGCGCGGCGGCGCAGACCCTGTATCGCGCCCTCGCCGAGGAGCGTGCCCGCCGCCCGCTCGCCATCTGCCTCGCGTCCCATCAGCTGGAGGACGCCTATCGCTGGGCCGACGACGTGCGGGCCCTCGCCGAGGGGAAACTGTCGCCCGTCACGCCGGAGAATCTGTTCCGCGTCGAGCTCCCGCCGGGCGAGAGCCCCGCGGGTAGCGGGCTGAAGCACGTATGCGTCGGTTCGATCGAGGTAGCGGCCACCACCGACAAGACCGGTCCGGCCATCCTCGCGGTGCCACCCACGGACATCTTCGTGAGCCGTGAGCCCCTCGCGTCCTCCGCCCGCAACGTGTTCTCGGGACGGGTCACCCGGCTCAGTCATCCGCGACCTGGCGTAGTGCACGTCGCAGCCGACGTCGGCGTGGAGCTCGTGGCGGTGATCACCGAGGAAGCGGTGCGCGACCTGGGACTCGTGCCGGGAGGCCCGGTCGTATTCTCGTTCAAGGCGAGCGCGGTGCGCGTCTTCTGACCATGCCCATCTGCTACCTTACACGTATCGTTGAGTTTAGCGCGACGCACCGCATCCGGCGGGCCGACTGGACGGAGCAGCAGAACGCGACCGAGTTCGCCCGGGCAGCGACCGAGCACGAGCACCGCTACCAATGCCGGGTCACCGTGAAGGGCCAACTGCACGCCGAAGCGGGAGGGGTAATGAGTCTCCCCGTGCTCGATAGCCTGCTCGAGGACGAGGTTGTACGGCGGTTCGACGGCAAGAGCATCAACGCCGCGGCGCCCGAGTTCGCCGACGGCCGGCGGCTCGCGACCGGCGAAGCGCTCACGGTCTACGTATGGGAGCAGATCGCCAAGCGGCTGCCCGCGAACGTGAAGCTGCACGCGGTGAGGGTGCAGGAGGGGCCGCATCTGTACTCGGAGTACTTCGGTGAAGCCTGAACCCGGAAGCCGTCGCGGCCGCATGCTCGCCGAGTCGGCCGCCGTCGAAGAAGTCCCGGTCTGGCTCGAGGTGAACGGGGAGCCCGCGGTGACATGGATGTGCACGCCCGACCAGCTCGAGGAGCTGGCGACCGGATGGCTACACGGCGAAGGGTACATCGAGAGCCTCGACGACCTCCTGAAGCTGCGCCCCTGCGCGACGGACCTGGGCTTTTGGGCCGATATCAAACCGGCGCGACTGGCCGCGGTGAAGGGCGAGAACCGGAGGCGAGTACTGGCCTCGGGATGCGGTGCCGTCTCGACATTCCTCGCCGATCCCAATGCGGTCGCGCACGCCCGGGTGCCGGCGCGGGGGGAGCCGCCCCCCCCTGAGCGGCTGCGCGCCCTGTTCAAGGAGCTGTTCGCCCGAGGCGAGCGGTACAATGAGACGGGCGGCATTCACGCCGCGGCACTCACGGACAACGAGCGGCTGCTCTTCCACGCAGAAGACATTGGGCGCCACAACGCCGTGGACAAGGCGATCGGCGCGGCGGTCATCGCGCGCGAGCCGATCGTCGGACGCGGTTTACTGGTCACAGGCCGCGTTTCGGCCGAACTGGCGTACAAGGCGGCGCGTGCCGGGGTGGCGTACGTGGCGACGCCGAGCGTGCCGTCCACGCTCGCGCTCACGATCGGGCGGCGCTCGGGGCTCGTGCTGGTCGGACGGGCGGTGAGCGGCAATCCACACATCCATCGGCCGGACGCGTGACGGCCGAGGAGCTTCACGGCATCCTCGACGGGGGGCCGGGGGCGCCGACCCGGACGATCGCCGTGGTGGGCCTGTCACCCTCGCCCGAGCGGCCGAGCCATGGCGTGGCGCGCTACCTCCAGGGCGCCGGCTTCCGGATCGTGCCCGTCAACCCGCACCACGACACGATTCTCGGCGAGCGCAGCTATCCCACGCTGACGGCGGCCGCCGCCGATCACACGATCGACGTGGTAGACGTCTTTCGACGCAGCCAGTTCGCGGGTCCGATCGTCGACGAAGCGATCCGCCTCCGGCCGTCCCCCCGGCTGATCTGGCTACAAATGGGCGTGGTGGACCAAGCCGGCCGGCAGCGGGCGCAGGCGGCGGGCATCCCGTTCGTGATGGACCGCTGTTTGATGGTGGACCATCGGGCGCTCGGAGGGTGAGCGTGCGCGGCGCCGTCCTGGCGGGCGGTGCCGCCCGCCGTTACGGCGGACGTCCCAAGGGACTCGTGGAGCTGGGCGGGCGGCGGATCCTCGACCGCGTGGTCGATGCCGTCGCCGCGGTCACCGGCGAGCCTCCCCTGCTCGTGGCCAACGCGCCCGACGCGGGCGGCTGGCGGCCTGACCTCCGGACGATTCCCGACGTGCGCAGAGACTGCGGGAGCGTGGGAGGCATCTATACCGCCGTCGTGTCGGGCCGGGGGGGGGGCCCAGTGCTGTGCGTCGCCTGGGACATGCCGTTTCTCACGACGGATTTGCTCACGGCGCTAGTGACGGGGGCGACGAGCGAGGGGTGGGATGCGTTTCTGCCCGAGAGCGACGGTCGTCGTGGGGTCGAGCCCCTGTGCGCCGTCTATGGTCCCGCCTGCGGTCCGGCCATCGAGCGGCAGCTCGAGCGCGGCGACTTGCGGGCCATCGGCTTCCACGCCGATGTGAAGGTCGGTACACTACCGCTCGAGCGTGTCCGGGCGTTTGGCGATCCCGACGAGCTGTTTTTCAACGTCAACACTCCCGCGGATCTGGAACGGGCGGAGGCGGCGTGGCGGCGACGCGGATGATTTCCATCATCGGGCGGAAGAATGCCGGTAAGACCACCTTGCTCGTGGCGCTCGCCGCGGAGCTCGTGCGCCGCAGGTTTCATGTGATGACGATCAAGCACGGCACGCATCCCGCCGACACCGACCAGCGGGGCAAGGACTCCTGGCGGCATTGGCACGAGGGGCACGCTGAGCGCGTGCTCATGGAAGGCCCGGGCCAGCGCGTCTTGTGGGAGAAGACCGAGCGGGAATCCGAGCCGGTGGGGCTGGCGCGCCGGTATCTGCAGGGGGCGGACATCGTGCTGGTCGAGGGATTCAAGGGAGCGTCTCTCCCCAAGATCGAGGTGTACCGCCTCGCGGCGGGCCCCGATCCGGTCTTCGACCCGGCCGTGCACAACTCGGCCGACTGGGTGGCCATGCTCACGGACCATCCCGCCTACCGGGCCGACGATTTTCCGGTCTTCCGGTTCTCCGATACCGCCTGGTTGGTCACGCTCGCCAACCTCGCGTGGGACCGGGCAAAGATCCTCCCGCCTTGATATGCTGACCCCGACCGAGGCGGCGCGGCAAATCCTCGAGCACATGGCACCGCTTCCCGCGGCGCGCCGGCCGCTCCGCGAGGCGCTCGACCGCGTCCTCGCCGAGGATGTGTCGAGCCCCATCGATCTTCCCGGCTGGGACAATTCCGCGATGGACGGCTACGCTGCGCGCGCCGCGGATATCGAACGCGCTGGGGCAGGACCCGACGCCAAGGTCACCCTCGCTGTAGTGGAAGCGGTCGCCGCCGGCCAATTCCCCACGAAACCCATCCGCCCGGGCGAGGTCACCCGGATCTTCACTGGCGCTCCCCTTCCCGCCGGCGCCGACACCGTGGTGCGCCAGGAGGACACCGAGCCGGCCGCTCCTGGACACGTGACCGTGGTCCGCGGACGCGACGCCCGGAAGAACGTCCGCCATCGGGGCGAAGACATCCGGAAGGGGGCCGTGGTGCTCGAGGCCGGCACACCCCTCGGCCCGGCGCAACTCGGCGTGCTCGCGTCCATCGCCCACGCCCAACCGCTCGTGCACGATGCCCCGCGCGTCGCATTCATGGGATCGGGCGACGAGATCGTCGACCTGGACCGGGCCGATGAGATCCTCGCCGGACGGAAGGTGGCCACGTCGAACTCGTACACGCTCCGCGCCCTCATCCAACGAAACGGCGGCATTCCCGTCGACCTCGGGGTGGCCCGAGATACGGCGGAGAGCCTCCGGGAACGGCTCGCCGCCGCGCGCGGGACGGATCTCCTCGTCACCACCGCGGGGGTGAGTGTGGGCGAGCACGACCTGGTGCGCGAGGTGCTGACCGAGCTCGGCGGCGAGATCATGCTGTGGCGTATCGCCATGCGGCCAGGCGCGCCGGTCGGGTTCGGCGCGCTCCACGGGAAGCCGTGGATCGGTCTGCCGGGCAATCCGGTGAGCGCTATGGTCACGTTCGAGCTGTTCGTTCGGCCCACGATGCGCCGGCTCCTCGGCCATCGGCTGCCGTTCCGCCGCACCGTCCCGGTGTGCGTGGGGGAGCCGATCACGCTCGGCCCGAAACTCCGGCACTTCCTCCGCGCGGTTGTCAAGCCGGAGGGCCCGGACGGACGCCTCACGGCGCGCTTGACTGGCCCGCAGGGTTCCGGCATCCTCACGTCCATGGCTCGTGCGAACGCGCTCCTCATCGTGCCCGAGGACCGGCCCGCGGTCCCCGCTGGGGAGACCCTGACGGCCCTGCTGCTCGACGATCCGCACCACGTCGCCGAGGCCCCCTTTTAGGTGACCGCCCGCCCGCGTCTCGTTCGTACCCTGCGGCTGTTTCTCGTCGCCGCGCTGGTCGCGGGAGTCTACGTCCTGAACGTGCGGACGCCCGGTGAGCTCCGGCTTGGCATCCTGTACGTGATTCCCGTGCTGCTCGCCACGTGGATGGAGGGCACGGGATGGGGGATCGCTTTCGCGGCCGCTACCAGCCTGCTCCGGTTCCGCATCGGCATCGACCAGATGCCCGACACGACGCCGCTCCAGCTCCGCCTCTTGAACGAGCTGGCCTATCTGGCGGTCGTGGGCGTGGCGATCGCCGGGCTGTCCCAGCTCCGGCGAACCCAGGACAAGCTCGCCCAGCTGGCGACGCACGATCCTCTGACCAACGTCCTCAACGCGCGCTCCTTCTCCCATGAGCTCACGCAGGAGCTGGGGCGCAACCGGCGGTACGGGCGGCCGCTGGCCCTGATCTACCTGGATCTCGACGACTTCAAGAAGGTGAACGACGCGCACGGCCACGCCACTGGCGACGCCGTGCTCCGGCTCGTCGCGGATGCGATGCGCGGTGCCGTGCGTCAGGCCGACGTCGTGGGTCGGCTGGGCGGCGACGAATTCGGCGTGCTCATGCCCGAGACGGACGGGGACGTGGCGCACGCCGCCGCCTCCCGCCTGGTCGCGGGCATCCGCACCGTGTTCCGAGGCACCCCCTCGGTGACCGCGAGCGTGGGGGTCGTGGCGGTGTCCGGCACCGAGGCGGGGAGCGACGAGCTGCTGCGAAAGGCCGATCAAGCGATGTATGCCGCGAAGCAGGCCGGCAAGGACCGGGTGGTGCAGGTCGCCATGTGACCGGCATGCTGAAGACGCTGCAGGAGCTCTTCCTCATCTTCACGTCGGTGCTGTTCATCGTCGATCCCCTCACCGCCGTCCCGACGTTTCTCGCGATGACCGCCCGGGACCCACCCGAGGCGCGCCGCAAGATGGCCCAACGTGGCGCCTGGACGTGCCTCGTGACACTGTCCGCCTTCGCGCTCGGCGGGAGTCTCATTTTCAGGCTGTTCGGCATCACCATCGGGGCGTTCAAGATCGCGGGCGGCGTGCTCATCGGACTCAACGCTCTGGACATGGTCTCCGCGCGCCGCAGCCAGCAGAAGGAAACGCCGGTTGAAAAAGCCGAGGGGATCGAGAAGGAAGACGTGGGGATCATGCCGCTCGGTGTTCCCATGCTCGCCGGACCAGGTGCGATTTCCACCGTGATGGTCCTCGCGGGCGCGTCGAAGAGCCCCGTGACCGCAATCGGCGTGTACGCGGCCGTCGCGTTGACGGCGTTCCTGTGCTACGTGACGCTCGCCGCAGCCACACGGCTGGAGCGGCGCCTTGGCCAGACGGGGATGCGCATCCTCACACGGCTCATGGGGCTGGTGCTGTGTGCCATCGCGGTGCAGTTCATCATCGACGGGATCAAGATGGCGGGACTGTAGCGGGGAGGGCCCGCCACGCTCACATCCGCTTGTACTTCGGCCCGCTACCTCCCTCCCGCGGCATCCAGCGCGGGCCCAAGACGTCCGTCGCCTTGCAGTCCACGCAGTTGGGCGCGTTGATGCGCAGCATGCCGTGCGCCACCTCGTACACGCCCGCCGGACACATGTGCGCGTAGAACTCCGCCACGTTGGCCGGCACGTCCTTCCCTACCGTGAGATGCACCGGGATCGTGTCCCTGGTCGCGTTGCCCGACTTGAACACCGCGTCGACCTTGGAGAAGGTCAGTTTGCCGTCCGCCGTTATCCCCGCGCTCGCGCCCGGGGTTAGGTGACGCTCCACGTCCGCGTCGCCCTCCATCGCGATTCTTCCGCCCGGTATCCGACCGCCCGTCGCGCTCATGAGCGCCGCCTTCACTCCCCCGATGTAAAACCCATCCTTGAACGCCAGCCGCATGTTTCGGGTTTGATACAGGTCCTTCATGATGAACGATCCATCCACGAGCCGGTCGTACTCGGCGAGGTGCGCAGCCGAGGGGTCGTGCACCGCGAGAGCGGCGAAGATGGCCCGTGCAGCGAAGATCCCCGACTGCATCGCGTAGTGGATGCCCTTGAGAGACGGCACGTCCACGAAACCGGCCGAGTCTCCCAGGATCACGACGCCCTCGCCCGACCGCCGCTCCGGGATCGAGTAGTACCCGCCTTCGGGGATGGTCTTGGCGCCCCACTCGACCATCTCGCCACCCTCCAAGTACTGGCGGAACGACGGGTGCCGCTTCATCCGCTGCAGGAGCGCGTGGACGTCGAGGCCGGCATCCCGGTAGTCGAGGCCGACCACCAGACCGAGGGCCACGAGGTTGGGTTCGAGCGGATACATGAAGCTCCCCCCGAACGCGTCGGTGGGGAGCGGCCATCCCAGCGTGTGGACGATCGTGTCGAGCGGCCGTTTCGTCTCCCAGATTTCCTTGACACCGAGCGCGTAAATCTGCGGGTTCGTCGCGCCGACGCGCTGCCATTCGAGCCACGCCTGCGACAGCGTTCCTCGCGTGCCCTCGGCCAGCACCGTCACCTCGGCGACCAGATCATTGGGCGCGAGGAAGTTCGCGAGCGGTCGACCGTCGCGGTCGAGGCCTGTCGCAGCGGTGCGGACGCCCGCCACGCGCGCTCCGTCGGCCAGGAGGCTCGCGGCCGGAAACCCGGTGAACAGGTTCACGCCCAGCGCCTCGGCCCGCGTGCCCAGCCACCGCACGATTTCGCACAGCGAGGCGACGTAGTTACCGGCGTTGTGCATCGTGGGCGGTGTGGGAAGGGTGAATGCCCGACGCGACGTCAGCAGGCGAACGGCTTCCTTCGTCACGGGAGCTCGGAACGGGAAGTCGGCCACCTGCAGGTCGGGGAACAGCTCGCGGAAGGCGCTGGGGTTCACCACCGCGCCCGAGA
>DASZCN010000124.1:0-7094 GCA_035943095.1 Gemmatimonadales bacterium | reverse complement strand
TGATGGCGCAGGAGCCGGTGACCATCACGGGCAAGGTGGCGAGCGACGCCGGCCTCCCGCTCGGGCAGGCCGAGGTCGCGATTCCCTCGATGGGCCTGGGCGGTCTCAGCAGAGATGACGGCAGCTTTATCGTCGTCGTCCCCGGGGCGCGCGTCTCAGGCCAAACTGTGGTACTCGTGGCGCGGCGCCTGGGTTACAAGTCGCAGAGCGCCCAAGTCACGCTGACGTCGGGTGCGGGGGCGCACGACTTCGTGCTGGCGGCCAATCCGCTGCAGCTCGGCGAAGTGGTCGTGACGGGCGCGGGGACGAGCGCGGCCGCCAACGCGCTCGGGAACGTGCGCAACAACGTGGCGGCGGATCAGATCGAAAAGGCGAGCGAGACGAACATGGTCGAGGCGCTCGCCGCCAAGGCGCCCAACGTGACGGTGGTCCAGCAGTCGGGCGACCCGGGCGCCGGCGCGTTCATCAACATTCGCGGGATCAGCACGCTGATGGGCAACAACCAGCCGCTGTTTGTCATCGACGGTGTGCCCTCCGACAACTCGACGTTCTCGACGTCGAACTTCAACGCCCCGGATGACGCCGGCGGCGCCCTCCTCACGGCGGGCCAGACCGAGGGCACCGTCTCGACGAACCGGGCGGCGGATATCAATCCGAACGACATCGAGTCGGTCGAGATCCTGAAGGGCCCGGCGGCGAGCGCCATCTATGGCGCGCGGGCGGCGGCGGGGGTGGTGCTGATCACGACCAAGTCCGGGCGCTCGGGGCCGACCCACTTCACGTTCCGGTCCTCCTCCTCGTTCAACGATATCAACCACACCTATCCGCTGCAGACCGCGTACGGGCAGGGCACCAACGGCCTCCATGCCGACACCACGCTTGGGGGCGCCTGCGACCAGCCGGGAACGTCGAGTTGCGCCCGGTCGTGGGGCCCGCCGATTCCGGCCGGGGCGCCCATCTACGACCACGCCAACGAGATCTATCAGGTCGGCCATACACTCGATAACGGCTTCACGGTGTCGGGTGGGAACGACCGCACCACCTTCTATCTGTCGGGCGACTACAACCACGATCAGGGCGTGATCGTCGGGCCGAACAACGTGTTCAACCGCAGCACCGTGCGCTTCAAGGGCTCGCACCGGGTGATCGACAACCTAAAGCTCGGGGCGGACCTGTCGTTCGCCGATACGCGCGGCCGCTTCACCCAGCGGGGCAACAACACCAACGGCATCCAGCTCGGCGATCTCCGCAGCCCGCCGGATTGGAACAACATGCCGTACCTGGTCCAAACCAATGCCGGACCGCAGGAGCGCAGCTATCGCCTGCAGCATCCAACCGATGGGTCGCTGTTCGACGACCGGACGTTCGATAACCCGTTCTGGACCGCGTACGAGCAGGTGAACTCTTCGACGGTAGGCCGCGTGTACGGCAACGTGAATGCCGAGTACCTGCCGGTCGCGTGGCTGAAGGTGAACTACACCCTGGGTGCGGACTACTGGACGGACGAACGCCTCGAAGGCTGCCCGGTGAGTTCGTCGGCCCCGTGCACGTTCGGGCGAGTGGTCGAGGGCAAGATCGTCAACTATCAGATCGATCACAACCTCACGGCCACCGCGAACTACGCGATCAACGAGAACTTGGGCGGATCGGTGACGCTCGGGCAGAACCTGGACGCCCGCAACAACCGCCAGCTGGGGACCGTGGGGCGGACGCTGGTCGCCCTGCAGCCGTTCAAGCTGTCGAACACGGTGACGCAGGACCCGCCACTCGATCAGGAGACCGTGATCCATGACGCATCCTGGTTCGGGCAGGCGGGCCTCGACGTGAAGAACCAGCTGCACTTGATCGCTGCACTGCGCAACGACGGCTCGTCGACCTTCGGGGCGTCGAACCTGCGGAGCTGGTTCCCGAAGGGGAGCGTGGCGTGGGAGTTCACGAAGGCGATCGGGGAGCAGTCGTGGCTGTCGTACGGCAAGGCACGCGTGGCGTACGGCGAGGCGGGTCAGGAGCCGTTGCCGTACCTCACGTCGCTCACGTATACCAACGGCCTGCTCGGGGGCATCTCGCAGGGGACCGGCAACACCCCGACGCAGAACGGCATCGGGGGCTTGGTGACCCGCTCGGAGCTGCAGCCGGCGCAGGCGTTGAAGCCGGAGCGCTCGAAGGAATTCGAGGCGGGCCTGGACCTCGGGTTCTTCAAGGACAAGGCCGACGCCAGCATCACCTGGTACAACAAGAAGTCGGCCGACATCATCCTGCTCCAGCCGCTGAACCCCTCGAGCGGGTTCTTCCAGGAAGGCGCCAACGCCGCAACCATGCGGAACCGCGGCTGGGAAGCGTCGCTCAACGTGCGACCGCTCCAACAAGCGGACTACGGGTGGGAGGTGGGGCTGCAGTGGGCCCGGAACCGGAACACGGTGCTCTCGCTCGGTGGCGAGCAATTCATCTCGATCGGGGACTTCAACAACCAGGTCGCGATGGTGGGCCAGCCGGTCGGTGTGTATCTGGGCAACGGGTTCCTCCGGTGCGGGATATCGTCCAACTCGGCGTCGGTGGTCGGGTCGACCCCCACCGATACCACGATGGGACAAATCTGCGCTGGCAAGCCGAAGGGTGCCCTGTACATCGGCCCGGATGGCTATCCGTTGGAGGACCAGGACCCGCGGATCGTGCAGGACCCGAACTACGATTGGACGGGCAGCGTTCGGACGGCGTTCCGCTACAAGAAACTGCAGGTCTCGGGGCTGCTCGACATCCGGCATGGTGGGCAGATCTGGAACGGCCCCAAGGGCGCCCTGTGGAGCTACGGCACCCACGGTGATACACAGCAGCGGGCTGTGTGCACCAACCGCAACGACCCGACGTCCTGTACCGGCAATCCCAAGATCTTCGGGCAGGGCGGCTGGTATGACGGCCCGGTCGTCGGTCCGGGAGCGGGACAGACGGTCTCTATCGGTGAGTACTTCTATCGCAACGTGGTGGCCTGCCCGTTCATCGGGATCGACGAACCGTGCATCGAGGACGCGGGCTTCGTGAAGCTCCGCGAGATCTCCCTCAGCTACACGCTCGATGCGCCCTGGGTGCAGCGCTCGCTCGGCTTCTCGAGCATCGACCTGCGCGTCAGCGGGCGGAACTTGAAGACGTGGACGAACTACACCGGCTACGACCCGGAAACGAACCTGGGCGGCGCCATCTCCGCCAATATCGGCGCCGGCGGCCAGGACTACTTCAACAATCCGCAGACACGCTCGTTCGTGTTTTCGGTCACCTTGAACCACTAACCCGAGGAGAACGACCTATGTATCGCAAGACATACGTCGCGCTCGCGTGTCTCGCGCTCGTCCTCGGGACGGCGGGGTGTGACTCATTCCTGACCGGGGACACCCTGTCCCAGAACCCGAACCTGCCCACGAACGCATCGGCCCAGCAGCTGTTCGTCGGCGTGCAGGCGGGCCAGTTCGCGGTGCAGGAAGGCCTCACCGCCATGTTCATGTGCACGTGGGTCCAGGCCTGCTCGGCGGGCAACAGCCGGTTCGTCCAGAACGGAGCGCAGTACGTCGTCGCTGAGGGGGGCATCGGCGCCGCGGACTGGATCTCGTTCTACGACGGCGGTGGGCTCATCGACATCAAGAAGGTCGAGGCGCTCACCGCCGCCAGCGGAGACAGTGTCTGGCTGGGGATCACCCAGATCTGGGAAGCGCTCACCATGGGGACGGTCTCGGACATGTGGGGCGACGTGCCCTACAGCGAGGCCGTGTCCGGCAAGACCGACCCGGTGCTCGACGACCGGTTCGTGATCCTGGGCAATCTGCAGACGTTGCTCACGACCGCCATCGCCAATCTGGGGAAGTCGGGCGGGGGTCCGGGAGTGAACGACCTGGTGCTCGAGGGCGACAAAGCGGCGTGGGCGCAGATCGCCTGGACGCTCAAGGCCCGGTACTACATGCACACCGCCGAGTCGCTCGGGACGCCGGCATACACCGCGGCGATCGCCGCGGCCACGAACGGCATCAGCGATCCCTCGGGCGCGAGCGACTTCGCCTCATTCCACACGACGGCCACGTCCGAGCGCAACATGTGGGCGCAGTTCCAGATCAGCTCGGGGTTCGGCACGGACTTGGAGGGCGGGAAGGCGCTGATCGACATCCTGAAAGCGCGCGGCGATCCGCGGCTGTCGCGTTACTACTGTAAAGCGACGACCGCGTCGTGGAAGGACACCACGAGGTACTCGGTGAACGCGGCCATCCTCGACCCGAACGGCAACATGGAGCAGGTGACCGCCATTGTCGATACTGGGCATAACCGCTCGGGGTTCACGCAGCCGACGTGGCCGACCACTGCCGGTGCGACGACGCCGGACAGCAACCTCACCTGGATCAATCGCGGGCTGCCGTACGTCGGGGACGACTTCAACACCCCGCCACCGCCACCGGTGTCGCAGTTCAACTGCTTGCCGGCGCGCTTCACCGCGACCGCGCGGATGCCGTACGTCAGCTACCTGGAGAACGAGCTCATCCTGGCGGAGGCGTACAACCAGA
Organism: Gemmatimonadales bacterium; assembly: GCA_035943095.1. Classification (GTDB taxonomy): domain Bacteria; phylum Gemmatimonadota; class Gemmatimonadetes; order Gemmatimonadales; family GWC2-71-9; genus AG41. The sequence goes on along the minus strand of DASZCN010000124.1, from coordinate 2,556 downwards.
CCGGCAATGACGCGCTCGCTCTGACGCATTTGAACAACGCGCGCGCCGTCGTCCCGCTCAGTCCACTGGCCGGTCTCACGGGCGCGCAGCTGCTCGACTCGATCATGATCGAGAAATACGCCGCCATGTTCCAGAACATGGAGTCGATCAACGACTACCGGCGGACCTGCATTCCGGCCCTGGTGCACTCTGCCAACGCGCAAGGGTTCCAGAACGTCCCGGGGCGGATTCTCTATCCGCAGGCCGAACGGAACGTGAACCCGAACGTGCCGACGCCGAACGTGCAGTTCGCGACGCACGGCTTCCGCAACAAAGGGGACGTGCACGCGTGCGAGAACGACAATTCACGGTAATCCTCGGAGTGTGACGTTCGAGGGGCGTGCATGATGGAGTGGATCCGCGGTAGGGTCCACTCCTCTGCACGTTGCGGGACCTGCGGTGCGTTGGAGGCAGGCGTGACTCATTCCCGTATGGCCGTCATAGTCGCGGTCGCGCTGGTAGTGACGGCCTGCTTCAACTACACGCCGCTCCGGCGGTCCCAGCTGATGCCCTCGACGTACGTCGCGGTGACCCTCACCGAGTCGGGATCTGAGGAGCTGGCCCAGTACATCGGGCCCAACATCCTGGTGGTCCGGGGGCGATTCCTGAGCGCCACCGAGCGGGGGCTCGTCGTGTCTGTCGCGGCCGTCGAGAACCGCAGGGGTGAGATCTTCGAGTGGAAGGGTGAATCGGTAGCGATCCCTGGCGAGTTCGTTCGCGACGTGGAAGAACGCCACGCGGCGAATGGCAAGACCGTACTGCTCGCCGGCGCGTCGTTAGTCGGCTTCTTCGCCGCATACGCCGCGTTCGGACCGGGCGCGAGTGGCGGGCCGCAGGGAGGAACCGGAGGTCCGCCCGCCCCGCGCTGAGCCCGGCTCGCTCTCCGCCACGATCGCGACCAAGGAGGCCTATGGATGCCTGATCGTCAGGTCAAGCGATTCGACGTTCCCGATCGGGTGGGGCGTGCTCGGGGAATACTGAATGAACATGGCTACCGTTCAGGTCCGGTACATCGTCCACGACGCGGACGCCGCGATCGCGTTCTTTACCAAGTTGCTCGGGTTCACGAGGATCCGTCCGGCAATCCGATTGAGCTGTTCGAGCCGACGATCCCCGAGGCCCGTCTGAAGTAGATCTCCCGACTAGGACGCGCGTTCTCTCAGGTCGCGCGGCGAGACGCCCAGGAGACGACGCATGTGCCTGGCCAGGAGGCTCTGGTGACAGAAGCCGACTTCGACCGCCACTTGACTGACCGACAACGTCCCGGTGCGAAGTAATCCCGCGGCGCGGTCCACTCGGCGACGAATCACGTACTGATGCACCGACATCCCGATCGACCGCCGGAATTGTGGGGTCAGGTGCGAGACGCTCCATCCGGCGGCCCGCGCGATATCACCGAGCGCGAGGCGGCGCCCCAGGTTGTCTTCAATGAAGGACGTCGCCTCCCTGAGGCGGCGAGCCGTCTTCCCGCCCCGCACCGGCGACGGATCTCGCGCGAAACTGCTGTGGTTCTGCACGATGCTCGCCGCCAGCCCAACGGCCAGGCCTTCGAGGTACAGCTCGCCGCTGGGATACCCACTTTCCATCTCTGCCATCAGCGCCCAGCCGATGTGTTCGATCCGGGCATCGCGGATTTGAAACCGGCTGCGAATCTCGAGGCCGCGCGGGTCGCGACGACCATCTTGCACGACGGTGCGCAGCAGCGCCTCGTCGATCGTCACCACGAGGTCGACGTCGGGTCCGTTGAGCTCCCAGGACGCCGCGGTTCGTGGCGGGATGATGTCCACGTCGCCGAACATGATCGTGCCACGGTGCTGCTGGCTCCCGTGCCGGCAGACGGCATACACCGGCGGGCCGGCGTGGATGCAGACGCGTACGCCGTCGCACGGCGGCGACTCCACGAGGCCGGCCGGGTCGGTGACGAGGCTCACCCGGAGACCCTGCGTCGCTCCTGAGAGCCGTTTTGCAGGCGGGTCCGCGCTGCGCATGATCATGACGTTACGTCGGCATGATCGGTCGCAACGCGATCCACCCACCGTGGCGCAGGTGCGGGCAGGTACGCGCGATCGCCACGGCCTCTGCCTCGTCGGTCGCGCGAACGATGAAGAACCCGTCGATCGTTCCCTGAGCGGTCGCCCCGTCCCCTGATTCGACCCGCACCCCCTGTGGCGTGTTGCGAAGGAGGTGTGCGGTGTTGGCGAGCGCCGTCCCATGGATCCCCACGCCGCGCGCCCGCACGCCTACCGCCCAGGCATCGTATTCGGCCCTGGCCTCGTAGACTGACCGGTCGAGATGGAAGTCGCGTCCGGCGTACAACAGCAGCAGGTAGCTGGGGCGGGTGTCTGCCACCGGTAGACCTGCGTGGCGGCCAATGCGTTCACCCGTCGCGAACAGGAGGAGCGCCGCGGCTATCGCTCCGACCGCCAGCGCGAGCGGGCGCCAGACGGGTCTCGTGCTTCGCAGCAACCCCCGGTCCAGTAGAGACTGCGTGATGCGTCCCTTGAGATGGGGCGGGGG
>DASZCN010000123.1:0-33583 GCA_035943095.1 Gemmatimonadales bacterium | reverse complement strand
ACCCCGCCCCGCCCAGCCCGCACAGCAGGTAGTATCCCAGAAATGACCAGCCGCCCATCCGCTCCTCGACCTGCGGTCCGAATACGAACAACGCCAGGAGATTCACGGCGAGGTGGAGGAAATTGGCGTGGAGGAACATGTAGGTGAGGAACGTCCACGGCCGCGCCACGGCGCCGAGCGGCGCGAACCCGAACGTCGCTTCGAACCACGGGTTCACGAAGATCGTCAACTGAAGCAGGAAGACGACCAGGTTGGCGACGATCAGTCGCCGCACCCACGGCGTCATGCCGAACATCCGCTGCGGGCCCATCAGATACTTATCCCCCGCGCGCGCTCCCCGGGTTCCCGGCCAGGCGGCAAATCCGCTCGCACAGCTCCGGGAACTCGATCCCCGCGGCCCGGGCGGCCTGCGGGAGGAGGCTGGTTCGCGTCATGCCGGGAAGCGTGTTCGCCTCCAAACAAAAGATGTCCCCGTCGGGGCTCAACCGGAAGTCGATGCGTGAGTACCCTCCAAGCTTGAGCGCCCGGTGCGCTGCGAGGGCGAGCTCCTGCAACTGGCGTGTCAGGGCCGTGTCCAGCTTTGCCGGGAAAATCTCGTCCGACATCCCCGGCGTGTACTTGCACTCGTAATCGAACAGCTCGTGCTTCGGTATGATCTCGCCCACCGGCAACGGCACGTCCCCGATGATCCCGACCGTCAACTCCCTCCCGGGGATGAACTGCTCGGCCATCACCTCGACATCGTACGTCCGGGCCAGTCTGACGGCCGGGTCGAGGCCTTCGGCGTTCTTGACCAGGGTCATCCCCACGGAAGAGCCCATGCGGGAAGGCTTCACGACCACGGGCCAACCCAACGCAGTCGTGACGTCGTCGGCGCCGACCGGCGCCATGAACCAGGCCGGCACGGGCACGCCGGCCGCCCGGAACAGCCGTTTCGAGAGATCCTTGTCCATCGCGAGCGCGCTCGCGAGGGCGCCGCTCCCGGTGTAGGGCACGCCGATGACGTCGAGGACGGCCTGGAGCGTCCCCCCCTCGCCCCGGCCCGCGTGCAGGCACAAGAGCAGCACATCGGCGTCGCGGATCGGAGCGAGGCCCGCGAGCCCGTTTGAGAGCATCGCGCGCTCGCGGTCGTCCAGGTCTCCCACGACGGGCGGTACCCGGCCGACGGCGGTCGTGAGCAGCCGGGCCTCCTCCGCCGAGGACAGGAGCCCCGTGACCGTGTCCACCACCGCCACCGTATGCCCCCGGCCACGCAGCGCCTCTACGATCTGCGCGGCGCCGGCGAACGCGACGGTGCGCTCGGCGGTCGCGCCGCCCGTGATCACCGTGACTCGCATCAACGGATCCCGGCGAGCTGGTGGAGCACGTCGTAGCGGGTGACGATTCCCGCGATCGTCCCGTCACGCCGGACCAGTGCCGCGGGCGTCTCGCGCGAGAGGAGGGTCGTGAGCCGCTCCACCGGGAGATCCGCGTCGACCACCGGGAACGGCCCGTCCATCACGTCCTCGACCGGCCGGTCGAGCGTCGCCGGATCTTCGAGCGCGCGGGCCATCAGCGCCTGCTCGGAGACCGCGCCCACGCCGTCACCGCCATCGAGCACGGGCAGTTGGGACACGTTGTAGGTGTTCATCAAGTTCAATGCCTGTCGCACCGTCGCGGTGGGGGCGACGGAGATGAGCGGCGGCGCACCCGAGTTCCGAGCGTCGAGCAGCGCCGCGACGGAAACCCGCTCCGCTTCGAGGATCTGGTTCTCCCGTAGCCATTCGTCGTTGAAGACCTTCGACAGGTAGCGCTCGCCGGTATCGGCGAGCACGGTGACGACGAGCGCCCCGGGATCATTGAGCCGGCGCGCCACGTCGAGCGCCGCTACGACGTTGACGCCGGTTGAGCCACCGGCGAATAGCGCTTCCTCCTTGGCCAAGCGCCGCGCCATGAGCATGGCGTCCTTGTCGGACACCGTGATCCACTCGTCGATCACGTCCCAGTGGAGCGACGTCGGGAGCTTGTCCCCCCCGATCCCCTCGACCTTGTAGGGGTGGCCTTCAGTCTTCCGGTGCGTGCGAGCGTATTCCGTGTAGATCGAGCCGGCCGGGTCACCCGCCACCACCCGGACGCGGGGGTTCTTCTCCTTCAGGAATCGCCCCACGCCGCTCACCGTACCGCCCGTCCCGGGCGCGCATACGAAATGGGTGATTTTTCCTTCGGTCTGCTCCCACAGCTCGGGACCGGTCGTGCGGTAGTGCACTTCGGGATTGACCGGATTGTAGTGCTGGTCGGCGAAGATGGCGTTGGGATGCGCCGCGGCAATCGCGCGGCCCTTCATCAGGTAGTTCTCGGGGTGATCCGGCGGCACGGCGGTCGGCGTGATGATCACCTCGGCCCCGAGCGCGCGCAGCAGCCGCGCCTTCTCCTGCGACATCTTGTCCGGCATCGTGAAGATGCAGCGGTAGCCCTTCACGGCGGCCGCCAGCGCGAGTCCCACACCCGTGTTTCCCGACGTCGCTTCCACGATCAGGCCACCCGGCTTCAAGCGTCCTTCCCGCTCGGCTGCCTCGATCATCGCCACCCCGATCCGGTCCTTCACGGACCCGCCCGGATTGAAGAACTCGGCCTTCGCGTACAGCGGCGTGCGGATGCCCTGCGTGACCCGGTTCAGCCGGATCAGAGGAGTCCAGCCGATCGTCTCGAGGATGTTGCCGTATGGCTTAGTGTGGGGGGCCATTCGTGTCCGGCTTCGCGGGCACGGTGTCCGTCCGGGCGCGACTCGTGTCCACCTTGCCGGGCAAGGTATCCCGCCGGGCGGGTGTGGTGTCGCGGGGTGTTGGGCGAACCGGTGGGGGGGGCGGGGAGGGGCGCGGTGCCCGAACGGGAGCGGGTGCGGGCCGGGGCGCCGTGGTGTCCGGCTCGCCCCGCGATACCGCGTTTCCGGACTGCGGGTGCCGGAACTCCACCGGCTGGAGAAACGCGGTGGCGATCGGCAGGCCGTGACGCCGCGCGGCCGCGAACCGCAGCCGGCGCGCCCCCGTGAGCGCAGCCGAATCGAGGGCGGGATAGCCGCTCGACTCCGCCACGCGGCTCGACTCGGGCAGCATACGTCCGAGCGAATCGACGAACAGGCGGAGCACCACGTCGCCCTCGACTTTCTGATCGTACAGCCGCGGCGGGTACTGGATCGGCGAATCACCGTTGATAGCCACGGGCGGCTCCTGATCGGCTGGGGCGCCGCCGGGCCCTCCACCCGCGTCGTCGGGCGGCGGCGTGCTGCGGCAACCCGCTCCTAGGGCGAGCATGCTGGCGAGAACGACTCGCCAGGTCGTCACGCTCCCTCCGCGAGCTGCTTCTTCCACGCCGCGAGCCGGTTCAGCGCTTCGAGCGGCGAGAGCGCGTTCACGTCCAGATCGCCGAGCTCCGCCAGGAGGGGATGCGGCGGAGCCGGAGGGCTGAACAGGCCGAGCTGCGCGGCATCAGGCGAGGGGGGCAGCGTCTGACGCGCCACATGGTGACCCGCTTCCAGGAGTGCCAAGACCTGCCACGCCCGCGCTACCACCGGTGTGGGAAGGCCGGCGAGCCGACCGACGTGGATACCGTACGAGCGGTCCGCGCCGCCGGGCTCGAGTCGGTGCAGGAACACGATCTCCTCTCCGGCCTCGTGCACCGCGACGTTGAAGTTGCGCGCGTGCGCGAGCTCCTCGGTCAGCTGCGTGAGCTCGTGATAGTGTGTCGCGAATATCGTCTTGCACCCGATCGTGTTGTGCAGGAACTCAGTCACCGCCCAGGCGATGGCGACCCCGTCGTACGTGGAGGTTCCGCGCCCGATCTCGTCCAGCAGCACGAGGCTCCTCGCGGTAGCGCCGTGCAGGATGGCGCTCGTCTCGCTCATCTCGACCATGAACGTCGACTGGCCCCGCACCAGGTTATCCGATGCCCCGACCCGGGTGAACAGGCGGTCGACCGCTCCGACCACGGCGCGCCGCGCGGGGACGAACGCCCCCATTTGGGCGAGCAGCACGCTCAGGCCGACTTGCCGCAATAGCGTCGATTTCCCGGCCATGTTGGGGCCGGTCAGCACGATCACCCGTGCCGCCTCGTCCAGGCGCACGTCGTTCGGAATGAACGCCTCGCGAGCCATCGTGCGCTCGACCACCGGGTGGCGACTTCCCTCCAGCTCGATGACGAGTCCTGAGTTCACCTCGGGGCGGACGTAGCCGTCCCGATTGGCCAGCTCGGCGAGCGCACCCCATACGTCCAGTCGCGCGAGCACGCCCGCCGTTTCCTGCACCCGGCTGATGACCGCGGCGACGCGGGCGCGCAGGGCGTCGACCAGCTCCGCCTCGCGAACGGTGATTCGTTCCTCGGCGCCCAGAACCTTGGCTTCGTAGGCCTTGAGCTCCGGGGTCACGTACCGCTCCGCTCCGGTCAGGGTTTGACGCCGCTCGTAATCGGCGGGCACCCGGTCGCGGTGCGGGTTCGTCACCTCGAGGTAGTATCCGAAGACCTTGTTGAATCCGACTTTCAGCGACGAGATCCCGGTGTGCTCGCGCTCCCGAGCCTGCAGTCCGGCGATGTACTGCTTGCCGCCGTCACGGGCGTCCTTGAGCTCATCGAGCTCACGGTCATACCCCCCGCGGATCGCGTCGCCGTCGGCGGCCTGGGCCGGGGGGCGGTCGACCAGGGCGCGGGCGAGTTCGTCGCCAAGGTCCTGAAGGAGATCGAAGCGATCGGCGGCTGCTTCGAGCAGCGCCGCCCGGCCACGATCCTCCAGGCCGTCGAGGGCGCCCCGTACGTCGGGCAACCTGAGGATCGAATCCCGCAACGCACCCAGCTCCCGTGGCGTGGCCCGCCCCAGCGCGGCACGGCTCGCCAGGCGCTCCAGGTCCCGGACGCCATCCAGCGCCTCGCGCAACCGCGCGCGTCCACGCGCGTCGGTCACGAGGACCTGGACGGCGTCCAGGCGGGCGTTGATACTCGCCGGATCGACGAGCGGAGCGAGCAGCCAGCGGCGCAGCAGGCGGGCGCCCATGGGCGTCGCCGTGTGGTCCAGCACATCGAGCACGGTGGTTCCGGATGGCCCCGGTCGGAGCGGCTCTACCAGCTCGAGATTGCGACGCGTCATCTCGTCGAGCGGCAGCAAGTCGCCGCTCCGCAGGATGCGGGGGCGGGCCACGTGCGGCAGACCACCCGGCTTGAGCTCCCGGGCATATCGGAGCAGCGCTCCCGCGGCGCCAAGAGCCACGCGATCGCCCGCTTCGATCCCGAGACCGTCGAGCGACGCCAGGTGGAACGCGCGCGTGAGATCCTCCCGCGCGAGCTCCGGATCGAACTCCCACCCTTCCCGCTCGACACGCACGGCGCCAGCGAGGACGAACGCGGCGCCCGAGGGGAACACGACCTCGAGGGCCTCGTATCGCGCCAGGGCTGCGGGGAGATCGGGCGGTGAGACGGTCTCGATCAGAAGCTCACCGGTGGTCAGATCGAGCGCCGCCAGGCCCACCTGCGCGTTTCGTGGATCTAGGGCGAGGAGGAAATTGTTCCGGCCCCGCTCCAGCCAATCGTCGCTGAGCACGCTCCCGGGCGTGACGGTCTCGACCACCTCGCGCCGCACGATGCCCTTCGCCAGCTTGGGATCCTCCACTTGCTCGCAGATCGCCACGCGGTGCCCCAAGGCGATCAGGCGTCGCAGGTACTCGGTTCCCGCCTTCACGGGCACGCCGGCGAGTGGCACATCCGCCGCGCCACCGTTGTTCCGCGCCGTGAGCGTCAGACCGAGCTCGCGGGCCGCCAGCCGAGCGTCGTCCTCGAACATTTCGTAGAAGTCGCCCATCCGGAAGAACAGCACGGTATCGGGGTACCGCGACTTGATCTCGCGGTACTGCTGCATGACGGGCGTGTCGGTCTCGACGCGCGGGCTCACGACTCCTCCACCACGAACGGCTGTCCGCCGAGGCGAGTCTTGAGGCGCTTCTGCGCCTGCACCGCGTCGTCGTGCGTGGCGTACCGCCCCACGCGGACCTTGAACAGGCCACTCGTGTCCCGTACGACCCGGGCGTCGAAGCCCATCACCTTCAGCCGGGTGAGCATCTCATCGACCTGCGCGGCGCTCTTTACAGCCAGCACCTGTACCGCGTACGTCGTCGGCTTGGTTTGGCTGTCACCCACGGCCGGGGGGACCGAGGAAGTCGAGGGGGCCGGAGTGGCCGTTCCGCTTGCGAGCGGCGCGCAGCGCGACGCGTAGAAGGAGACCTGGTTCTTGAACTCTACGTCGGCGCCGGCGCCGTCCAGCGCCTCGTGGATCAAGCCACAGCCGTGAACGTCATCCTTCAGATCGAAGTAGGCCCGCGCGCCCCAGAAATCGGCGCGGGCCTTGAGCGGAGAGTCGGGATAATCCAGTCGCAGGCGCTCGGCCGCTTGGACCGTGGCTGCGGGATCGCCCTGGGCGAAGTACAGCTGCGTGAGCACCACGAGCGCCGAGTCGGCCCAAACCGACCGGCCGTACTCGACCACCACGCGCTGGAGGCTGGTGGCGGCGGTCGTCGCGTCCGCCGCGATGCGGCCCGCTGTGAACAATGCCCCCGGGTACAGGGAATCCTGTGGGGAGAGTTTCGCGACCAGCCGCCGGATCATCGCACGAGCGGAGTCCGGTCGTGTCTGGGCGATCCGCAGCGCGGACGCGCGGACGGTATCACTCTGGGCGGATAGGCGCGTGGCCGGATAGCCGGCTAGTAGCGGCAGCACTGCCGCTCTAACCGCCCAACCGCCTAACCGCCTGACCGACCTCACGCGGCCTCCCGCGCCGGCACGGTGAACGACATCACGAGCTGCTCTACGATTCCGGCCTCGTCCGTCAGCGTGCTCGACTTGAGGGCACGATCGGCGTCGAGCGCGAGCCGCACGGCGGACTCGAGATCGGCCGCCGTCCACAACCCCGCCCAGCGCGCCCAGCGCGCCGCCGTCTGGTCCCAGCTGCCAAGCCCGTACGGCCGGGAGGCGCGCATGTGTCCCACCAGAGCCGACTCCAGCCGCCCGCGTGGGGTTCCGCGGTCGAGCTCCGCGCGGGCGAGCGCCGTGCCGACGAGGGCGCTCCCGAGGGCACTCAACATTCGGACGCCGCTCATGCCCGCCTGCTCGAGGACCGGCTTGACTAACTGCGCGGCGGCGGCGAGCCGACGCTCGAGTGCTGCATCGACCAAGTCCTGGAGCGTCTCGCCGCGACGGACGCCGACCAAGGCCGCCACCTCGTCACGTGTCACCGGGCGCCGCGCGACGGCGGCGAGTGGCGCGAGCTTCTCGAGCTCGCGGGAGAGCGCGCTCAAGTCGGTTCCGACGGCCGAGAGCAGCAGCTCGGCGGCTTCGGGTTCGAGCGCGAGGTCCAGTTGGCGCGCGCGCGCCGTCATCCACTGCGCGAAGCCGGCGGGCGAGAGCGCGTCGAGGAATACGACAGTCGACCTGCGCGTGAGCTCGGGGTCGGGCAGCTCGCCGGCTCCCTGAACCAGGATAAGCACTGTCGTGGGGTTGGGAGACTCGAGGTACCTGAGGATCTCCCCGCGAACCTTGGCGTTCTTACGCAGCTCCTCGAGCCCCCGCACCACCACTGCGCGTGTTGCGGCGAGCATCGGAGGCGTGTTCACGAGCGCATGGAACGCCTCGGGGTCGAGGTCCACTGCGGCGCGCTGGTCCACGTTGAAGTCGCGGGCCCCCGGCTCGACCGCGCGCTCGAGCAGGGCGCGCACGGCCTCGTCCTTCAGCACGTCCTCCTCGCCATGGAGATAATAAATGGGATCTGGCGCGCGCTGCTGCAGACTCCGGAGCAACACGTCCAAGGTGAGCGCCCCCATACGGGGCGGAAGTTACCGCAGCCCCGAGTCGAGAGAAAGCCTACCGCCCCGCGGAAGCGGGCTCGACGAGGGTCGGGCCGTCCGGCGCCGGGCTCGCAGCGAATACTCCTGCGCGCGGGTCCTGGAACGACACGACTGGAACGCCGGTCTTCAAAACCGGCTTGGGGAATGGAACCGGTGGTAGGGCCTGGACGTGAGCGACCGGGGGACGCCGCACGCCTTCCAGCGCCACGAGGGCGAGCGCCGCCGCGACAAACAGGGCTGCCGCGACGCCCGCGCGCGCGGGAACGGTGCTGAGGGCGTGGCGCTCGCGGGCGAGCCGCGCGTCGAGGCGGCGACGAAACTCGCGCGAGGGCTCGATCGTGCCGGCCGCTTGCAGCGCGATCACACCCCGTCGCACCGCGGTGTCGTAGCGGCGGCAGGCCGGGCACTGGGTCAGATGGCGCTCGAAGCGGCGCAGCTCGCGCGGCGCGGTGAGCAGCCCATCGCGAACGTCGGTATACCGTGCGAGGAATTCGGCGCAAGTCATTGGTGCGACAATCTAGTACCGCGGAGGCCCGTAAGGGGTTCCCCAGGGGGTGGTACATGCGGGGGGTGAGGGGGGGAGTCCCCTGACACCCGGCAATCTATTCGAGGAGCGGGCCGATCAGATGGGCGAAGCTATTGCGGGCGCGGTTCAGCCGACTCTTCACCGTACCGAGATTGCATCCTGTGATGTCGGCAATTTCGGCGTAGCTCTTTCCTTCGAGCTCGCGGAGCACGAACACCGCCCGATGGTGGGTGGGCAGCTGGCCCACGCACTGATCGACGGCTTCCTTGAGGTAACGCTTGCGGTAGAGGTCGTCCGGCCGGGCCGTTGCGTCCTCGAACTGGAGCGGCCGGTGGTCCGCCTCCCAGTGCTTCTTGATCGTCTGGAACAGGACGAGCGGGTTCCGACTGCGATTGCGGAGCTCGTTCTTCGCGAGATTCGACGCGATGGTATAGATCCAGGTCGAGAACTTCTTGGTCTGGTCGAACCGGTGCAGGTGGCGGAACACGCGAATAAAGACTTCCTGCACCAGGTCTTCAGCGCGCTCCCGATCCCCGATCGTGCGGTTGATGAAGTTGAGCAGCCGGGTCTGATACCGGTCGACGAGCGCTCCGAAAGCCTGGGGGTCGCCCGCCAGGTGCTCGAACACGAGCCCGCCGTCATCGAGGTCGTGCAGCGCCCGACGCTCGAGAGCGCGCGGCGCGACGACCGGCTGGCTCTTTTGCTTCAGGGTTGCTCGCATGAACGGCTCCGGAGTTCGGACCGCGCCAGGCACTCTCGTGCGCGGCCGTAAGACCGTTGGCTCTCTTATATAGATACGGCACGAACCGTACCCGTCGCAGGCCGTCTGTTAACTCTCAGCGGCTACATGGCTTTGCCCTGCGTCCACTTCGAGTCCGCTCGACACGCCGTCCTCCTCGGGAGACACGGCTTTGCTACACCCGGAGGACGAACGCCGCCATATAAAGGATAGCCACAAGGCTCTTTGCGTCACGGACTTCGCCCGCCTTGATACGCGCCAGTACCGCCGAAAGCGCTTGCGGGACCACCTCGATGAACTCGTCGCGCTCGCGCAACGGTGTCCCTTGCTCGAGCCCGGTCGCCAAGTAGAGGTGAATCACCTCATCGGTGAAGCCGGGCGTGGTGAAAATCGAGGTGAGCCGCTCGAGGTGTGCGGCCCTAACCCCCGTCTCCTCCAACAACTCGCGCCGCGCGCACGTTTCCGGATCCTCGCCCTGTTCGAGGGTCCCCGCTGGAATTTCCCAGAGGAAGCCTCCCGCCGCGTAGCGAAACTGACGGATCAGGAGGATCGTTGGATCCTTCTCGCGAGGGTCGGACGCGCACGGGATAATGGCCGACGCGCCCGGATGGCGGATGACCTCGAGCTGGCCCGTGGAGCCATCGGGGAACCGCACCTTGTCGACATCGAGCCGCACTACCCGGCCGGTGTACACGCGGCGGCTCTCGAGCTGCATAACGATCCTCTAGCGGTTGAAGATCCAGGTGACTGGGACCTTGAAACCCTCGGCGAAGTAGTACGCCGCGTTCCGCCGTGGATTCGAGCGGATGGGTGAGTTCGGCGCGGGAGAGGTGAAGGGCGCCAGCCCGAGCCGGCTTGCGATGATCTGCAGGCGCAACATATGGAATCCGTCGGACACGAGGAGCACACGGCGACTGTCCTTACCTCTGAACCAAAGGGCCACCCCTTGGAGCGAGGCTGTCGTGCTCGTCCCCGCGGGCAGGGCGACCACCGCGCCCTCCGGCAGGCCGGCCTTCAGGAGATAGCGCCGCCCCACTTCGGACTCGCTCAAAGTGTCGCCGGAGCCGACCCCCCCGGTGACGAGCACGACAGGCGCCAAGCCGCGCTGGTACAGTGCGGCCGCGTGGTCGAGGCGCGCCCGGAACACCGGCGAGGGGCGCCCGTTGTATTGCGCGGCACCGAGGACGGCAATCGCATCCGAGGTCGTCGCCTGGTCGTGCTCACCTGCGAGCGCCACGGCGACGACGACGGCGGCCCACCCCAGGCCGAGGACGATGAGTCCGGCGAGCGCGGCCGCGAAGCGGCGGCGCAGATTCCAGAAAGCCATGGGGGGAAAGACAACAAGGGAAGGGGCTGGACGGAAGGGGGTTACAGACTCAGCCAGTAGTTCAGCTTCACCAGGAGCACGTTGGTCGGGGGGTCGAAAAACATCTCGTGCGCGACGTAGTGCCCCAGGTCGAGGGCCGGATTGAGCAGGTCGACGAAGCGCGATTGCGACCACACCACGAACAGGGTGGATCCGGGCCGGTATTCCCAGCGCAGCACGGCATTGGAGCGAAACGAGCGGACGCGGGCATCGGGGTTCGCGAATTGAATCGTGTCGGGCAGGGCGTGCACCGTGTAGGTCGCGCTCCCCGAGTCGTACGTGATCGGCGGGTTGGTCCCCTGCCCGTACACGTTGAAGGAAAACGTTCGGGGGGCGCGTAGCTCTTTGAAATTCGTGTACCGCCCGGAAAACGTGAACGGCTGGACGTAAAGCTGAAAGCTCACCGTGGGCGTGAAGGTAAGGTTGAGTCGGGTCGTCAAGTCAAGCTGTCGTTGGGACAGCTCGCCAAAAATGTAGCACGTGTTGTAGGTCGTTTGACACGACGCATTCGCGTCGGAGGTCACGAACTGTGCTGCGGTGAAACCCTTGACGTAGCTCGGCCCGAGCTGGAGGGACAGGGCGGCGCTGGGGCGCACAGTGATCAGGGGACTCACGGTGAGGGACCACGTGCCCGCTGCGTCGCGGAAATACTGGGCATTCAGGGTGCCGTTTACCGGCTGGCGGGTGTCGGACGTGATGGTCGCGCCGGCCTGCCATTGCGCCGGCGCCGTGGCGGCCGGCCCCCCGCGGGTGAGTCGATCGTCTATCCCCTTTTGCTGCTGGTATGCGAAGACATTGGCGCTCCAGTAATTCAGCAGCTGTCCAAACACGTTGACATCGCGTCCCAGCTGGATCCGCTCGCCGCCAAAGTTCCAGGCAAAGGCGAGGGGGTCGGTAGCGACGCTCGCTTGCCGAAACACCCGTCCGGGCTTCGTCCAGCGATAGCCCAGGAACAGGTCGCCCGCCGTCCGGTCAGTGCGTCGCTGAAACCCGATATCGTTGACCTCGAAGCCGGGCGTGGTGCTGCTGAGCGCGAACCCCCAGTTGGCGTTCCCGCCCTCCTTATTGACGGAGAAGTCGGCGCCCAACCCCGAGAGGGCGGTCCGCTTCGGGTCATAGCGCTCGCTGAGGTACGGCGCGTCGGGTCGCTGGTAATAGCGGGTCGGCGACTCCTGGGTCAGCCGCAGCGCCAGCGTGTCCCCGGTGACGTACGTGGCCCCGACGGAGGCGTACACGGAGTACGCGTTGTTGGCCCAGCGGTGGTAGAAGTCGGCCGCTCCAGAGAAGGCACCGGTTCGCAGCGAGTCCAACGACGGGCTGCCGTTGCGGCGATCGACGGCGGTCCCGAGGAAACCGAATCCCGTGTGGCCCCCCACTTCGTGCCGCACTCGGCCGACGATGTAGTTCGTAAACGGCTCTACGTCCTCGTGTGACAGGAGGCCGCTCGAATCGAAGGTCGCTCGCTCTCGATCCGTCACGGCGTCGAGCACTGCCACCGACCATCCACTCGGCGTCTTGCCGGTGACCTTCGTCGCCGCGAGGATGGTGGTCTGGCCCGGCAGATCGACGAAGCCGTTCGACGGCGCCACAGGCTCGAGCTCGGGCACGCGCCCGATGCGGCGCGAATAGAAGTACTGCGGGGTGTTGCCGAATTGGATGTACGGCCCGGTGCCGCCAAACGCGAAAATGCTCGCCCCCTCCACGAAAAACGGCCGCCGCTCCTGGAGGAACTGCTCTACCGTCGTGAGGTTCACGAACGCCGGGTCGGACTCGACCTGCCCGAAGTCGGGATTCACGGCGGCGTCGAGCGTGAGGTTCGAGGTCAGTCCGTACTTGACATCGAGTCCGGCGCCACCGAAATAGCTGTGCCCGTTGTCGAACGGGTTCCCAGGCGTGGCATTGTCATACGTGCCCCGGCCGACGGTATAGGGCAGGAGCTCGAGCCGCTTGGGAGCGGGGATATCGTGCAATCCCACCAGGTGACCAAAGCGCGACGCGTACCCCGTTTCGGTCTTGAGCTTGAACGCCCACTGGCTGAACTGGTTCTTGCGGAACACCCATCGGAAGAAATTCACGCCCCAGACCTGATCGCGCACCTGCGGAAACCGCAGTTGCGAGAAGGGGATGCGCATCTCCACGACCCAGCCGAGTGAATCGACCGTAGTCGCAACGTCCCAGACCGGGTCCCAGGAGCGGTCCCCGATGAAGAAATCGTTGCTGCAAAAGTCGTCCAACTTCACGCCGGCGGGATTGACGGCGAATTCGAACGCAGTCCGGTGATCGTGGTAACTGTCGAAGTCGACGTAAAACACGTCACTTTGGGTATCGTCGTCGCGGCGCCCGAGGCGGCGCGTGATCTTCGACGGCTCGGCGTCGTACAGCCGCGCGCCGACGTAGATCGCCGCATCGTCGTACACGATCATCACGGTCGTCGATTCGCTGGGCGCCTGCCCTTCGTCCGGGTCTGTCTCGAGGAACCCGCGCACCGGCCGTGCCTGCTGCCAGGCGGCATCGTCGAGCCGGCCGTCGATGGTCGGCGGCTGCCGGACGCGCACCGCGGTCATGGTAGGGGCGGCACGCCGACCCGCGTGGATCATCGCGGACGAATCGGCGGAGGGCGACTGCGCCAGCAGTACCGCGGTGACCAGGAGCACGTGCGACGATCTCCCCGACGGCCGGGCGGTTGGTATACCCCGATACGATGTGGGGGTCGCCGACCGGGGGTGTGCCCGGTGGGACCGGGGGCTGTCAGGGTTTGGTCAGCAGTTCTTCGAACAGGGCAAGGGCCCGCGGATCGTCGGACTGACCGAGCCAGAACAGGGCTTTGCGGCGAACCTCCCGGTCGGGATGCGTTCGAGCGATGCGGATGAGGGCGGGCACAGCGTCGCCCGTGTGCTGTTGCGACAGGGCGAACACCGCCTGCTCCCTCACATCCCGGTCCACGCCTCCATCGTCCACGAGGTCGGCGAGGTCGCGTGTGGCGACGTCGCCGGCGGCCTGGCCGAGCCAGAACACGGCTTGGCGACGCGAGCGCCTGACGACGCGCTCGTCGCGCGCGAGCGTCAGCAGCGCCGGCCAGACGGTGACCGAGTCGGCGAGGACGGCAGGGAGAATCGCATCTTCGCCGACCCGATCGTCCCCGCCCCGGGCGAGCTCGAGCAGGAAATCCGTGGCATCCCGCGCCGAGACCGTCCCGAGGTCAGTGACGCCCGAGCCCGTGGAGATCACCCAGCGCCCGCCCACATAGGTGCGCAGCGATTGGACCGCACCCTTCCGCACGCTCAGCGACACGCGCACCGGCCCCGGCTCGCAGTCGTACTCGATCTCGTCGCCTTCGTAGCGGCCGTCGAACATGATCGTATGCCGGCCACAGCGTCCATTGGAGCAGTCGAAGGCGATCACGTTGCGTCCATTGCCGCAGACGGCGGAGCGCGCGGCGAAGCTCAGCCGGACGGTGCCGTCGGGTGCGGCCGCGATTCGCTTGGGAAGGCTCTGCCCGAGCGCTGGCGCGGCGATGAGCGTCAGTGCCAGCGCGAAGTGGCGACTCATTGGTTGATGATCTCCATGAGGGCCTGCACGGCGCGTGGATCGTGAGATTGTCCAAGCCAGAACACCGCCTTCTTGCGGAGCTCGGGGTCCCGCTCGGTCTTCGCGATCTGGATCAGCTTGTCGAGCGCGCCGGCCTCGTGGCGCTGCGAGTACACGAAGATCAGCTGGTCTTTCATCTCCTGGTTCTGCATCCGGTCGTATAAGCCCACGAGCTGATCGAGGTTCGAACCGGTCTGACCCGCCCAGAACAGCGCCTTCTTGCGCATTTCGACCGGCTCACGCTCGTTCAGCGCGATCTCCATGAGCCAGCGGCCGTTGTCATCGCCGCCCATCTGGGAGAGCGAGAAGATCACCTTCTCCTTTAGTTCCTCGCCCGTGATCTTGGTGTAGAGGCTTCGCAGGAACGCCGCGTTTTCAGGCGACCGCTCTTGACCCAGCCAGAAGATCGCCTTTTCCCGAGCGTCGTCGGGCGATCGCTCGTTGGCCGCGTAATTCCGAATGATCTCGGCCGCGCGGGCCTGGTGGATCTGGGACAGCGCGAAGATTGCCTTGTCCTGGAGCTCCGGGTCGGTGGCCGTACGCAGGATCGAGTCGAGGGCAGTCACCGCCCGATCGCTGCCGACCTGCGACAGCCAGAACACCGCCTGCAGGCGGACCTCCGCGTCGGGATCGTTTCGGGCGACGTCGAGCAGGATGCTCTCCGTTTCGGCGCTGCGTTTTTGTGATACAATGAAGACCGCCTTACGGCGCAGACCCGCCGAGCATGCGTCACGGTGCGCCAACACGTTCTTGAGGATCGGGAGGGCGTTGGCCGCGTCCATTTGCAGCAAGGCGTTGAGCGCCTGCATCCGCACGTCGTCATCGTCGTCCTCATTGGGGCACGGCTGGCCACCCCGATGCCGCCCGGCTTGCGACACCTGGGGTGGCTCCGGAGGCTGGGGGGGTTCCGGAGTTTGGGGCGGCTCAGGTGGTTGTGGGGGCTGCGGCGGCTGCGCGGTCTTCGCGAGCCAGCGCGCGGCCTCCTCGTCGCCCTGCTTGGCGAGTGCAGTCTGGACGCGCGCCATGAGCGCGTCCGCGTCCCGGAGAGTGGCCGCCTTCGGGTAACGCCGCTGCTGCGTGACGAGGAGGCTGCGCGCGTGATCGAGGTCGTCGTTCTTGTACAAGGCGAACGCCGCCCAGTACAACGCATCCCCCGCGCGAGTCGACCTTGGATACCGTCGCGTCAGATCGCCGTACAAGTTCGCGGCGCTCGTGTAATCACCGCGGCTGAATGCCTGGCGCGCGGCGCGCCACAGAGAGTCGGTCGGGTCTTGCTCGTCCTGCAACCCCAGTAGCTGAATCGCGTCGAGCGCATCGAGGCGCGCGAGGACGGGTGCGACGGCCGCGAGCGCCGCCTTCGCGTGCTCCAATGCGGGGGCCACTCGGGGCAACACCACGGTCGGTTGCTGGAGCCCCAACACCGCTGCGAAGACGAATCGAACGCCGAACATCACAGCACTCCTTGCGCGCGTGCGGTCGGAGCGGCCGGAGTGGCCGTCCGGAGTCGCAGCAATACGCTCCGTTGTTCCAGGCCTTGATTGATCAGTTGCACGTCCTCGCGATCGGCGCCCGCGGGCAACTGGGCGATCTGGGCGAGCACGAGCTCCAAATCCTCGAGCAGGCTCTTCAGCCGGACGTCGTTTGCCGCCGGCGAATCGAGCATGAGCCGGGTGGTGGCCAACAGGTCCCGCGCTTGCGTGGCGAACTGGCCGGAAGGTTCACCGGCGCGGGCTTCGGCGCGGAATCCCGTGAGCAGCGCCTCGGCGCGCGTCAGGTACTGCGCCGCCGCGAGCCGATAGGGAAGCGGGGACGCATGGTCCGGTGCGTTGGCGACGGTCTGTTGGGGCGCGGACGATGGCCCACGCGCGCTCCAACGTCCGATTGCCACCCCCAGCGCGAGCAGCGCGGCGATCCCCACCCCCCAGCGGAGCACCGGCCGCACCACGATCCAGCGCCGCCGCGCGGCGCGCCGCGTCGCGATCTCGCGCCACATCTCCTCGCGCGGTGTCGTGCCGGGCCGGTGGTACTGCTGCGCTGCCTCGCGCAGCCATTGCTCGAATCGGTCGTCCATCATGAGACCCACTCCCCTCGGAAATCCTCGAGCGCATCTCGCAGCTTGGCACGCGCCCGCGACAATTGTGCCTTCGACGTTCCGGTCTCGATGCCGAGGGTGGCGCCGATCTCTTCGTGCGTGTATCCCTCGACATCGTGCAGCACGAACACCGTTCTGTAGCCATCCGGGAGTCGGTCGATCG
Source organism: Gemmatimonadales bacterium (assembly GCA_035943095.1). GTDB lineage: Bacteria > Gemmatimonadota > Gemmatimonadetes > Gemmatimonadales > GWC2-71-9 > AG41. Next base: position 17,253 of record DASZCN010000123.1, on the reverse strand, counting down.
CCTGCGTCAGACGTCGCTTCAGATCCGGCTCTGCGGAGCCCCGAGTCCCGGTCACGGTGGCTGCGTCGTCCAGATCCACTTCCCGCCGGCGGATACGCTGCACCTTGCGCAGCCCGTTGAGCACCACGGACGTGGTGATGGCGTGCAGCCAGGTGGAGAACTTGGCCTCGCCGCGAAACGAGCCCAGTCGCTCGAACGCCCGGACGAACGTGTCCTGCGTAAACTCCCGTGCGAGTTCGTCGTCCCCCGCGAGGCGGCAGGCGAGGCGATACACGCGATCGACGTGCGCGTCATAGAGGGCCCGCTCCGCGGCGCCGTCCCCGGCGCGGACTCTGGCAATCAGCTCGCGTTCGTCCACCCGGCTCCGGAGCGACGGTGTAGTTAACCCTCCGACACTGTTGCGGCTCGCAGGGTTGCGCGGCGAGGCGGAAGGAGCGCTAGCCCTGTCTCAGGAGGATGCGGACGCCTTGCCCCACCAAGACCGCCAGGAGGAAGGAGGCGAGGGTACCGACGAGGAAGTACTCGGCGAATTCGCGGTCTTCGAGCTGCTTGAAGCGCGCCAGGGACTTGGCGGCGATGATCCAGCCCACGGCACTGTACTCGCCGAGGAGGACGAGGGTGAGGGCGAGGGCGCGCTCGAGGGCACCGACGGCGCGGCCGCGAGCGACCTCGATCGCGCCCGTGGTCCGATCCTCGTCACGCCGCATTTGCAGGGAGGGGAGCTCGAGCACGCTTCGGATGAGCACCACCCCCCGACCCGAGACGTACAGATAGGCCGTCGCCAGTAGCCCGACTCGTCCCCACCAGAGCCCTTGACTCGAGGGCGTAGCGAGTCGAGCGAGGAGTGTCCCCACCACCAGCGCGGCGATGATGAACACGGCCTCGAGCACGAGGAGGGTTCGAGCGCGGCGGCGACCGTCCACCTGAGCAGGCCAGAGGGTGGCGGCCAGCGTATACGCGAGCAACGGGACGACGTACAAGGGGTTCACGTAGGACTCGCCTCGAGGAGCGCCCGAAACATCTTATCCCCCCGTTCGACCAGGGGCCAGGCCATGCGGCGTCGCAGGTGCGAAATCGCACTCGGCACCACTTTGGGGTGCGCGGCCGTGGGGAACCGCCATGCCGTGGCTGCCCGCCGCTGCCGTCTGGTCCAGCTCCAATACAGGCCGGAGTAATAGCTGGCGAAGCCACCGAGGGCCTGGTCGGTGTCGCCGAAGCCCTGGAAAGCGAAGAGCGACCGTTCGCGCTTGGCGGTTTCGACGGCGGCCCGCGCGGCGTGGAAGCACGGGCCGTCGACCTCGGGGGCGGCGAGCTTGCCGGCGGCGAGTGAGGTCGTGACCGTCCCGCGCCCGCAGCCGACGACCCAGTCGGCGTCGGTGAACATGTAGCGAATCGCGTGCGCGATTTCCCACACCCGCTTCGGCGAGACGAGCAGGCATTGCAGCTCGTCTCCCTGAGTAATGCCGAAGCTGGCGGCGAGGTCGTGGCGATACGTGCGGTTCAATTCGCTCAGTCGGCGCCGCAGCCCGGCCTGCAAGCGCGCGCGGCGCGCCGCGGGCAGGGCGCGCGAGCGGACGACATCGGCGATGAGGGCGATATAGAGCTTGGACATTTTATGTCACAAATGGCATATGTGACGTATTTCGTCACAATTTACAGTTATGACGTAAAATGTCAACCGTGCGGTTTGTGCGCTATCGCGTGCCGAACAGCCGGTCGCCCGCGTCGCCCAGCCCGGGGAGGATGTAGCCGTGGTCGTTCAATTCGCGATCGAGCGCGGCGGCGAATACGGTCACGTCGGGATGGCGCTCGAGCATGCGGCGCACGCCTTCGGGTGCCGCGACGAGGCACAGGAACCGGATACGCTGGGCCCCCGCGTGCTTGAGTGCGTTCACCGCGTCCACCGCGGAGCCGCCGGTCGCGAGCATCGGATCGAGCACGAAGAAGTCCCGCGCGTCGTCGCCCGACGGAATCTTGAAGTAGTAGTCGACCGGCTCCAGTGTGTCGTGCTCCCGATAGATGCCGATGTGACCGACCCGCGCCGAGGGGATGAGCTGCGCGATCCCCTCGACCATGCCGAGCCCGGCGCGCAGGATCGGGACCAGCGCAAGCCGCTTCACCGCCACGCGGACGCCCTGCATTCGCTCGAGCGGCGTCTCGACTTCCACGGCTTCGAGGGGCAGATCTTTCGTCACCTCGTACGCCATGAGCATCGCGATCTCGTTCACGAGCAGCTTGAAGTCTCGGGTACCCGTGTTCTTGTCCCGGAGGATCCCGAGCTTGTGCTGGATCAGCGGGTGATCGAGCACCGTGAGGTTGGGGAACTTGGGATGCGGCATAGGGGGCTAAGCTATCCTGCGCGCCGCCGTCGTCCAGGCGTGTGGGGCTAGAGATCGACGGGCAGGACCAGCTCGCGACAGTAACGCTCGCCCGCGGGACAGATGCTCGCCCGCAGCGTCCCATGCTTCAAGTTCGCGCGGCGCGGTGCGAGGACGGTCGGCGGCTCGGCGAAATACGCGGAGTCTGGCGTCAGGTGCGGCGAGTCGAATCGCAAGACGCTGCCGTCCGCGAGCTCGAGCGCGGGCTTCGCGCGCGCATTGATGCGGGCGCCCGCGTCGGGCTCGAGGGTGAGGCGGGTGCCCTCGGGGACGGGCTCGGCGCGCACTCGCACGGTCGGTGTCTGCTCGTCGAGCAGCCGCTCGATGCGCCGGCTCCAGTCCTCATAGGTCCCGTCCCGCTCGTGGAATTCGCCCGCCGCCGCGTAGCGGATGCGGCCCCGCCGGTCGATCAGCACGAAGCTGGGCCAAAACCGAATCGCATAGGCGTCCCAGGTTCGGCGCTCGTTGTCCTGCGCCACGGGGTAGCGGATACCATACGCCCGGACGGCGCGCCGCACATTCTCCCGGTCGTGCTCGCCCGAGTAGGGAGGGAATTCGGGTGTGTGGACCCCGATGATGGTGAGCCCGCGGTCGCGGTAGCCCTCGTCGAAATCGATGAGCGAGGGGAGGCTGCGCGTACAGTTACCGCACGTGAAGACCCAGAAGTTCAGGAGAACGACGCGGCCACGCAGGTCGGCGAGATGGAGCGGACGATCGCCGGTGGTGTTGAGCCAGCTCTCGTTCGTGAGTTCCGGCGCGATGTCCCCGACGTCGGGTGGCGGAACGGCGTGGCGTCCCGAGGAAGCGGGCGCAAGGGACACCAGAGCGGTGAGGCCGATAGAAAGTGCCGCGGCGCGCATAGAGGTGCCTAAGATACGCTACCGGGGCTCCTATCGGATCCAGCGAGGCAGGACGTCCACGCGTAGGAAGGAATGAGCACTACCAGCACTGGAGGGTTCCACGCGCACACAATGGCAGCCGAGAGAGCGAGGCGCCCACCTGTGCTACATGCCCGGGACACCCGGCACGCCCGACGTGATCTCCCCGGAATGCCCGGCACACCGGCAATCGGTGACGTGCTCGCGACACCTGCCACCCCACCTACGGTCATTCCGGGGACGCCGGGCACACTCGGCTATTGGTACAACTGCTGAAGGGCCGAGCTGAGCGTACCAAGACAGAATCAGTGCGCGTGCTGCCGCGATAGAGCGCCCTGCGGCACTCCCACCGAACTACGCACCCCGCTAAGTTGTTGTCCTGCATAGTCCGGCCAGGTAGCTCAGTTGGTAGAGCAGCGGACTGAAAATCCGCGTGTCGGCAGTTCGATTCTGCCCCTGGCCATTCCCGTTCCGCAAGCGTGGGACCCATGAACTTAGGCGCCTTCTTTTTTATGGTGCTCTCCTTCACCGGAGCCGCGGTGGCTGTTGTTTGGACCATCGCTTTGGCTGCTGGTTATGTCAGGCGGCTCGCAGCGAAATCGCCCCTGCCCGGCCAACTCTCCGCTGAAGAGCTCGAAGCCATTCGAGCGCGTCTCGCCGATCTGGAGCAACGCGACGTGCGGGTCGAGGAGCTCGAGGAGCGTCTGGATTTCGTGGAGCGTGCGTTAGGTCGCACTCGCGAGCCTGCGCCGCTGCGTAATCCCTTGGAGAAGTAGGAGCGACGCCCCTCGACGGTGAGCCGTCCGCTAGTCCGAGATCTCGACGAGCACCTTTAGGACCCCAGGGCGCTGGGCCCGCTCGAACGCGGCGACGGCACTACCGATCGGATAGCGCGCGTGGATCAAGGGCTCGACCGCCACCCGTCGCTCCGCCAGGAGATCGAGCGCCGGGGCGAACGGCCCGCACCGCGAGCCCACCAGCGTGAGCTCGTTCACGACCACGGCCGACGCGTCGAGCGTGAGTGCGCCGGCGTAGGTGCTCTTCAGGACGAGCGTGCCGCGCGGCCGCAAGGCGCGTCGGGCGATGTCGAACCCGTCCGGATTGCCGGTGCACTCGACGGCGACGTCGAACGCGCCCTCGTCCACGCCGTCCCCGCGCGTCGTAGCGATGCCCCGGGCGGCGAGCAAGCCGAGCTTGGCATCGTGGCGCCCCACCACGCACAACCCGCACCGGGTGAGCGCGAGGGTCTGCGCGACGAGCTGGCCGAGCTTGCCATCGCCGACCACGAGTACGCGATCAGCTGACCCGATCGGGACCTGCTGCTGGATTTCGAGTGCGGCGGCGAGCGGCTCGGTGAAGACGGCGGCTTCCGTGGGAACCGATTCGGGGACCGGATGCAGGTTCTCGACCGGGAGCGTGAGGAACTCGGCGAACGCGCCGTGCCGACCCGCGATCCCGAGGACCGTGCGGTGGTCACAGTGGGTGCGCCGGCCGGCGACGCACGCGCGGCAAGTGCCGCACACGGCGTTGATCTCCCCCACGACCCGTCTGCCGGCGAGTGCCACAGCGCCGTTCTCGACCACACCGACGAACTCGTGCCCCGGGACGCCGCTGAACGGATAGTAGCCCCGCGTGAGCTCGACGTCCGTGTTGCAGATCCCGGCTTTCAGCACTCGGACGAGGGCCTCGCCCCGAGCCGGGACGGGGACTGGGACCTCTCGCAGGTCAAGCCGGCGGTTTTCGAGCCACAGAGCGCGCACGGTCCCATTAATATGGAAGAGCGGTGGCGTGGGGTGGGCGTGACGCCGGGCTCGGAAAACGGGTCTCCCTGCGTCCGCGCTCACCGGCGCCGGCCCTTTCTCGTAACCCTGGAGACCTCCCTTCGTGTGGTTTCTCGCCGCTCTGGTGATCGCCGACAGCGCGCCTCCCCCTGCACTGCTCCCCGCCCCCCAATCGTTCATGGTCGCGCTCTCCCGGACGGAGTCGCTTTCGGTCGAGACCGTGGGGAGCGGCGATCCCGTGGTCATCATTCCCGGGCTGTTCGGCTCGGTGTACGGGTTCCGGACGCTCGTTCCGCTCCTCGCGGACGCAGGCTACCGGGCGATCGTCATCGAGCCCCTGGGGATCGGATCCTCGGCCAGACCCGAGAAGGCCAATTACTCCCTAACAGCCCAGGCGGACCGGATCGCCGCGGTGCTCGACTCGTTGCACGTCCAGGCCGCCTTGGTGATCGCCCATTCGATCGGCGGGTCCGAGGCGTTCCGGCTGGCATATCGACGGCCGGACCTGGTGCGTGGGCTCCTGTCGATCGAGGGCGGGCCGACGGAGACGGCCACGACCGCCGCGTTCAAGCGCGCGCTCCGATTTGCGCCGTGGATCAAGCTGTTCGGAGGAGTCCGGTTGATCCGGCGCAAGATCCGGGGGCTGCTCATCGACTCCTCGGGGGACTCGAGCTGGGTGACCGACGACGTCGTGGCGGGGTATACGGCAGGCGCCGCGCGGAACCTGGATGCGACACTCAAGGCGTACATCGCCATGGCGAACTCGAGGGAGCCCATCAAGCTCGGACCCCATCTCTCCGAGGTGCCCTGCCCGGTGCGGCTCGTGGTCGGCGGCGTGCGGCACGACGGCGACGTCAGCCCCACGGAGGTGCAGCTGCTCGCTCGCTCGCTGCACAGCTTCGCCATCGACTCCGTCCCGGGTGCCGGGCACTTCATCTATGAGGAACAGCCGGGCGCGGTCCTCGCCGCCCTGGCCCGGCTCAAGGCGAGCGTGACCCCTGCCCGGGCCAGCGGGTCCGACTGACGGAGCCGTTCGTCCCGTCACCTACGTTTCACCCTGGAGCGCCATGCGGATCGCGCTGGTCGCCGAGGATTACTATCCCCAGCTCGGGGGCGTTCCCGAGCACGTGCACAACCTCGCGCTGCAGCTCAACGCGTGGGGGCACCCCACCACCGTCTTCACGTCGCACATGGGCGACCATCCGGATCCGGATTTTGTGCGCCGGGTCGGGACGAGCCGCGTGATCTATGCGAACGGCGGTGTGTCACGCATCACGACGGGGTGGAAGCTGCGTCGCCGGCTGGAGCAGCAATTCCGCGCGGGCCGCTACGACATCGTGCACGTGCACGGCGGACTCGCGCCCGTGCTCGGGCTCGCGGCGCCGTTCGCCGCCTGGCGCGCCGGGATTCCGGTCGTCGCGACGTTCCACTCGTGGTTCGCGCGCTCGATCGGCTGTCGCGTGTTCCGCCGGCCGCTGCAACGGATCCTCGACCGCCATTCGGCGACGATCGCCGTGAGCCAGCCGGTGGTGGACGCCAACTCGCGCTACTTCCGCGCGAGCTGGGAAATCATCCCCAACGGCGTGGACACGACGTTTTTCCGGCCGAACGGCCGCCGCTCAGACTTTACGGATGACCCTCGGCTGCTTTTCCTGGGCCGCATCGAACCGCGAAACGGGCTGGGAACGCTGCTCGATGCAATGCCGCGGATTCTGGCGCGCTACCCCGGGGCTGTCCTGACGGTCGCGGGGGACGGGCCGTGGCGCAGTTACTACGAGCGACGCGCGCGGGAGCTGGGCGCGAGTGTGCGGTTCGCGGGACAAGTGTTCGGGGACCGCCCTGCGTTTTACAACGCGGCGGACCTCTACCTGTGCCCGACGACGATCGCTTCTTTCGGCGTGACGCTGCTCGAGGCGATGGCCTGCGGCACGCCGATGATCGTCTCCGACAACCTCGGCTTCCGCTCGGTGGTCGACGGTGGGAGCGAGGCGGTGATCATCCCGAAGGACGACCCCGCCGTGTGGGCCGAGCAGACGATCGCGTTGCTGGCCGACCCGGAGCGACGGGCGGCGATGGGCAGGGCCGGCATCGCCAAGGCGGCATCGTTCGCGTGGCCGAAGGTCGCGGGGCGAGAGCTCGCGGTCTACGAGCGCGTGCTGGCCCGGCGCGTGAGAGCCAGCGCGAGGCCGGCGAGCGAGCCGCGATACGTACGCTCCCCGAGGAAAACGTCGGTGATCGCATCGACGAGCCGCTGACCCATTCGCCGGAAGAGCCACGCCCGCGCGGGCGGGTGATCGTACAGCAGTCGCGCCAGCCAGCGGCCAACCCGTAAGTCCGCGAGCATCGGACGGAGCAGCGCCGTGTACGCCGCCCGCACCCGTCCGGGCTCCGGCCCCACCGTCCATGCGCCGTGAATTGCCTCGACGGCGAGCCGGGCGCTCCACGCCGCGAGGCTGATTCCCTCCGCCGTCAATGGATCCGCAAGCCCAGCGGCGTCACCCGTGAGGAGCACCCGCTCCCGCGCGAGCGGGCCCGCGCGCGGCCGGGTCGGAATCACGAACCCGTGGCGCCGGATGGACCGGGGGGCGAGCCCGATCGCCCGCAGGTAGTCCTCGAGATGGCGGTGCAGGTTGATCGCACCGCGGTGGGCCGTGAGCACCCCCACCGAGAGGTGGGTCGCCTTCGGGAACACCCAAGCATATCCATACGGGACGAGCCCGACGTCGAACCGCGGCGCGCGCGCGAATCGGTCGAGCGTGGCATCATCGACCTGCACCTCGTATTCGAGGGCCGGGATCAGGTGCCGCCCATCACTCCAGCCCGCCAGCCGAGCGACGTCGCTCGTCGCTCCGTCCGCCGCGATGACGAACCCCGCCCTGACTGGCGTGCGATCCGTGTCGAGGCGCACACCTTCGCTTTCCTGATGTACGCCGGTCACGCGGCACTGGGCCCGGAGCTCGGCTCCCGCGGCGACCGCCGCCGTTGCAAGAGTCTGGTCCAACCGGTCTCGCATCGTCATGGCGATGAAGCGTGTGCGCCGCTTGGCGCGAAAATGCAGGTCGCGGTCGAGCAGGTGCAGCTCGGCGACCTCGCAGTTTCGTTCGACGACGCCGTGGACCTCGTTGGGCAGGTACTGAAAGGCGCGGGCCACGAGCCCGCCGCCACACGTCTTGTAGCGCGGCAGGGCTTCCCGCTCGAGCAACACGACGTTGAGACCGCGTTCGGCCAGCATGCGGGCCGCGGTCGCGCCCGCGGGGCCGCCGCCGACCACCGCCACGTCGAACATAGTGGTCATTAAATTAGCCGGCATGCTCAAACATGCCCTGCTCGTGACCATCGCGCTGATCATCCTATGCGCTGCCGCGGCGTGCCGTGCCCAGCAACCCGCTCCAGGTGGTGCGCCCATGGACATGACGGCGATGGACTCGGCCGATCAAAACACCAGCCAGGCGGCCCACGAAGCAATGAGCGGGGCCATGCCTGCGGATCCTCACATGACACTCACACCGCTTCGTCCGGCCACGGCCACCGACTCGAGTCGCGCCGCCGCGCTGGTGCGGCAGATACGCGCCGCGCTCGATCGCTACCGCGACGTGCGTGCGGCAGAGGCCGACGGGTTCCGCCAGTTTCTACCGAACGTGAAGCAGCCAGTCTATCACTTCACCAATCGCCGCTGGGCGCTCGCCCAAGTGTTCCGGTTCGATCCCGCGAAACCCACGTCGCTCTTGTACCGACAGGATCCTGATGGCCGGTTCGTGCTCGAGGGCGTGATGTACTCCGCACCGGCACGCATGTCCCTGGATGAGCTCGACCGGCGCATCCCGCTCTCGGTGGCGCGGTGGCATGAGCACGTGAACTGGTGTCTGCCCAAGTGGGGGCAGGCCGACCGCTGGCGGGAAATGCGAGACGGGAAGCCGGTGTTCGGTCCGAAATCTCCGATCGCGAGCGCGGACGCGTGCGACGCCGTGGGAGGCAGGTTCTACGCGCGGCTGTTCGGCTGGATGGTGCACGTGATGGCGTTCGAGAGCGACGACCCGAAGGTGATTTGGAGCGGCGGTCACGATCATATGCACTCGTGACCGCGCGGCGCTCGTCGGCGCTCCGGCTCGGCCCGCTCGTGGCGGTGATGTTCTTCACCGTCTCGGGCGGGCCGTTCGGCTTGGAAGGGCTGGTGGGGTCCGTGGGCCCGGGTGTCGCGCTGCTCATGCTCGTGGCGACGCCCATCCTCTATAGCCTGCCGGAGACGCTGCTCATCGGCGAGCTCGCGTCGATGCTCCCCGCGGAAGGTGGTTACTACCAGTGGGTGAAGCGGGCGTTCGGCCGGTTCTGGGGCTTCTGGAACGGCTGGCTGTCGTGGGTCTACTCGCTCATCGACATGGCGATCTACCCCGTGCTGTGCATCCAGTACATCAAGTTTTTCGCGCCGGGTCTCGGATGGCTCGATGGCTGGCTGCTCGCGCTCGCGATGATCTGGGGCGCGACGTGGCTCAACTTGCGCGGCACGCGCGCCGTTGGGACGGCATCGGGTTGGTTCGTGGCGGCGGTGGTGGGGCCGTTCGCCGTGCTCGCGGCTGTGGCCTTGGTCCGGTGGCTCGGGCAACCGGCGGCGTCCTTCCCCGTGACGCCGTTCCACGCGGCCGGTACGTCGTTCCTGGGCGCCCTCGGTCTCGGCATGTCCCAAAGCATCTGGAATTACTCGGGGTGGGACAACGCTTCGACGATCGGCGGGGAGATCGAGCACGCCACCTCGACCTACCCGCGGGCGCTGGCCCGGACGCTCCCGTTCGTCACGGTCGTGTACCTGGTCTCGATCATTCCGGTCTTGGCGCTCACGCCGTGGACCAGCTGGACGGATGGCGCGTGGCCGGATCTCGCCCGGGCGGTGGTGGGTCCGTGGCTCGCTCGCTGGATCGCGCTGGCGGGCGTGGTGAGTGCTTTCGCGCTCTTCAACGCGTTGTTGCTCGCGTACTCTCGGATCCCGCTCGTGCTGGCGCAGGACGGGCTGTTGCCGAGGCCCCTCGCCGTCATGGATCCGCGGGGGACGCCCCGGAACGCGGTGCTCGTCTCGGCGGTGGTGTATTCCGTGTTCGCGCTGCTGCCGTTCGGTGGCCTCCTCGCCGGGGACGTGTTGCTTTACACCGCCGCGCTCGCGCTCGAGTTCGCGGCGCTGCTCCGGCTGCGGCGCGTCGAGCCTGAGCTGCGGGGCGCGTTCCGCTTGCCGGCCGGGGTCCCGGTGCTCGGCCTGCTGGCCGCGCTCCCGGTCCTGTTGCTGGTCGTCGCCGTGGCCCTCGAGGTCCGGAGCCGCACGATCGGTTTGCCGGGTGTGCTCGTCGCCCTGTGCCTGGCGGCGGCCGGGCCGCTCGCCTATGCGGCGCTGCTGGGCCGCGGTGCTCGCGCGACCGCGCTGCCGCCCTGAAGCGCGCGGATCCCCGGTCCCGCGCGTTCTTCGCCCTCCTTGCGAACCTCGGGAATCGCGCGCAACGTAGCCCTCTCACTTGCTGGCAGGTCATCACCACTGGTTGGACTTTGGTAGGGGGGAACCGTGGTACAGCGTATCTCGTTCGTCTCGCTCGCGCTCAGTCTCGCCGTCGGTGTCGCGTCGGCGCAGCAGCGTCCCATCACAGGAAAGGTCGTCGGCTCGGCGACGTCCGCGCCAGTCGCCGGCGCCAGTGTCACCGTGGTCGGTACGCCGATCGGTGCCGTCACCAACGACCAGGGAGAGTTCACCATCTCTGCGCCGGCCGGCCCCATCACGCTCTTGATCCGCAGCGTGGGGTATCGCAGCCGGCAGGTGCCGGTCACTGCGGACGCGTCGAGCGTCACAGCAAACCTCGACCAGGACGTGTTCAACCTCGAGGCGGTGGTCGTCACGGGGCAGGTGACCGGCGTGGCGCAGCGCAACCTCGCGAACGCGGTCACGACGTTACCGGCGGCGGAGATCAACCGGGCGCCGACTCAGACATTAGAAGGTGCTCTACAGGGCAAGATCCCTGGCGCGCTCATTCAGGAGAACTCCGGTGCGCCCGGGGGGGGTGCCCAAATCATCATGCGCGGCGTCACGACCATCAACGCGGGGGTGGATCCGCTCGTCGTGCTGGACGGGATGATCGTCGCGAACGACGCGATCCCGAACGGGATGAACGCGATCACGGCCGCTCAGGCGGGCGGAAACCCGAACAATCAGGACAACAAGGTCAACCGCATCGCCGATCTGATCCCGAACGACATCGAGAGCATCGAGGTACTGAAGGGCGCCTCAGCGGCGGCGATCTACGGGGGCCAGGCTGCGAACGGCGTGATCATCATCACCACGAAGCGCGGGCGCGCGGGCAAGCCACGATTCAACGTCACACAGCGGTTCGGCACCTCATCGGTCGCCAATAGCATCGGCTCGCGGAGGTTCGCCGATTCAGCGGAGGCGGTCGCCACCTTCAAGGCGGCCGCAGCCCCGTATTGCACGAAGACAAGCTGCCCCTTCTTCGATAACGAGTCCGTTTTATTTGGCGAGCATCCCCTCAACGTCGAGACCGACGCCAGCATGACCGGCGGCAACGACCAGACACAGTACTACGTCTCCGGGATCGTCAGGAAGGACGGAGGGATCGCCCCAAACACGGGCTACCAGAAGCAGTCGATCCGCGCGAATCTCGATCAGCTTCTGGGGAGCAGGTTCAAGCTGAGCGTGAACCTGAATAGCATCCACAGCCTCTCGAACCGCGGCCTCTCGAACAACGACAACACTGGGACGAGCCCATACGTCGTGTTGCCCACGACACCCAGCTTCTTCGACGCGCGCCCGGTGAACGGAGTCTACCCGGTCAACCCGTTCACGACCTCAAATCCACTCCAGACGTTCGCCGAACTCACAAACGCGGAGGATGTGTGGCGCATCCTGGGGTCGTCGACCCTGAAGGTCGACGCCGTCACGACACCCACGCAGCGCGTGCAGCTCACGCTGACGGGTGGGCTCGACTTTTTCTCCCAGCGCAACGACGTCCTGTCGCCCGCCGATCTACAATTCGAGCCGCTGGACGGTGAGCCGGGTACCGTCATCCTGGGGAAGGGCTCTGATCTACGGCAGAATCTGGTTGGGAGTGTGGTGCATACCTACACATCTCCATCCAACGCCTTGTCAGCGACCTCGTCGGCTGGGTTCCAGTACGAGAACCGCGATCTGAACGTCACGAGCGTCGTCGGTCGCACCATTGCGCTCGGGCTGCAGAACGTCAGCCAGGCGACGAGCATCACCTCGACGCAGTTCGAGCAGCCCATCAAGAATCTAGGACTGTACGCGCAGGAAGAGGTGTTGGCGGCGAACCAGCGCCTGCTGCTGACCGCAGGCGCCCGTGCCGACCGCTCCAGCGTGAACGGCGACCCCGACCACTACTACATCTATCCCAAGGCTGCCGCATCGTACCGCTTTGTCAGCTCCGCGGGTGGTGGGGACGAGCTGAAGGTGCGGGCCGCCTGGGGGCAGACCGGCAATCTGCCCCTGTTCGGCGCGCGGTTCGCCCTGGACACGAACGCGGTGGTGGGTGGCCAGTTCGGGCAGTTCCCGTCGCTGCAGCTTGGAGACCCGACGATCAAACCCGAGCGGAACACGGAGATCGAGGGCGGGCTCGACGCGACCTTCGGCAACCAGTTTGCCACGTTCGGCCTGACCCTCTACCAGAAGACAATCACAGACCTTCTCCTCGTCCAGTCCGTCGCGCCTTCCACTGGATATCAGACCCGCATCTTCAACGGTGGCGAGATCCGCAATCGCGGCATCGAGGCCGCACTCGCCGTGTCGCCCGTGCGGGCGCCTGACGTGAACTGGATACTTCGCTCTACGTTCTCCCTGAACCGCAGCAAGGTTCTGCAGCTCCCCGTTCCGAACTTCAACATCGTGGGAATCGGCTTCGGTACGTCGCTCGGTGCGTTCCGGATCGCGAAGGACAGCTCAGCCACGCAAATCGTCGGGACAGAGGGCGTTGTTGGCGACGCCAACCCTGACTTCCTTATGTCGTTGTCGAGCGATCTCACCTACAAGCGCTTCAGCTTAGGATTCCTGTGGGACTGGAAGCACGGCGGGGACGTTATCAACCTGACGCAACTCCTGTATGACCTAGCTGGGAACTCCCCCGATCAGGTGCCGGCCGGGAATCAGCGAGTCACTGACTGGTTGGGTGGGCACACCAAGGTGTACGTCCAAGACGGCTCGTACCTGAAGTTGCGCGAGGTGAGCGTCGGGTACGACTTGCCGCCCGACCTCCCGCAGCACTTCGGGATGCGCACGGCTCGGATCTCCTTCACGGGTCGTAACCTGCTGCGCTTTACGCCTTACAAGGGGCTCGACCCCGAGGTATCGAACTTCGACAATCAGGCGATCGGGCGGGGCGTCGATGTCGGCCCGTTCCCGCCGAGTCGCAGCTTCTTCTTCTCGATCGACGTGGGGTTCTGACCATGCGCGCACCGACAAAGCTGAGTCCCGTAACGACGGGAATGATCGCCGGGCTCGCCGTGGCCACCGTCATCGTGGCTGGCGCCTGCGACTTCAACATCGCTAACCCGAACAACCCGGCGTCCATCGGACCGAATGCGACGGCGGCGCAGGTCGATGCGGCTGCGCAGGGCGTCGTCGCGGCGTTCCGAATCGATCTTACGAGCTGGATCCTAAAGTCCGGCATCATCGGCCGCGAAGACTACCGGCTCGACACCGCCGACCCGCGATTCACGAGCGAGCTGCTGACGGGACCGCTCGATCCGAGCAATGCCGCATTTGGAGGCGGTCAGTGGCAGCGTGAGTATCGCTCGATCGCGGCTGGTTACACCATTCTCAACGTGATCGGCTCTGCGCAGCTCACCGATCCGGAAAAGAACGCGGTGCGGGGATTCATTCAGACGATGCAAGCGCTGGCATTCCTGATCGTCCTCGACGCCCACACGGAGGACTCGATTCCGATCGACGTGAACCGGCCGGTCGGGGGTCCGCTGGCGCCACTCGTGACCAACGACTCGGCGTACAAGGCCCTCAACGTCATTCTCGACTCGGCGCAGACCGCCCTGCAGGCTGCGGGCAGCGCCTTCCCGAACGAACTAGGGCCGGGGTTTGCGGGGTTCAACACGCCGGCCACGTTCCTCAAATTCAATCGCGCCCTGGCGGCGCGCGTCTACGCGTACCGGGCGAGCCTCGGGGCGCTCCCCGCTGGCACGTATAGCACGACGTGGTCAGCCTGCCCAACATGCTGGGACGCGGCGCTGACGGCGCTCGGGCAATCGTTCATCTCTGCCACGGCGCCGCTCGACCAGGGTACGTACGTCACGTACAGCACGGGGAACCAGGACCTGCCGAACGATCTCTCACAGGACGTGCCGTCGGCGATCCAGCTCGTGCACCCGTCCATCAAGGCGAACGCGGAGCTGCAGACCGGCGGGACCTTACTCGATCAACGATTCCTGAACAAAGTCGCCGACCGCGGTACGCCACCGGACACGTTCTCGCTCGCCTGCCTGGCGTCGGCTTTGTCGTGGATCCGGTACCCGACCCCGAACTCCTCTGTCCCGATCATTCGGAACGAGGAGCTGTTCCTCCTTCGCGCGGAGGCGAACTGGTTCGGGGCGACTGGTACCAAGGCGCAAGCCATCAGCGACCTGAACTTTATTCGTCAGACCTCCGGGGGCTTGAACCCGACCGCCGTCACGACCGCGAGCACCGACGCGGCGTTCGTGGACGATCTTCTGAAACAGCGCCTCTACTCGCTCATGTATGAGGGCGGGCATCGTTGGATCGACCTGCGACGGTACGGCAGGCTGGGCCAACTCCCCATCGACCGGCCCACGGGGTGTGCTTCACCGACCCTACCGAAGGACACGGTGTTCTCGACCCTGCCCGTCAACAGCTTCGAGGTGCAAGCGCGTCAGTAGCGCGACTCTGCCCCGCTAACGAGCCGCCGAGCGCTTCCCCGCGCTCGGCGGTTTTCATTTCCCCTCAACTCGCTCGCGCGAGCTCGTACAGGTACTCGACGTATGAGCGCACCGCGCCGTCCATGCCCCGCACGGCCGAGTTCGTGGATTCGATGATGTAGTACTCGTCCGGTGCATGCGCGCCGCTCCCGTGGCCCAGGCCGAAATGGCCGGCCGCGAGCCGCAACGGGTCACCGGTGAAGACGTAGCCCGGCCATGAGCCGGCGATCCGCGGCAGTACCACCGGGTTGATCCCCGAGCGCTTGTATACGGCCACCTGTGCTTGAACGAGCGAAGCGTCGGCCGGCGTACTGGTCGGATCGTACCCGCCCGTCATGTTCACCTCGATGTCCCCGAATCCCCGCTTGGCGAGGTGCGCCTTGAGCGCCGCGAGGGACTCGGCGGCCGTCATATCCGGCACGAGGCGCAGGTCGAGCTTCGCCACCGCGCGGTGGGGCAGGATGGTCTTTCCGCCCGGACCGGTGTACCCGCCCACCAGCCCTTCGATGTTGACCGTCGGCAGCGAGACGAGACGCTCCAGGGCCTCGACGAAGCTGACGTCGTGCACCCAGTGCTCCACGCCGAGCTCCTGCTTCGCGACCTTCTCATCGAGGCGTCGGGCGGCCTCAGCGACCATGGCCTTCTCGCTCGCCGACATGGGGCGCGCCTTGTCCGCGTAACCGTCGATCGCCGGGTCGTTCCCATCCGGCGAGACGAGCGTCGCGAGCGCTTCCACCAGGTGCCACGCCGGGCTGTCCACTCGCGCCTTGTTGCTCGAATGGATGTCCTTCTTGGGTCCTCGACCCCAGCGCTCGCCGCTCGAGACGAGCTCGCATTCGATTACCCCTTTGGCCCCGAGGAACATCGTGACCTGGCCGTCCAGCCCCTGGGAGGCGGAGGGCATGAAAATGCCAAAGGTCTTGCGGAGGGCGGACTGCACTTCGGGCCGTCGGACGACCTGGGGGAAATGCGGCGATCCGATCTCTTCCTCGCCCTCCGCGACGAGGACGAAGTTCACCGGGGGCTTCCGGCCCGCGCCGCGAATGGCGTGCAGCGCGGCGAGGAACGTGGCCTCAGGGCCTTTCTGATTCACGGCGCCCCGGCCGATCAGTACCTTGCCCATCCCGGGTCGGTCCACCAGCGCCGCCGTCCAGGGCGGCGACGACCACTCCGCGGGATCGGCCTGTTTCACGTCGTACATGAAGTAGAGGCCGAGGGTGCGCGGCGCGCCGGCGTCGAGCGTCGCGAAGATGCCGGGCTGCCCGTCCGTCGGGATCTTCGTGACCTGGTCGAATCCCGCCTCGCGCAGGAGACGCATGGTGAGCTCGCAGCCTTCGTTGACGCCGCGGTTCTCGGCGGCGATAGACGCCTGGCGGATCCACTCCTGCAGGCGCGCGACGGCCTCGTCGTGACGTTTTTCGATCTGCGCGAAGATCGGAGCCAGGTCCGACTGGTTCGAGGATCGGTAATCGGGCCAGGCGAGCGCCGCGGCGGTCGCGACGGCGCTACTCTGCAGGAAGGATCGACGGTCAACGCTCATGGCAGACCTCCGGGGGCTCTGGGTTCGTGGCGGTCCAAGTTACCCGCATGGCGGGCGTCCGCCATGCACCCCACTTTGAGACCCTTCTTGCGGGCGTCGGGAATGCGGCGCAGCATAAGGAGTGGAGTTTGTGCCCTTCGTGACCCTCGCAGCTCTTGAACGAGGAGGCTTCGTGGTGAAGCGTATTTCGTCAGTAGCGTTGACCCTGGCGACGCTCGTTGGTGTGAGTGCCGCGTCGGCGCAACAGCGCCAGATCACGGGACAGGTGACGTCCACGACCCGCGACCCCGTCGCGGGCGCCGCCGTGTCCATCACCGGCACCGCGTTCGCGGCCGTGACCAATGCCGAGGGCCGCTACTCGATCGCGGCGCCCGCGGGAGTCGTCACACTGGTCGTCCGCCGCATCGCGTTCAAGCGGAAGGAAGTGTCGGTGCCGGCGGATCAGAACCAGGCCGACGTCACGCTCGACCCCGACGTGTTCAACCTCGAGGCCGTGGTGGTCACGGGTCAGGCGACCGGCATCGAGCGGCGCAACGCGGCGATCGCGACATCGGTCATCACCGGCAACGAGGTCACGAGCGTTCCCGCTCCGGCGGTGGATCGCGCCCTCCAGGGGAGGGTGCCTGGGGCCTACATCCAGCAAAACTCGGGAGCGCCCGGTGGCGGGACGCAGATTCAGATCCGTGGCTCGAACACCGTAGTCGGATCAGCCGACCCGCTGTTCGTGGTGG
>DASZCN010000122.1:0-32523 GCA_035943095.1 Gemmatimonadales bacterium | reverse complement strand
GGCCTGGGCCTCCGCCTCCGCCGCGGCCACTTCGGCGGCCGTGCGGCGCCGCCGCTTGGGCCGCGCCTCGGACGTCACGAGCTCGGGCTCCACCGCCTTCACGGCGCGGCGGCGCTTCGGCGGCGCCGGCGCTTCCTTCTGCTTGCGCTTGTCCCGCTCCCAGGCGGCACGCATCAGCGCCACCTGCTCGGGCTTGAGCGGCGAGAGATGGCTGCGCACGAAGATGTCCCGCTCCTTGAGCATGCCCAGGAGTTGCTCGGACGAAATGCCGAACTCAGCCGCCAGATCGTGAATCCGCGTCGTTGCCACTCACTCCTCCAAAGACCCGACCAACCCCCGCGCCAGCGCGGCATCCGCCACGCCGACCGCCTGCACCGATGACCGCCCCAACCCTGCGCCGAGGCGATCTGCCGCCGGCCCTACGAGGACCGGAATGTGCCGCGCCCGTGCCAGCCGCTCGACCTTGTCGCGCGTGCGTGGGCTCGCGTCCGCGGCCAACACGACGCAGGCGAGCGCATTCCGCTGCAACCGCGCCCGCACGCCCGCCACGCCGATCACCACGCCCCCCCCACGAACACCCAAGCCCAACAGCCGGACCAACCGGTCCGTCACGCCGCGGGCGGGGGAGCAGGAGCAGGAGCGGGGGCGGGGGCGGGGGGCGGCTCATCCGGCGTCGCGTCGCCACCGGGCCCGGCCGCCGGCTCCTCATCTTCGCCGTCCTCGGTCATCTCGTTGAGGAAGGCCATGAGCTTGTCAGCGAGCTCCGGCGTCATGCCGGCATTCTTTTCCACGTCCTCGCGCTCCAAGTCGAGGATATCCTGGAGCGTCTTGTGCCCGGCCTGCTCCAGGACGTCCACGAGCTCGACCGGCAGCCCCTTGAGCTCACGCAGCCCCACCTTGGTGGCCGCCTCCTCTTCCGGCGGCGGCAGTGGCGCGAACAGCGGCCCTTCCCCGCCGCGCTCCAGCCACTCGCGGCTCGAGTAGAGATCGATCTTCCAGCCCGTGAGCTCCGACGCGAGCCGGACGTTCTGTCCGTTGCGTCCGATGGCGAGCGACAACTGGTCCTCGTCCACGATCGCCTGAATGGTCTTCGACTCGGGATCCGAGAAGACGCGCGCCACCCGGGCCGGGGCGAGCGCCAGCTTCGCGAAGCGCTCGGGATCGGGCGACCACGGCACAATGTCGATCCGCTCACCCCCGAGCTCGTTGACCACGGCCTGGACGCGCGAGCCCTTCAGACCCACGCACGCGCCCACCGGATCGATCGAGTCGTCGCGGGAGGACACCGCGATCTTGGTCCGGCTCCCCGCCTCGCGGGCGGTGGCCCGGATTTCCACGATCTGTTGCTGGATCTCGGGCACTTCGAGCTTGAACAGCGCCTTGACGAACAACGGGTCGGCCCGGGACAGAATGAGGCGGGGCCCCTTGGGCGTCTCTTCGATACGCTTCAGGACCGCACGGATCGTGTCGCCCTGGTGGAAGTGCTCCCGGTGGTTCTGCTCCCGGTAGGGAATGATCGCCTCGGCCTCCCGGAACTTGGCCAGCATCACCACGATCTTGCCCCGCTCGATCTGCTGGACCTCGCCGGAGAGGAGCTCGCCCACCTTATCGGTGAATTCCTCGCGGATGCGGGCCCGTTCCCCCTCGCGCACGCGCTGGATGATGCGCTGTTTGGCGGCCTGCACCGCCGTGCGACCGAATGCTTCGAACGGCACTTCCTCTTCCAGCACGTCTCCCACCTGGAAATCCGCGTCTTCGAAGCGGGCTTCCTCGAGCGCCACCTGGGAGCCCGGGTCCTCCACGGCTTCGACCACCGTCCGCAGCACGGCGATGCGGATCGTCCCCTTCAGCTCATCGATCCCGATCTCGGCACGCACGTTCGGACCGTAGCGCTTCACCAGGGCGGCGTGCAGCCCGTCTTTCAGCAGATCCAGCAGCTCCGTTCGCTCCAATTGTTTGGTATTGGTCAGCTCACGGATCGCGGAAACGACTTCACTTGTATTCGCTGTCATGGGTCCCTCTGTCACCAATCCACGGCCAAACGCGCGTCACGGATACCGGCCAACGGCACGGGTCGCGGCGCCGCGCCATCCGGCTCGAGCACGACGGTCGCCTCGTCGGGCACCGCGACGATGCGGGCTCGCACGCGCCCGAGCCCTGCCACGGTCGCCTGCACCTCGCGGCCGATGAAGCGGACCCAGTGCCGGTGCCAGCGCAACGGCCGCTCGAGCCCGGGGCTCGACACCTCGAGGATGTAACGGCGGCCGAGCGGCCCGTCGGCATCGAGCCAGGCCTCGAGCACCCGGCTCGCCGTGGCGCAATCGTCGACGGTCACCCGCCGCGGCGGCTCCTCCGAGCCCGCCTGCGGCGTGGCCAACGGCCACTCGATGCGCACTTGGACGAGCGGCCGGTGCGACGTGCCGCCGATCTTGAGGTCGGCCAGGTCCAGACCCAACGGCGCCAACCGGGCCCGGAACGACTCGACGAGACTGTCGGAGAGCATAAAAAAAAGCGCGGGCCGAACTTCGCCCGCTTCACGGCCCGGAATCTAGCCGCCCGAGGGCGGGTGTCAAGCGAGCGGCATACCAGCGTAGGCGATCATCCGCCCGTCGCGTCCACCCGACGCGCGGTGCGAGAAAAACCGGTCCCGGTCGTGCGCGCTGCACCAGGGGGAGACACTGACATCGCTGAGCCCGAGCGCCTGGGCCCGTTGCGCGAGGACGGATCGCAGGTCCAGGTGTCCGGGACCGGCCTCGGCCCGCCCCGAGAACTCGGCCAACACTTCAGAACCTACTTCATAGCACACACCACAAATACCAACGCCGCAATGCATTACGATATCGGCTCCACGCGTAAACCCCTCCCGCCTCAGGAGCTCTACACCGCGTTCCAGGACGCCTCCGGCCACCCCGCGCCAGCCGGCATGCAACAGCGCCACGATCTGCTTCTGTGGCACCACGAGATACACGGGGATGCAGTCCGCGACCGTAACGGTGAGGAGGAGCCCGCGACTGCCGGTGGCGTGGCCGTCCAGCGCGTCGAGGATCATCCATCCATCGGCGGCCGCCCGGTGCCAGGCGAGCGCGGTGCCGTGGACCTGGTGGGCGAGGACGAGCCCCGGGAAGCGGGAGCGAAATGCGGCGCCGACCGCGCGCCACCGACTCATGACCTGGCCCACGTTCTCCTCACTCCACAGGCCCAGCGAAAACCCCCGCCCGCGCGTCGTGATCCCCGCAACCACGCCGAAGCGCGCGGCCCATTCGGCGAGCTCCATTCTGGGGACGGCGGCGTCGTCGATGGGTGTTTCACGGAGCAGCGGCGGACCGGCGGACGGGCGGTCCGTGGGACTCGACGTCACGTTGAGCATCACTGACCGCCCGACCGGCCGACGGCCGGACCGCCGCCGTCGACGCGCTCGATCTGCGCCCCCAGCGCCCGCAGGCGCTCGTCGATCCGCTCGTATCCCCGCTCGATCTGCCCGATGTTGTGGATGACGGAGTCACCTTGTGCGGCGAGCGCGGCGAGGAGCATGGCCATTCCGGCGCGAATGTCCGGGCTCTCGACTACACCCCCGTGCAACGCCGAAGGACCGGCGATCACGGCGCGGTGCGGGTCGCACAGCACGATGCGCGCGCCCATCCCGATGAGCTTGTCCACGAAGAAGAGGCGGGACTCGAACAACTTTTCGAACACGAGCAGCAACCCCTCGCATTGGGAGGCGGCCACGATCGCGATCGAGATCAGGTCCGCGGGAAAGGCGGGCCAGGGACCGTCCTCGAGCTTGGGGACGTGCCCCCCCAGGTCCGGGCGGATGCGCCGCTCCTGACCGGCATCGACGTGCAGGTGGGTGCCGTCGAGCCGTGGGCGTACGCCGAGCCGCTCGAATCCCATCAGGATGGAGCGAAGATCCTCGCCGCGGACACCGTCGATGGTGACGGCGCCGTTCGTGACCGCGGCGAGTCCGATGAACGAGCCGACTTCGATGTGATCCGGGCCCACCGAGAACGCGGCGCCCTTGAGTGGCGCGCCCCCTTCGACGGTCAGCGTGTTCGTGCCGATGCCCTGCACGGTGGCGCCGAGGGCGGTCAGGAATCGCGCCAGGTCCTGGACGTGGGGTTCGCACGCGGCGTTGCGGAGGGTGGTCGTGCCGCGGGCCGCTGCTGCGGCCATGAGCGCGTTTTCCGTGGCCGTGACGCTGGGCTCGTCCAGGAAAATATCGGCGCCGCGGAGCCCTTTGCCTTCGAACTGGTAGGTGGCGCCGACGGTCACGGTGGCGCCGAGCTGCTCGAGCGCGAGAAAATGCGTATCCACGCGTCGCCGGCCGATCACGTCCCCCCCCGGCGGCGGCAGGTTCACGCGCCCGAAGCGCGCGAGCATCGGACCGGCGAGCAGGATCGACGCGCGGATCCGGGCGGAGAGCCCCGGATCGAGCTCACGTGGCTCGGCCCGAGTCGCGTCCACCTCGACGCTGTTCGGCCCGGTCCATTGCACCGCCGCCCCGAGATGGGCGAGCAACGCGAGCATGGTCTCGACGTCGCGGATGTGCGGCACGTTCTCGATCCGGCACGGCCCCTCGGCGAGGAGCGTGGCCGCGAGGATGGGGAGCGCTGCGTTCTTGTTGCCGGCGGGGCGAATGCTGCCCTTGAGCGGGCGCCCGCCCGTTACCGCGAAGGACGGAGGCATGGGTGAGGCAAGCTATGCGGCGGCTTGCGCCGACGTCAAGCGTTCGCGAACGTTGGCCACGTGAATGTGAGTCCGATTCTCGCCCTAGCTGGACTCATCACGATCGGCCTCTTGGTACCGCGACTCACGAGCCTCCGGTGGCCGCGCGTGCCGACCCTCGATTTGTTCGTCGCCGCGGGAGGGCCGCTCGTTGCCCTCGGCCTCGTGCTGGGTCCCGGGATCGATTTCCTCGACCGGCCGACGCTCGGGGCGGTCGCGCCCGTGACCGCGCTCGCGATCGGATGGGTGGGCGCCGCGTTCGGGGCCCGTTTCGAGTGGCGCTACCTCCGGCGCATTGCGCGCGGCGCGTGGCTCCTCGCCGCGCTCTCGAGCGTCCTGGCGCTGACCACCGTCGCACTAGCCGCGTGGCTGGCGACGCGGCTGCTCCCGGGACTCTCCAACGCATGGATGCCGCGGCTCCCCGCGATCCTCACACTCGGTGCCCTGGCGGCCGCCGCTGGACCCGGAGCCGCAGCGCTCGTCATCCGCATGATGGGCGTTCCCAAGCGGGCCGCTCGTGCAATCGGGCTCGCCGCCACGCTCGAAACCGCGTGCGCTGTGCTGGCCATGTCGGTCCCGTTCGCGCTGCATCGGCGCGGTGGTGCCGTGATCGCGTGGCTCGCGTGGGTCGCCCTGGCCGCCGGGAGCGGTGCCCTCGTCGGTACCCTGTTCATCTGGCTCACGCGGGCGCGAACGGAGCTCAATCGAGCAGAGCTGGCCTTCTTGGTTGTCGTCACACTGCTGTGTGGCGCGGGGATCGGTGCCGCCGCCGGCGTCACGCCGTTTGTGACGTGCTTCCTGGCATCGGCCCTGATCATCAATGTGTCGCCGCACCGGCGCGCCGTGCGCGCGGTGCTCGCCGGGGCGGAGCGGCCGATCTACGCTGTGTTGCTCGTGGTCGCCGGCGGTCTGCTCGCGCTCCCGACCGCCTGGATCCTCCTCGCGGCGCTGGTGCTCTGGGGGTTACGCGCCGTCGCGAAGTGGGCGGCGGTGCGCGCCCGCGGTTCACGGGATATGGGGCTGGCGACGATCGCGCAGGGTGGCGTGGTCGTCGCCCTGGGCGTGGGCTACACGATCCTGTACGGCGGGGGGGGCGGGGGCGGGGGCGCCCTGCTCGCGACCATCGTCCTTCTTGTGGCGGGCTCGCAGGTGTCGGCGCCCGCACTCCTGGCGCTCGCGCTGCGGGCCGAATCGGTGCGTCCGGCGTTGACACGGACCACGGCGCCGGCCGAGCTTAGTGCCAACGTTCCCGTGGAATGGCCCCGATGATCCCGACCTGGGTGGCCGTGGTGTCCGGGATTTCGCTCGCGATTCTCGCGCTCTCGGCGATCGTCATCGCGCTCTCGTCGGTCGCCGCCGCCCTCGGCGTGCGCGAGTTTCTCCGCGTGCTCCGCGACCTCGCGGGCCCCGCGCTGGGTGAGGTCCGCCAATTGGTCGGGGCGATCCGCGCCGAAGCGGACGGTCTCGTCGGGACCTCGCGCGAGCTGCGCGGGCGCATCGTCGCCGCCGCGGACGCCGCGCAGGCCCGCCTGGCCGACCTGGACGCGCTGTTCGAGGTGGTGCAGGAAGAGGTGGAGACGACGGTGCTCGACGCGGCGGCGACCCTGCGCACCGTGCGGCGCGGGTTGTCCCTGCTCGAGTGGGGCCGGCGAACCATCAAACGGGGGAAAAAGCACTGACGCGAAAGGGGCTCGTCGCGGCGGCGGCCGCCGGTCTCGCCGGTGTGGCGTTGTTCCCGGCCGTCGCGCACGCCTGGACACCGGGCACCCATGTGTACCTCGGCGAATCGGTGCTGGCGAACCTGCACCAGCTCACCGGGGCGGTGGCCGATCTCCTGAGAGCGTTTCCCTACGACTTCCTCTACGGCAACATCGCCGCCGACACGTCACTCGCCAAGAAGTACGCGCCGGTGGGCCGGCACTGTCACGCCTGGCACGTGGGTCAGGAGATCTTCGATCTCGCTCACACCGATCCGCTGCGCGCGTTCGGGCTCGGGTATCTCTCCCACCTCGCCGCCGACGCCGTGGCGCACAATTTCTTCGTGCCGCGCCAGCTCGTTCTCACCTCGAGCACGACCGCCCTCGGCCACAGCTATTGGGAGAGCCGCTTCGAGACGCACCTCGGGCCCGCGTATGCGACCACGGCCAAGGAGCTGATTCTCCAGGACCACGCCGCGAGCGACACCCATCTCGACACGATCATCTCCCCCACCCTCTTCAGCGTGGGGACCAGCCGGCGGCTGTTCCGCGGCATGGTCCACCTCACCGAGAGCGAGAGCTGGCGCTGGGCGTTCCAGATGATTCTCGAGAACACGCGGTGGGACCTGCCGGACGAAGACGTGGAGCGCCACATGGCGGTGGCGTTCGAGTACGTGATGGAGATGCTCGGGGAGCAGGACGCGGCGGCGCGGCGGCTCGATCCGGCGGGCGATCAGGCGCTCAAGCTCGCCAAGCGGATGCGGCGCGAAGCGCTGCAGGAAGGCGGGCGCGAGGAACCGGAGCGGATGCTCGAAACCGCGGAGCAGCACTTCGGCCTGCCGACGCCACCGCTCGCGTACTGGCGCCAGTCCGCCGCGCAACGACCGTGGCGGAACCGGAATGGCACGGGGGGGGGCGCCTAAGCCGCGAGCTTCTCTTCCAGGACCTTTTGCACGAGCTTGGGATCCGCCTTCCCGCGCGACGCCTTCATCACCTGGCCGACGAAGAACTGGAGCAGCTTGACCTCGCCGCTCCTATAGCGCGTCACCTCGGCCGGGTTCGCCGCGAGCACCTCGCTCACCCAACCGGTCACCACGCCCGCGTCCGCCACCTGCACCAGCCCCAGCGCCTCGGCCACGTTGCGCGGCTCACCGCCCCGCTCGGCGACTTCAGCGAACACTCGTTTCGCGGCCTGATGACTCAACGTGCCGCCCCGCACCAGACCGATCACGTTGGCGAGCGCGCCCGGCGGGACACGGAGCGCGTCTCCGTGATCTTTCGCATCGGCGAGCACTTCGGTCATGACCCAGTTCGCCGCGGTCTTGGAGTCGGACCCGGCGTGCACGACGCCTTCGTAGTAGTCGGCCACGGCGCGCTCCGCGGTAATCACCGCCGCGTCGGTCACGCTCAGCGCGTACTGGGCCACGAAGCGCTCGCGCTTCTTGGCCGGCAGCTCGGGGAGGAGCGTCTGCTGCTCCGCAATGAACTCCTCGGTCAACACGAGCGGCGGGAGATCGGGGTCCGGGAAGTAGCGATAATCGTGGCTCTCTTCCTTGCTGCGTTGGGGCCGGACGGCGTTGGTCTTCGAGTCGTACAGCATGGTCTGCTGCGTGATGGTGCCCCCGCCCTCGAGCGCCGCGACCTGGCGGTCGCGCTCCACCGTCAGCGCCTTCTCGACGTACGCGAACGAGTTGATGTTCTTCACCTCGGTCTTCGTCCCCAGCGCCGACTGGCCCGTACGGCGCACGGAAAGGTTCGCGTCCACCCGCAAGCTGCCCTTCTCCATGTCGCAGTCCGAGACTCCCGCGTACTCGAGCACCTGCTTGAGCGTCTGCAGGTACGCGCGCGCGTCCTGGGGGGAGCGGAAGTCCGGTCCGGTCACGATCTCGATCAGGGGTACGCCGCAGCGGTTCAGGTCGATCGCCGTCTGTTTCGGAAACCGGTCGTGCAGGGACTTTCCGGCGTCCTCCTCGATGTGCAGTCGAACGACCGTCGCCGTCACCACTCCCCGGTCGGGCGACAGATAGGACAGCGCCCCGTTGGTCGAGAGCGGCTGCTCGAACTGGGAGATCTGATAGCCCTTTGGGAGGTCCGGGTAGAAGTAGTTCTTGCGCGCGAAGAGGCTGCGCGGATGCACGGTGCAGCTCAGCGCGAGCGCTCCGCGCACCGCCAGCTTGAGCGCGAGCTCGTTGGGCACCGGCAGCGCCCCTGGGAGGCCGAGGCACACGGGACAGACGTTGGTGTTGGGCGGCGCGCCGAACGCCGCGGAGCAGGCACAAAACATCTTTGACGCCGTGCGCAGCTGCACGTGCGTCTCGAGGCCGATCACGGTCTCCCAGCCTCCCCCGACCGCCGCGCCCACTAGGCCTCCTCCGTGGCCGGCACCACCCGCTCGAGCGCGTATGCCGCCTCGAGCATCTCGTCCTCGAGAAACGCCTGGCCAATGATTTGTCCGCCGATCGGCAAGCCCTTGACGCGGCCGATCGGAATAGAGATCGCGGGGAGGCCGGCGAGGTTCGCGGTGACCGTGAAGATATCCGAGAGGTACATCGCCACCGGATCGTCGAGCTTCTCCCCGGCCTTGAACGCCGGGGTCGGCGTGGTGGGCGTGAACAGCAGGTCCACGCCGCGGTCGAACGCGTTCCGGAAGTCCTGGGCGATCAGCGCACGCATCTGCTGCGCCTTCCGATAGTAGGCGTCGTAATAGCCCGAGGAGAGCACATACGTCCCGACCATGATCCGTCTCCGTACCTCGGCACCGAACCCCTCCCCCCGGGTGGTGCGATACAGCGCGCGCACGTCTTCGGATCCGTTGAACCGGGGACCGTACCGCGCGCCGTCGTACCGCGCCAGGTTGGACGACGCCTCCGCCGGGGCGACGATGTAGTAGGTGGCGACCGCGTAGGCCGTATGCGGCAACGACACTTCGCGCACGGCGGCGCCCAGCTCGCGCAGCAAGCGGATCGCGCGGTCGCACGCCCGGCGCACCGCCGGATCCAGGTCGGCCGGGAAGTACTCCTTTGGAATGCCGATCACGAAGCCTTGGAGCGACTCGGGGACCGTCGGCAGGCGCAAGGGATCGCGATCCTCACAGGTGGCATCGCGCGAATCGCGGCCGCTGATCACGGAGAGCACCCGCGCCGCATCGTGGACGCTGCGCCCGAGCACGCCGATCTGGTCGAGGGACGATCCGAACGCCACGAGACCGTACCGGCTCACGCGCCCGTACGTGGGCTTGATGCCGACCACGCCGCACAGCGATGCGGGCTGGCGCACCGAGCCGCCGGTCTCCGAGCCGAGCGCGGCGGGCACCGCCCCGGCGGCGACGAGGGCCGCCGAACCGCCCGACGAGCCGCCCGGCACGCGCGCCTTGTCGAACGGGTGGAGCGAGCGACCGTAGGCGGAGTGCTCGGTGGACGAGCCCATGGCGAACTCGTCGCAATTCGTTTTCCCCGCGATCAACGCGCCCGCCGCCTTGAGTTTCGCGGTGGCGGTGGCGTCATACGGCGAGCGGTAGTCGCCGAGGATCTTCGAGCCGCAGCTCGTGGTGAATTCGAGCGTGCAGATATTGTCCTTCACCGCCACCGGCATGCCGTACAGCACCCCCGAAGGGTGGGCCGCCTGCGCCTGCGCCACGAGGGATTTGCGAAGCTCCTTGATCGGCGTCAGGCAGGCATTCAGCCGTTTGGCCTTGGAGATGCGTTCGGCGGCCGCCCTGGCGCTCGCGAGCGCTTCGCTCGGATCGCTCACAGCTCCGGCTCCTCGAACGCCCCGAGCTTGGGCACGAGGAAGAATCCGTCCTTGAAGGCGGGGGCGAACTCCGCCGGTCCGAACGCGAGCCCGCTGGGCTTCACTTCGTCGGCGCGGAAGCGAACCGCATCCGGCCCCGGAATGAACGGCTTCACGGCCTCGCTCGCGGCGACGGCGTTGATCTGCGCGACGTACTCGAGAATGCGCGACATTTGCTCGGCCAACACCGGTAGCGTTTCCTCGCCGACGTCGAGCTCCGCCAGCCCCGCGATCTTACGCACGTCATCATGGGTGACGCTCATGCACTCTCCCACTCCCGCTCGAGTCCGGCATAGGCCACGAGCAGCTGCTTCGTCCCGATCTCCTGATCGTCGAATTCCACCGTCACCTTGAGCTCACGGCCCGACCCCGCCACCGCGCGGACCACACCTCCGCCGAACTTCCGATGGCGCACTCGCTCCCCGCTCACGTAACGTGGCGCGTCCTGTGATGCCTCGACATCCCAATCGAGGTCCAGCGGCGCCAGCCGGCGCGACCGGCGGCCCGCCTCTCCCCGTGTCCCTCCCCGGTCCCACGACGGCGTGGTGCTTCGCTCCTCGAGGACGGACGCCGGGACTTGGTCGAGAAACCGCGACGCTTCCGAGAGCTCGAGACGCCCGTTGCGGTAGCGCGTGCGCGCCCATGAGAGATACAATTTTTCGCGCGCGCGCGTGAGACCCACGTAGCACAGCCGTCGCTCCTCCTCGAGGCCCCCCGGTTCTCCCGCCGTACGTGCCAATGGAAACAGCCCGTCTTCGAGTCCCGCGAGCGCGACGATGGGCCACTCGAGCCCTTTGGCCATGTGCACCGTCATGAGCGTGACGCCCTGCGGATCGCCCGTCCCCTGGTCCGCCGACGTGACGAGCGCCGCCTGGGTGAGATACCGCTCGATGAGAGTCGCAGGGGTGCCTCTTCCCCCTTCCCCGGCCTCTTCCCCTTCTTCCTCCGCCGTCTCCGCCCATTCGGCCGCCCCGGCGATGAGCTCCTGCACGTTCTCGAGCCGCTCGATGCCCTCCGCACCCTCGTCCGCGAGGTACGCGGCATACCCGGCGGCCTCAACCGTCTGCTCGAGCGCGGTGGCCGGGTCTGCCTGGGCATGCCGGGCTCGGAGGTCGTCGATCAAGCGGGCCAGCGCGGCGAACGCCTCGCGCACGTTGGGCCGCAGGTCGGGGATCCGGTCCGCCGCCCTGGCGGCCTCGAGCAGGGGCTTCTGCCATTGGGTGGCGGCACGCGCGAGCGCGGCAAAGGACGCGTCGCCGATCCCCCGGCGCGGAACGTTCACGATCCGGGCGAACGCTTCGTCGTCCGCGGGATTGGCGATCAGCCGCAGATAGGCGAGCACGTCCTTTACCTCCCGTCGCTCGTAGAAGCTGACGGCACCCACGAGGCGATATGGGATCCCGCGGAACCGAAACGCTTCCTCGAGCGGCCGCGACTGCGCGTTGGTGCGGTAGAGGATCGCCATCCCCTCATAGGGGATATCCCCCCCTCCGACGCTCGCCCGCCGGGTCAGCTCCCCGGCGAGCCATTCCGCCTCGTCGCGCTCGTCGGCCGAGGCGAGCAGCGTGACCGGCTCGCCCCCTTGCTTCACCGTGAACAGGGTCTTGCCCAGCCGGCCAGCGTTTTCGGCGATGACGCCGTTGGCGGCGTCCAAGATCACCTGGGTGGAGCGGTAGTTCTGCTCGAGCTTGATGAGCGTGGCGCCCGGAAAGTCCTGCTGGAACGAGAGCATGTGGCGCACATCCGCCCCACGCCAACCGTAGATCGCCTGGTCGTCATCACCCACGACGCAGAGGTTCGAGTGCTCGGCCGCGAGCTGCCTCACCAACCGGTACTGGGCGGCGTTGGTATCCTGGAATTCGTCCACCAGGACGTGATCGAAGCGACGCTGCCAGTACGCCAGGCGCTCCGGATGCTCGGCGAACAGCGTGAGAGGAAACAGCAGCAGGTCGTCGAAATCCATGGCGTTGGCCTGCCGCAGCGCGGGACCGAGCACGGCGTAGATCTCCGCCGCCAGGCGCTCGAGCGGGCTCTCGGCCGTGGCGCCGAGCTCCTCCGGGAGGAGCATCCGATTCTTGGCCCCGGAGATGATCGCGTGGATCACGCGGGGGGGGTACGCCTTGGGCGAACGGCCGCGCTGCTCCAACAGGCGCTTGATGAACGATTCGGAGTCGTCCCGGTCGTAGATCGTGAAGTTCGGGCCGAAGCCCAAGAGCGGAGCCTCACGTCGCAGCAACCGGGCCGACAGCGCATGGAACGTACCGATCCACAGGCCACGAGGGTCGGCCCCGAGCAGCGTGGCCACGCGGGCCCGCATCTCTCCGGCGGCCTTGTTGGTGAATGTCACCGCGAAAATGCGCCAGGGCGCCACGCCCCGCTCTCGAATCAGATACGCGATCCGGGCCGTCAGCACGCGCGTCTTCCCGGAGCCCGCACCGGCGAGCACGAGCAGTGGCCCGCCGGTGTGGTGAACGGCTGCGTCCTGCGCGGGGTTCAGGGCGACGGTCATGGTGCCGGGGCGCTCAGGTCGCGGTGACCAGCGGAAACTCCAACACAAACTCGGCGCCCTCCGTCCCGCCCCCGCCTCCGCCTCCGCCCCCAGTCCCACCCCCCGGGCTCCGCCCCGGCCGGAAGACCAGGCGACCGCCGTGTTGCTGCTCGACGATGCGCCGTGCGAGCGCCAGGCCGATGCCCCACCCTCCCGGTTTCGTCGATATCCCGGGCTCGAACAGCTGGGGCCGCACCTCGAGGGCCACGCCCGGGCCGTCGTCGCGCACACTGACCCGCGCCGTGCGCCCGCCGCCCCCCGCGTCGACGGTGACGTCGATGCGGCCTCCCCGGCCCGAAAGCGCGTCGATGGCGTTCTTGATCACGGCTTCGAGCGCCCACTCGAGCAGCACGGGGTCGCCGAGCGCGGTCGGCCCGGGGCCGGTGGCGCGGAGCGACAGGGTTACCGGGCTCGCCAGTGTGGGGAGCCGGGGCCGGAAGTAGCTCACGACGCGCTCCGCCAGCGCACCGAGTCCCACCGGCTCTCGTCGCGCCGGCCGCCCGATGCGCTCGAACCGTTTGGCCACGCGCTCGAGACGTTCCGCATCGGCTTGAAGATGATCCGCCAGCTCGACGCCCGTGGTACCCGGATTCTCCCGCAGGTAGGCGATCCATCCCGTGAGACTCATGAGGGGGGTGCCGAGCTGGTGGGCCGATTCGCGCGCCATGGCGACCCACAGCCGGTCTCGTGCCGCAGCGACCTGCGAGCGGTACGCCCAGGCGGCAAGCAGCGCGAGACAGAGGAGGACGGTCCCTTCGAGCGCGGCGATTCCCGCGAAGCGGCGGGCGGCCGGGCCCGCTCCATAGTGAATCGTTCCCACGCCGGGTTGCACCAGGGGTGCGTTCTCCAGGTCGAGATCGGCAATCCACGCACGCAGGCGGGCGGTGTCCTGGCCCACGCTCGCGGGTGCGTTGTCGAGCGCGGTAATGTGGTTGGCCGTATCCGTCACCACGATGGCGATGCCGAGCGACCGGACCTGCCGGGCGAGATCGAGGAGCGCGTCAGTGGCGGCATCGGAACCGGGATCGTTCAGTCCGGCGAAGACCCGCCCGAGTACGATGCTGGTCTGGCGCGCGTCCTCGCGCAGATGGCTCGCCACCACCCACGCGTATCCCACCGTGATCCCGCCGAGGAGCAGGGCCAACCCGACAACGGCGGGCGGCCCCATCCGGCGGAGCGCGGCGCTACGGGGCACCGGAGGACGTTGGGTCCGGGGCGGCCGACGCGGTCGGCGCCAGCCGCTCCATCCCCACATACGGGGCGAGGGCTCGCGGTAAGGTCACGGATCCATCTGCCTGCTGGTGCGTCTCGAGCAGGGCGGCAATGGTGCGCGGCAACGCGACACCCGAAGCGTTCAGCGTGTGGACGAACTCGGGCTTGGCACCGGCCGCGGGGCGGAACCGGATGCGCGCGCGCCGCGCCTGGAAGTCGGTGAAGGTGCTCGAGCTCGACACTTCGAGCCATTGCGCGACGCCGGGTGCCCACACTTCGAGATCGTACGTCTTCGCGCTCGCGAATCCCAGGTCTCCCGTCGCGAGCAGCACGACCCGATAGGGCAGCTCGAGCCGCTGCAGGACCGCTTCGGCATGCGACGTCATGCGCTCGTGCTCCGCGGCCGAGTCGGCCGGGCGGGCGAACCGGACGAGCTCCACCTTGTCGAACTGATGCACCCGCAACAGGCCACGCGTTTCCTTACCGGCCGCTCCCGCCTCGCGTCGGAAGCACGGCGTGTACGCCGTGTACCCGAACGGCAGCCTGGCGCCGTCGAGGATCTCGTCGCGGTGGAGATTCGTGACCGGGACCTCTGCCGTCGGGACCAGGAAGAGATCGTCCGAAGCGGTTTTATAGGCGTCGTCTTCGAACTTCGGCACCTGGCCGGTGCCTTCCATCATGTCGCGCTTGACCACGAACGGGGGCTCGACCTCGGTGTAGCCGTGCTCGCGGGTGTGCAGCTCGAGCATGAAGTTAATG
Organism: Gemmatimonadales bacterium; assembly: GCA_035943095.1. GTDB lineage: Bacteria > Gemmatimonadota > Gemmatimonadetes > Gemmatimonadales > GWC2-71-9 > AG41. Next base: position 17,796 of record DASZCN010000122.1, on the reverse strand, counting down.
AGGCCGCGAACGAGCTTCGCGCCCGCGCCGACAAAGACGGGAAACCCGGAGCCCGCCAGCTTCGCCCCCCGCTCCAGGTCGAGAATGCCGAGCGCTGCGCCGATTTCCCAGTGCGGCTTGCCACCGCGGGGCGCGGGCTCGCCCCACGTGCGCACGACGTTATTATGGGACGCGTCGCCGTCCGGAAGGTCGGGGAGCGGCAGGTTGGGCGCGAAGAGCAGCTTTCCTTCGAGCTCCGTTTCGACCGATTTAAGCTGGTCTTCGAGCCCCGCGATTTGTGCGCCGAACTCGCGCCGCTTGGCCGCGGTAGCCGCCGGCAGGCTCCCCTCCCGCTTTACCTGCGCCGCATCCATCCGCGCCGCTTCGTTCCGGTCGGCGTTGAGCTGGTCCAGCCGACCCGCGAGCGCGCGACGCTTGATGTCGAGCGCCTCGAGCTCGTCGAGGAGGCGCGTGGTGCCGGGATCTCCCCGCCGGGCGAGCGCGGCGCGCACCTGCTGGGGCGAGGTGCGAAGCAGCTTGAGATCGATCACGGAGCTACTGCGTCGGGAGGCCGGGCTGGAGGCCGCGGTACCCGCAATTCTGATCGACAAGAATCTCCATGTCCAGACGCTTGGCCGTCGAATCCACGCCCAGCACGCGCAGCTTGGCGTAGAGGGACACCGTCGCGCCGAAGGAGCACGTGATCGGACGCGAGCGGACCAGCACCACCATCCCCGTATCGAGGGCCAGCGGCGTAGTGAAGTTGTAGGTCCCCGTCGGCGCGAGCGTGATCGCGTCGAAGGGCGTCGTGGTGTGCATCAAGCCCGACAGCTGGCCCAGATTCAGCGTGCCCAGCGGGAAGAGCGCAGGCTCGCCGATCGAGTCGAAGTCGAACGCGAAGTCGAACGCCGTGGTCTGGTCGGTACGCACTTGCAGATTCCCGTTCAGCGAAAACGCCGACGGCAGGGAAATGTCCGTGCCGCGAAGAGCCCAGAGCGACACGGTGTCCACGACGTTCGGGGAGAACGGCGCCGGCAATCCAGTCGTGTTGCCACACCCAACGGCGAGCACAGCAACCGCAGGAAGGGCGGCGAGCGCGGCGCAAACGTGGCGGGAAGGCATTCGGTGCCGGGAAGATACCGCGCTCCGTCCAAGTGGGTCAACCCACGGTGGCTGCTTGACTTCGCTACTCTGCATTCCTAGCTTGGCCGCCGTATGGCGACGATCCGGGAAGTAGTGGAGGCCTTGAGCCGCCGCAGCGGTGTCGATGCGGTGATGGTGGTTGGGCGCGACGGCCTGCCGATCGACTCCCGCACCGCCAACGGCGTCGATGCCGATAACGTGGCCGCGCTCCTTCCCTCGGTGATCAACGGAATGACGCAGCTGGGTCAAGCGGGTGGTCGCGGCGAGTTCGGCACCGCCGTGCTCGAGTTCGGATCGGGACTCGCCGTGGTCGCCGTTCTGCACGCCGACGCACAGCTCGTGGTCCTCGTGCGCCCGTCCACCAATGTGGGCGCGCTCCTCTACGACCTGCGCCGCCACCGCACGGCGATCGCCGGCCTGCTCTGACCGGGCACGGTCCTTGGCGCCCGGCCGGCGGCACCTCCTCGTGGTTGACGACGAGCCCCACATCGGCTTGCTGTTGCGCCCGCACCTCGAGCGGCTCGGTTATGCGGTGAGTCTTGCCCGCACGCTCGCGGATGCGCGCGCGGCGTTCGGCGACCGAGCCGCCCCGCTCGATGCCATGCTCCTCGATCTCCACCTGCCCGATGGGTCCGGCCTCGAGCTGCTACGCGAGCTGCGCGCGCGGACGGCGACGCGCACCTTCCCCGTGATCGTCCTGACGGCGGAAGGTGAAGACCGGGTCCTCGAGGAAGCGGAGGACCTGGGCGCCGGCCTGCTCACCAAGCCGTTCAGCCCGAGCAAGCTCACCGCACGCATCGCGACCCTGCTCGGCGAGACGCCACCCATTCCCCCGGACGCCGCACCCCGATGAGCATCTGGGCGGCGATTCTCGCGGGCGGCTCCGGCACCCGATTCTGGCCGCTGTCGACCCCCGAGCGACCCAAGCAGTTGCTCCCGCTGGTCGGCGACCGACCCCTGCTCGTACAGGCGGTGGAGCGCCTGGACGGACTCGTGCCCCCCGAGCGAATCCTGATACTCACGGGGCCATTTCTCGTGGACCAGGTGGCGCGCGCCGTGCCACAGGTCCCGCGCGCGCAGGTGTTCGCGGAACCGCGCGCCGCGTCAACGGCGCCCGCGCTGTCCTGGGCCGCCCACTGGATCTCGCAGCGGGAGCCCGGCGGGGGAGCCCAGATGCTCTCGTTGCACGCGGATTGGGCCGTCAGCGACGACCGCGCCTTCCGCGCGGCCGCCCGGCAGGCGCTCGGCGTCGCGGCCGAGTACGACGTGCTGGTGACCGTGGGCGTCAAGCCGTCACGTAACGAGACCGGATACGGCTACATCGTGCCGGGGCGGACCCTGGGAGGGGCCCGCACCGTACGCCGCTTTGTCGAGAAGCCGTCCCCCGCACGCGCCGCACTGCTGCGGCGCAGCGGCGCCCTGTGGAACACGGGGCTCTTCGCGTGGGGCGTCGCGCGCTTCCTGGGCGAGGCCGGCGCATACGCCCGTGAGCTCAAGCCCGGGTGGGCAGCACTCGCGGCGGGCGACGTGACGGGATTCTTCACGGCCGTCCGCCCCGTTGCAGTGGACGTCGCCGTCCTCGAGCGCACCAAGCGGCTGGCGATGGTGGCCGGAGCCTTCGGCTGGGACGACATCGGGTCGTGGGACGCGTTGCTGCGGATTCGCAAGCCCGATGCCCGTGGCAACGTCGTCGTCGGGAACGCGACGGTCGCGGAGGATGTGCGGCGCTCGGTGATCTGGTCGGACAGCGAGCACGTCGCCGTGGTGGGCGTCGAAGACATGGTCGTGGTCCGCGCGAACGGCCACACCCTCGTGATGCCCACGGGCCGCTCGGAGCGCCTCAAGGAGCTGGTGCAGCGCTTGTGAGTCACGCCCTGTACCTGTTGGACCCCGACCCCACACCCGCCTGGGCGCCGTTCGCGGGAGCGCGGCCCCTGTGCGAGCTGCGCGCCGGCGCCCATCTGATCCGCGAGCGGTGGGAAATGTTCGTCGGTTCGGAAGCCGCCGGGATCTTCACCCTTCCCCACCTCGCGGGTTTCATCGAGCCCGGCGTGCCGCCCGTCGCTGCCCGGCGGCCGTTGACGGGGCCCGTGGTGATCGGCTCGTCCACGTTCGCGCCGTGCGGACTCGCACCGTCGCTGCCGGACGGAGCGTTCCGGCTCACGAGCGCCGGCATCACCGTCGGGTGGGGCGCCGGGCCCGGCGGTACATGGGACGGTCCGCAGCCTCACGCAACCGCCGTCGAGGTGCCGGGGATGGTGCTCCGGGGCGTGTACGACCTGCTCCCCGCCCTCGAGCGCCTGCTCGCGGACGACGTGCGCGCGCTGCTCGGCGACTCGGACCCGTTGCCGGCCGGAAGCGTCGTGCTCGGCGATCCCGCGGCGATCGCGCTGCACGACGCCCTGGTGGAACCTGGCGTCGTGTTCGATGTACGCAACGGGCCGGTGGTGCTCGAGAGCGGGGCCGAGGTCCGTTCCGGCGCCCGGCTCGAGGGGCCGCTCTGGATCGGCTCGAACGCGCATGTACTCGGCGGTCCGGTGCGCGCCTCCGCGATCGGCCCGCGCGTCAACGCGCGCGGCGAGCTGTCGAACTGCGTGTTCCTGGGCTACGGGAACAAGGCACACGACGGATTCGTCGGCCACTCGGTGATCGGCCGCTGGGCGAACCTGGGCGCCGGCACGATCACGTCGAACCTGAAGAACACGTACGGACGCGTGCGCCTTGATGTCGCAGGGACGCCGCTCGAGACCGGCCTGCAGTTCCTGGGCAGCCTCGTCGGCGACCACGCCAAGACGGCCATCGGTACGCTGTTGTCGACGGGGACCGTGATCGGCACGGGTGCCAGCGTGTTTGATGTCGTCCGGGCACCCAAGTACGTCCCCCCGTTCGCCTGGGGAGGGGGGGAGAGGGGAGGGGGGAGCGGCGCCGGCGTCACGCGGATGACCAAGGAAGGGTTCCTGAAGATCGCCGCGCGGGTGCTCCCGCGGCGTGACGTGGAGGTGGACGAGGCGATGCGGGCAATACTCGGGCGCATCTACGACTGGGCGTTACGCTGATCCTCCCTGCCGCCCGTTGCTCCAGGCGGGCGGACGGCGCACATTGGGAACCCCTGCAGGGACGCGCGGGAGATGCCCCAAAGCGAACAATACCGGCGAGTCGGCAAGTTCGAGCTCCACGAGCTCATCGGAGAAGGCGCGATGGGCGCGGTGTGGAAGGCGTACGATTCCGTCATCCGCCGGTACGTGGCGCTCAAGCTCCTGTCGCGCGCCGGTCGCACCGCGGACGCGCGCGACCGCTTCCTGCGGGAGGCGCGGGCCGCAGGCGCGCTCCAGCACCCGAACATCGTCACCATCTACGACCTCGGGGAATCCGACGGCCAGCTGTTCATCGCCATGGAGCTGGTCGATGGACGTGACCTGAGCTCGATGATCGCGCTGAGTGAGCCGCTCGCGCTCGAGCGGAAGCTCGACATCGCCATCGAAGTGCTGCAGGGGCTCTCCTACGCGCACGAGCGTGGCGTGATCCATCGGGACATCAAACCCTCCAACGTACGCATCGCTTCGGACGGCTCGGTCAAGATCATGGATTTCGGGATCGCGCGCCTGCAGTCGGTGGACGCGACCGGCTCGGGTGCGATCATCGGTACCCCCACCTACATGGCACCGGAGCAGATCACGAACGGCGCGATCACGCCGGCTACCGACATCTTCGCCGTCGGGTGTCTCCTCTACGAGCTGCTCGCCTACCACAAACCGTTCGAAGGCGAGACGGTGCACGGCGTGCTCTACCAGGTGCTCACGACCGACCCCAAGCCGCTGCGCACGATGGCCCTCTCGATCCCCGCGGCCCTGGAGCGCGTGGTCGCGAAGGCCTTGAACAAGGTGCCGGAAGAGCGGTACGAGACCGCGCGCCAGATGCAGTCCGCGCTGTTCGGCATCCGCGCGGCGCTGTCGGGCGCCACGGATAGGACCGAGCGCATCAGCCTCCGATGGACCCCGATCCCGTCGGCGGTGCTCCGACTGGTCACCCACGCTCCCCTCAAGTGGCGCGCGATGGTGCTGACCACGCTGATGGCCACCGCGCTCGTCCTCCTCTACGTGTCGCGCTCGCCGTCCCCGTCGGCGGCGCCCTCACCCGAGCCCGGGCTTGCCAACGCCACGCTCGAACAGCTCCTGAGCTACCCGCTGCCGTTGCATCTCAATCTCGCGCTGCTCGCACAGCGTGACTCGGCCCTCGCCGCCCGCGATCGGGCGCAGCGGGCCGGAGCGATGAAGAACAACGTGCCGTCCCTCATCCTGGCCGAAGCGGTGCTCCAGAACGCCGAGCGCGCGCTGCGCTCGGGCGACGTGGCCCGCGCGGCGAGCGGTTACTTGAGCGCGGTCCCGGAGTACCGAAAGGCGCAGAGCGAAGGTGAAGAGCTTGGCCAGGACGCCGAGCAGTCGATCGCGCGCGCCACGCCCGTGGTGCATGCGCTCGCGACGCGTCCCGAGGCCGGGCGCGCGGCGACCTCCCTGGCGCGTGCGGAATCGCTGTACAAAGCGATGGACTATGTGGTGGCCCGCATGGCGGCACTCGACGCCGAGCAGGTGGGCGTTGCCGCCGGGGTCGCTCCGCCATCGCCCCAGCCCACGGACACACGCGCCGCGATCGGCGTCCTGTTACAGGATCTCGAGCGGGCCGTTTCGAGCGAACGGGTGGGGAATCTTCAGGTATTGATGCCGACGATGGCCGACAAGGACGTCGCGGCCTGGCAGACGTTCTTCAAGCGCTATACGCAGCTCACCGCCCGTTACAGCGTCGAACGCGTGACCTCGCGGGGCGACACGGTCTATGCCACGGTCCGCACCGCGTACATGTACGTGCCTGCGGGTGGCGGCGCGCAGAGCGAGACCCGCTTGCGCCAGGCGATTCGATTCGCGCGCACGCCCAACGGCTGGCGCGTCGCGGACATCCGTCAAGCGCCCTGAGCGCGCTCAGTCCCAGGCGCGCTCCGTTGGGGGGGGCGGCGCGGGAATCGCCACGGTGTCCGCTCGGGCGGTAGGCGGCCCGACGCGCCGCAGGGTCACGGGCTTTTCCAAGTCCCCGCCGGACAGGGTCAGCCGCTCGCGGTCGAGCTTCATGCCGTACACCTGCCAAACGCCGTCCCCGAGCGTCAGCCACAGGCTGTCGCCCACCACGCGCCAGCGAGCCACCTGATCGCCGAATTGGGCGGAGCTGTCGCTCCGCACCATGATGTTGCGGATCTCGTCCTCGGTCTTGGCCTGCCAGCGTCCTTCGAGGCGCGCACGCAGTCCCGGAGGATCCGACGTCTGCGCGGCAAGGGGAGCCGCCGACCCGAAGAGCAGGATGAGAAGAATTGAAAGCCGAGACATCACAAGTCGAGGTTCAGGGAGACAATCCTAAGATACCTACCCGGAGGAGGCAGGATCAGGTCCCGGGCGCGGGCGCTTGGGCGGAGGGCGTCCCTCCCGTCGCCGGCACCGGTGCTCGCTCGTCCGTCATCACCGCGACCTGCGGCTCCCACTGACGCATCATGCGCAGGAACGCGGCGGCGACCTCGGGATCGAACTCGGTCCCGGCCCGGCCCTCCACGTATGCGAGCGCGCGCTCCTGGGGCCACGCCTCCCGGTACGGCCGGTTGGTGCGGAGGGCGTCGTAGACATCGCAGACGTGCACGAGCTTGCTGGCGCTATGGCAGTCTCGCCGGAACTTGAGCTTCGGATAGCCATCGCCGTTGAGCATGATGTGGTGCTCGTAGGCGACCACCGCGGGGAGGTCGAGGGCCTGTTCTGACTCCAGGATGATGCGCGCACCCTCGATCGGATGCTGATTCATGAGGGCGCGCTCGTCGTCGGTAAAACGCCCCGGTTTGGTGAGCACCTCCAGGGGGATCTTCACCTTACCGATGTCGTGAAGCAGGCCCGCGACGCCGAAGGACCGGATATCGCGCGCCGGCAGCTTGAGCGACTCCGCCAGCGCCATCGCGAGCACCGACACGTTCATCGAGTGGGTCGTCGTGTACTGGTCGAACTCCTTGAGCTGCAGGAGCGGAATCACGATCTGGTGGCCGCTGTGCATGGCGACCGCGAGCGAGCGCACGACGGCCTCGGCCTCGGCGAGTGGCAGGACGCCCCGGCTTTTCACTTCATCCTGCACCCAGCGGAGGGTGTCGGCCTCCTCACTGAGCGAATAGGTGATCGTGGCCGTGGGGATCGCGGCGGCGTGTTCCTCCTCGCCGCGGATGCCCACCGCGCCGAAGCGAATGCTGGAGGGACGCATCTGCCGCGCCTCCGAGGTGTCGATCGCCGAGAGTGTGAGCCGCGCGAGCACTTCGTCGAGAAATTCCTCGAACTCTTCCCGGCTGACGACGTCGGCGAACTCGAGCCGCTGGATGCCCGCTTGAGCGAGCCGCCGGCCCCAGTCCCACGCTTTCATCTCCCGGAGCGGCAGTCGTCCGAACACGATCTCCTCGCCCAGAAACGTGAAGAGCGGCTGGGCCTCGGTCGCCTGCAGGTCGCGCAGCTCCCGGTAGGCATCGTCGATCGCCCGCTCGCGGGCAGGATGACCCGGCGTGTACAGCGTCATCCCCGCGAGCGCGTGGGCGAACGCGCCCAGGAAAGCGGCCGGTCCGCTCACGGCAGCCGTCCGCCGCCGGGGTCCGCCACCCGGCGGATCTCGCCGTCCGCCGACGCGGCGGCTCGGGCCAGGCGCGCCCGCGCGCTGGGGTTCGTCTGCCATCCGGTGACAAGGGCCCCCAACGCGACGAGGAGCTCGGGGGACTTGGGAGGTAGTCGCTCGCGACCGAACAGCGAGCGACCGCCTGACGTGAGTTGCAGCAGCGTCTCCAGCGCGACGGGCGTTGTCGCGTACCCGAGCGCCCGAATCGCCAGCACGCGAAGATCGGTGGGTAACCCGCGGTCCGTGGCGCGGCTCACCAGCAGCGGTACCGCCCCGTCCGGGCATCGTTGTACCGCGATGGCGAGCCCGAGGGCGAGGCGCAGGGTGCGAGGATCCTGGTCCGCGAGGCCGGCCACAAGCGCTTCATCACGCCCCTCCGGAAGCTTGAGCTGCAGCTTGACGGCCTGGAGGCGCACCCGTGCGTCGATGTGCCGCATGTACGGGACAGCCGAGAACCCCGCGGGCGCACCGATCTCCTCGAGCAGGGTCAGCAGGTTGCGTGTCACGTACCAGCGCGGATCCTCGAGCCGCCCGATGACCGTCGAGGCGATGGCGGGGCCCATCTTCGCGAGCTGCGCGAGCAGGCCGCGCCGCGTCCCCCGGGACTCGGCCGTCGCGAGCACATCGAGGAGTGGCGCCGCCGCCGCCGCACCCACCAAGGGCACGACGCGCTCGAGTGTCTTGAAGTCCACCGGCTCGCGGGCGGCCACGCGGCCGACCACATCGACGGCGGCGATGCGCCCCCGCACCGCCTCGCTGGCGGCATTCTCGACCGTCACGGCGTCGAGCGCGTCGAGCAGCTGCTCGAGCCGTCCCTCCGACACGACCTGGTCGATCGCTGCGTCGAGGCGGGGACTTACCGTGCCGATCTCGAGGGCCATCGCGACGATGCGGTCGGGCTCAGCTCCGTGGGGCTCTGCCCGGGCCGCGGCAGTGGCCGGCGCGCTCCGCGCCATCCGCTGCAGCGCGGTGCCGTACGCCCCCGGATTCGGATCGGGCAGCGTCCACCCCTCGAGCAACCGGCGGACCTGATCACGCAACGCCGCGTCGGCCTGCGGCCGTATGACGTCGGCGCCGGATTCCGCGTGTACCGCCAACTTGGACAAGAGCCGAACGAGGGAGTGCGAGATCGTCTCTTGCGTCGTCTCCGCGGCCGCGGTGACGATGTCCAGCACCGCATCAACGGCCATGCCGTCCGTGACGTCGGCCACGAACTGGCGCCGCTGCGTGAAATCCCCCCCCATGGCCACGAGCCGTCGCAGGGTGTCCGGCTTCATTGTTCGGATCAGCCGGGAGGTGCGGCGCCGCAGCGCCGCGGCCTCCGCACCACCGGCCGTCTTCAGCTCGGCGGCGATCTGCAGCAGGTAGCCGACAATGACTTGATCGTACGCGGCGTCGCCTGTAGCGCGGGCGTCGATGGCTTGGGCGATCACCGCGGGCTCCGTGGACGTGGAGTCGTCCGGCGCCGCGGCGAGCGCCGCCCGTGCGAGCCCGACCCACAGCTGCGCGGCGCGCGCGTCGCCTTCCGTGGGCCGTCCCCCTTGATCCGCGAGCTCGAGGCGCTCGTAGGTGAGCGCGTGGAGCTGCACGTGCGGCCAGGCCTTGAGCCGCTCCGGCCCCTCGAGGCCGAGGGGCCGCCCGGTGCGCTCGGCCTCAACGGCCAGGGCCTTGAGGGTGTCCACGACTTCTGTCACCTCCACACCCCGCCTGAACGTCACCGCGCCGAGGTGGTGGCGGTGGAGCCTGGCCGCCAGCTCCCGCAGCACGGGGTGCTTGGGATCGGTGGCCACGCCCTCGATCACGAGCTGGTGCCGTGCCACGCCAAGGGACAGCGTGGCGCGGTCCTCGAGCAGCAGGGCCGCGCGACGCGTCACGGCGGTGGCGGCTGGCTGCAGGGAAGGATGGCCCTCGGGATACATGGCGTGTTTGTGCAAGGCGATGGAGAGCTCGACCAGGAAATCGCCGAGGTCCCGCGACAGCGACGCGCGCTCACCAGGGGGGGCAGGCACGAGGCCAAAGATACTAGCACCGGCAACGGCTAGACGCACAGCGAGAACACAATAACAGGGGCCGGGAAAACCCCGACCCCTGTTGCCTACATACGGCTGTTCGTCAACTAGCCGTCTAGACGGCTAGACCTCTGGACGGCTAGTACATCCCACCCATGCCACCACCGCCCGGCATCGGCGGTGCCTTCTCCTTCTCCTTCTTCTCGACGACGACGGCCTCGGTCGTGAGGAGTAAGCCGGCGATGGACGCGGCATTCTGCAGCGCCGTGCGCGTGACCTTGGTCGGGTCGATGACGCCCGCGAGCACGAGGTCCTCGTACTCGTCGGTCTGGGCGTTGTAGCCGAAGTTCAGCTTGCCCGTTTCCTTGACCTTCCCCACCACGATCGACGCTTCCGCGCCGGCGTTCTGAGCGATCATCCGGATCGGCTCCTCGAGTGCGCGCCGGACGATCTCGACACCGATCTTCTCGTCCTCCTCGCGCCCCTTCACCTTCTCGAGCGAGCTCTGTGCGTGCAGCAGCGCCACGCCACCACCCGGAACGATGCCTTCCTCGACCGCCGCGCGTGTCGCGTGCAGCGCATCTTCCACGCGCGCCTTCTTCTCCTTCATCTCGGTCTCGGTGGCCGCGCCCACATTGATCACGGCGACGCCGCCCGCCAGTTTCGCGAGCCGCTCCTGCAGCTTCTCCTTGTCGTAATCCGACGTGGACTTCTCGATCGACGCCTTGATCTGGGCGATACGTCCCTGGATGTCGGCGTGCTTCCCCTTGCCACCGATGATCGTGGTGTTGTCCTTATCCACGACGATCCGCTTGGCTTGGCCCAGATCGCTCAGCACGGCGTTCTCGAGCTTGAAGCCGAGCTCCTCCGAGATCACCTTGGCGGACGTCAGGACCGCGATGTCCGTGAGCATTTCCTTGCGCCGGTCACCGAAGCCGGGGGCTTTCACGCCGCACACCTTGAGCGTGCCGCGCAGCTTGTTGACCACCAACGTCGCCAGCGCCTCGCCCTCCACGTCCTCCGCGATGATGAGCAGGGGCTTGCCCGCCTGCGCCACCTTTTCGAGCACGGGGAGCAGATCCTTCATGGCGGAGATCTTCTTGTCGTGCACGAGCACGTGCGCGTCCTCGAGCACCGCCTCCATCTTCTCCGGATCCGTGATGAAGTAAGGCGAGAGGTAACCACGGTCGAACTGCATCCCGTCGACCGTCTCCAGCGTGGTCTCGAGGCCCTTCGCCTCCTCGACCGTGATCACACCGTCCTTGCCCACCTTGTCCATGGCGTCGGCGATCCTGTCTCCGATCTCCTTGTCACCGTTCGCCGAGATGGCCCCGACCTGGGCAATCTCCTTGCGGCCCTTGGTGGGGACGGAAATCCTCTTCAGCTCCTCGACTACGGCCTCGACGGCCTTGTCGATGCCGCGCTTCAGCGCCATCGGGTTGACGCCCGCGGTGACCGACTTCAGGCCCTCGCGGAAGATCGCCTGGGCGAGCACCGTAGCAGTCGTGGTGCCGTCGCCCGCGAGATCCGACGTCTTGGTCGCCACTTCCTTCACCATCTGGGCGCCCATGTTCTCGATCGGATCCTCGAGCTCGATCTCCTTGGCGACGGTGACGCCGTCCTTGGTGACCGTGGGATTCCCGAACTTCTTGTCGATGACGACGTTCCGACCCTTCGGCCCGAGGGTGACCTTCACCGCCTCGGCCAGTTGGTCCACGCCCCGCTTCAGGCGGGCGCGAGCCTCAACGTTGAACTCCAGCTGCTTTGCAGGCATGTCCGTTTCCTCCTAAAAGATCTCAGCCAAGCTTGGCGATGACGTCGGCTTCCTTGATGAGGATGATTTCCTCACCCTCCAGCTCCACCTGGGTGCCGCTGTACTTCCCATAGACCACCCGGTCCCCGACCTTCAGCTCCATTGGGACCGCCTCCCCCTTCTCCCGCCGTCCGGGACCCACTGCGATCACCTCGCCTTGGATCGGCTTTTCCTTGGCCGTGTCGGGGATGTAGAGACCACCCTTCATCGTCTCCGTCTCCTCCATCGGCCGGATGGCCACGCGATCCGCGAGCGGGAAGATCTTGAACTTCGTCTTCGCAGCCGTTGCGGTTGCCATTGTGGTTCGACCTCCACGTCGGTACCTGTTCATAAGTGCTTGTGGGACAATGTTGTTAGCACTCGTGTGTGATGAGTGCTAAACCAACCGCAGGGAATTTCTCCGAGTGCACCGCGCATGTCAAGGGGGCGATACCAGTCGCCGGAAGGCGGGCGACGCGGCGAGGGAATCCACCACGGCTCGGGCGCGATCGGCGTCCGTGGCGCCCAGCGAATCGATGGGTGCCGACACGCCCGCCACAACTTCACCGGTGCGCGTATCCGCGAGGCGCACGTGCAACCACGTCACGGCCGGCGACTCGAGCTCGCGAAACGTGAACGCAAACAGATACGCGGTGGGCCCGCTCCCCCCGCGCACGTGGTCGCGCACCGAAAACCCGCGATGGCGGAGCCCCTCGGCGATGCCGCGACCCAGCGAGTCGTGCCGGGTGATAACGATCTCGTACCCCTTGAGAGTGGACGGGGCCTCGTAGCGGGCGGCGGGGGCACACGACAGGACGCACGACGGCACGACGGCAAGTTGCCAGCACGCCCAGACCCAGTTGCCGATGCGGGGAACGTGCCGTCGTGCCGTCGTGTGACGCTTCACGGAATGACCCGCCGCGCCCCAACCCAGCGATCCAGCCAATACGCCCCCTCGGCATCCTGCGGATCGAGGCGCGAGAGCTTCACGCCGCGGCTCGAGCTGTGGATGAACTTGAGCTCGCCCACGTACATGCCAACATGCGTGACGCCGGCGCCTTGCCGTGCGGAGAAGAGCAGGATGTCCCCTGGCCGCAGCGCATCGATCACCGGCGCGACCTCGGCCCCCGCGCGCGCCTGATCCCGGCTCATGCGCGGCAAGCGAAGGCCGTGCCGGCCGTAGGCGTACTGGATCAGGCCGGAGCAATCGAACCCGTTGTCGGCCGTCCCGCCCCACACGTACGGCGTGCCGAGCGATTCGAGGGCAGTCTGGACGACGTCGGCAGCGTTGCCGGTGATCGTGACCGGCGGCTCTGGGGGTGGCAGCTCTGGCGGAGCCCAGGGTCCGTTCGCCCCACGGCCCCCGCCTCCACGCAACACGCCTCCCAATCCCATGGAGAGGCCGATGGCCAGGCTCACGCCCTTGTGGGCGTCATTGCGAGGATTCCAGAAGCCCCGCGGCCCACGATCCTCGAGCCGATAGCGTACTTCGGAGCCGACACCGAGCCAGCTCAGCGGTCGCCATTCGAGCCCGCCACCGATGCTCCATTGGGCCGCCAACTCCTGCGTCGATGTGTCGGTCGAGAGCCCGAGGGCCAGTCCCGCAAGGGCATACGGCCCGAACGTCGCGTGGCCGCGGCCCGCCTGCAGCTCGTACCCCAGCCCATAAAAAGCGCGGCGCCGGCCGAGCGAATCGTTCACGAGCACGGACGCGCCGAAACCGTGCGTGAACGCTCCGGACTGCGAGCTGGTACGGAATTCGTAGACCGCGGCCCGATTGCCGTTGTACCAGCGTCCCAGATGGAACTCCCATCCCCTTCCCTGCGCCGCCAAGGCGGCCGGGAAGAACATGAGCGCCGCGAGCCGCCAGCGTTCAGTCAGCGGCGGCAATGGCGCGCTGCTCTTCCGAGGCGCGCGGCGCCATGTGATGGGACAGGAGATGCGGCACCCGCCGCATGAAGCGGACCCAGATCGCGAGGGCGACGAACCCGCAGACCGCCGCCGCGGCACCCGCAACGGCGAGCATGGTGAGGGGTCGCGTGAAACGGGTGGCGATCATCGCGCCCGCCCATAAGCCGATGTAGGACGCGGACCACGCCAGAACAGGCGTGAGGAGCCAGCCGACGACGACCAACAGGTGGGCGAGCCACCGAGGCACGTCGCCCTCCGCCGGCTAGCCCTTGCGGGCCAGGGCGACGACGGCGAACGCCGCGAGCACGATCGTGAACGCGCCGCCGGTCGCCACGGGAAGGGATAGACCAAGGGCGAGCCGCGCCACCACGGCGCCAATCACCGTCGCGACGCCGACCGGGACCGCCCGGCGGGCGAGCGTCGTCTCGCCCCGCGCCGCCGCGTCGGCCGTGACGATCCCACCCATCCACGCGAGGAACGTCCCCAGCATCCACCAGACCGGGAGGTACCACCACGTGCTGCCGCCGCCAATGGCGTCCCACGTCCAGGGGTACGCGTTGAAGGGCCGCAACACAACGATGTCGATAGCGCTGAACACGATCGTGCCCACCAACCCGATTGCCGCCGCGCCGGCGATGCCCTCGGCTCCCCGCGGAGCGGTCCACGAGGCGGGCAGCAAAGCAGCCGCTACGCCCGCGCCCAGCACGATCAGGGCCTCCACCGCGCCGCGCAGGCCCCCGGCATCCGGGACAAGTCGCGACACCGCCAGAAACAGAACCACCGCCACGCCGGTGACGAGGCCAATCCCGGCACCACCGAGCGTGACGGTGCGGAAATCGGACCGATCGGGAGCGAGGGGTGCCGCGGGAGCGCGGGCGGGGGCGGACATGCGTCTTTCTCCTCGGTTATGGGACGGACGTCGCGAAATCTATGCGCCCGGTCTCACCGGGCAAACACCAGGAGCACGGTCAGGTCCGTCAGCCCCCATGCCACAAGCGCGCGGTACATGCCGCGCTGGTGTGCCGCTCGTGGGAGCGCCTCCCGCCTTTGATACCACGGTACGAGCACGACGAGCCACGCGGCGAGCGGCGCGAGCAGCAGCCACGCCGGCAACTGGAGGACCACGGCCGCCCAAGCGAACATGGCGAAGGCGAGCAGCGTGCACCCGATGGCGACGGTCAGGCTCGCCCTGAGCCCCAACAACAACGCCAACGTGCGGTCGCCGCGACGGCGGTCTTCTTCCAGTTGATACAGCTGTGTGAGCGGATAGAGCCCTGCGAACAACGGACAAAAGGCAAGTAGCACTAGCGCGTGGCCGGCGTCGAGCGGACGGCCGGTCGCGGCCCAGGCGGCGAACGGCGTGAGCGTCCCAAAGCCCCACATGTTGATGAGCCAATCGACGCCCGCCACGGCCTTGAAGCGAAACGGCGGCACCGAATACAGGATCGAGAGGACGAAGCAAATGGCGTAGGCGACGCGGAACGCGGGTGGGAGCCCGAACGCCAGCACCTGGCCCGTGATGAGAAGCGTGAGGCTGAACGCCAGCAAATACCTCGGCAGCGGAGGCGGGGCATTCAGGTATCCGATGTCGCCCTCGTCCTTGTCGAACACGGAGTTGATCGCCAACGTGCCGCCGTTCAGGAAGATCACCCAGATCGCCAGCGCGGCGAGCGCCGGAAGCAACCGCTCCCCGCTCCCCGCTCCCCGTAAGCGCACGGCGAGTATGTATCCCAGGGCGGTGTGTGCCGCCATGATCGGCCACTCGGCGGGGCGCATGTGCAGCACATAGGAGAAAAGGTCGCCCGGCAGGAGGCGATAGCCCCACTCGCGCCAGGGATTCAACGCGCGCGGGTCGGCTACCACTTCAAACCGAGCGCCGTCGCGGCGAAGCGCAGACCCGTCAGGGTCAGGTCGGGATGGACCGATTCGATCTCGCGGACGAGCGGAGCCACGAGGCCCGCCAGACCACCCGTCGCGATCACCTGGGGAGTCGTGCCGTTCGGCCACTCCGCTTTGATCCGGCGGACGATGCCATCCACGGCGTCGGCGGTGCCGAGCAGGACGCCGGAGCGGATGGCCTCGTCCGTGCGCCGCCCGATCGTTCGTGCGGGTGGCGTCAGGTCGGTCGCCGGGAGCTTGGCCGTACCGCGAATGAGGGCGTCCGAAGCAGTCCTGATGCCGGGCATGATGACGCCGCCGAGAAACCGACCATCGGCGGTGATGCAATCGAACGTCGTCGCGGTGCCGAAGTCCACGACGATCGTGTCACGGCGAAACAGCTGCGCCGCCGCGAGCGTGTTGAGAATGCGGTCGGCGCCGACCTGCATCGGCTCCTCCACATCGAGCGTGATCGGTAGCCGGGACCGGCCATCCACCACGACGGGGCGCACCGTAGTCGCCCGCTCCACCGCCTCACACAATCCCTGCGTGACCGGCGGTACAACGGACGCGACGACGGCCGCCCGAACCTCCTGAGTAGATCGCCCCTCCTGCGCGAGGTACGAGGTGAGGGTGGCCGCCCACTCGTCGGGCGTGCGCGAGGGCGTCGTGGTCAGCCGCCAATGCGCCTCGAGGCTATCGCGCCGGAACAGCCCGACCTTCGTTTCGGTGTTATTGATATTGATCGCGAGGAGCATGGAGAAAAGATGGCGGTAGATGTCGTAGAGGTGCTAGAGGGCGGTAGAGGGGGGCAAACGGGCGACAGTCGCCCCCTTTTTTCGCTACTGCTTGCAACAATCGGATCCCGCAGTCCCGCGACGGCGACGCTACGTTGGTGTTCGTGCCACCGTACGAGAGACTCAAGGCATGGCAGGAGTGTCACAAGCTCGTGCTCGAAACCTACCAAGCTACAAAGCCCTTCCCGAAGGAAGAGCTCTACGGCTTGACATCTCAAACCCGGCGAGCTGCGTTTTCGGCTGCGGCAAATATCGTCGAAGGGTCAGCCAAGCACAGTGCGAGAGAGTTCCGTCGGTTTCTTGACGTTACGATCGGTTCGTTGGCAGAGCTCGGGTACGCGTTTCGGGTTGCGCGAGAACTTCAGCTACTGCCAAGCTGCGAGTGGGACAGGTTGGAGGATTTGCGTAGACGCGCTGGCTTCCTTACGTGGCGACTGTATAGGTCGGTGGTCGACCGAGGGCGATGACGCAGTCGCCTCTAGCACCTCTACGACCTCTACCGACCTCTACATCACGCCAGCTCGACGTGACCCTCGCGCAGCGCGATCGTCCCGGCGCCCAGATCCACGAGCAAGGCACCGTCAGGACGGAGTCCCTGCGCCCGGCCGGCGGCCGGCGCGCGGAGCTGGCGCCCGCGCAGCCAGTCCCGAGCCGCGAACGCCGCGCATTCGCGCTCGCTCAGCGCCGGCGCGCCCGACGCGAGGCCCGCCAGCACGGGCACCAGCCGGTCGAGCACGTCGAGCCGGCGGATCGCCGGCAGCCATTCCGCGAGCGCGACGGCACGACGCGCGACTTCTCGAGGGATCGCGTTGCACACGTTGATGCCCACGCCCAATCCCAGCCACTGCAACGCGTCCCCGTGCCATCGGCCTTCACACAGGATCCCGGCGAGCTTGCGCTCGCCGAGCAGCACGTCGTTCGGCCACTTGAGACGGGTTTCGGGCCGGCCCAGCAGCGCGTCCACGGCGTCCGCGACGGCGAGCCCCACTCGCACCGACAGCACGCCGAGCTCGGCACGCGACGGGCGAAGCAGCAGCCCGAGCCACACACCGCCCAGCGGGGAGTGCCATGTGCGCCCGTCACGGCCGCGGCCCGCGGTCTGCTCCTCCGCAATTATCACACACGCCGCCGGGGCGCCTTGCGACCCCAGCTCGTGAACGGCGTCGAGGGCGGAATCGAGCGTCCGGAACACGCCGCACTGCGGCACACCCCAGCGGCCGGCCAGCCCGGCCGCAGGGAATTCGTCGAGCATCACCGCCGCCACAGGGCGTACACGATCGTCAGGACGCCGACGATCCAATTGTAGGGGGCAAATGCATAGAAACGGCCGCGCTTGAGCAAGGCCACGAGAAATCGAATCGACCAGATGCCGCTCGCGAACGCCACCGCGAAGCTCAGCCCCAACGGCACCGCTCCGATGGCCGCGATGTTCACGGCCATGTGACGTCCTTCGACCAGGGCCGCGCCCGCGATCACCGGAATCGCGAGCAGAAAGCTGAATTCCGCAGCGGCGGCGGGCCCGAGTCCGGTCCACAACGCCGCGCACACCGTCGATCCCGAACGGGACACACCGCGAAACACCGCCGCCAGCGCCTGGGCGAAACCGATC
>DASZCN010000121.1:0-18757 GCA_035943095.1 Gemmatimonadales bacterium | reverse complement strand
GAAGACGATCGCAAAGTCGCGGGCTTTATCGAACAGGGCTTGCGGGAAGAAGGTTACGCGGTGGACGTCGCGCCCGACGGGGAAGAGGGCACGACGCTGGCTCACGTCTACGACTACGACCTGCTCGTGCTAGACGTGATGCTCCCGAAGAAAAACGGGCTCCAGGTGGCATCGGAGCTGCGGCGCGAGGGGCGCAAGACGCCCATCCTGATGTTGACGGCGCGCGACACGACGGAGGACGTCGTGCGGGGCCTCGACTCTGGTGCCGACGACTATCTCCCCAAGCCCTTCAAATTCGATGAGCTGCTGGCGCGTGTTCGCGCCCTCGTGCGCCGGGGTGGCGCGAGTCGCACGGAGCTTCTGGCATACGGTCCGGTGGAGCTGGACCGATTGAAGCACAAGGTCAAAGTGCAGGGAAAGAAGCTGGAGTTGACCCCGAAGGAGTTTCAACTGCTCGAGCACTTCCTGCTCCGCCCGGAAGACGTGATCCGCCGCACCGATCTCCTGGAGAAGGTTTGGGATCTGCACTTCGACCCGGAGAGCAACGTCGTCGACGTGCATGTCGGTAATCTCCGGCGCAAGCTGCAAGACGCTTCGGGCATGGAGTTGATCCACACCGTGCGGGGTGTCGGCTTCCGCCTCCAGTCCCCGGATCGAGAAGAAGCGTGACCCGGTCGCTGCGTCGGACGCTGGCCGTCCGGTTTGCGGCGACCATGGGCGCGGGGTTGCTGCTCGCCGCCGGGGCAGCGTACGCGGTGGCCATTGGCCCGGCGTCCGGGATGCACCGCGAGTTGCTCGTCGTGCTGGTGGGCGTCGTGGTGCTAGGCACGGGCGCGACCCTGGTGGGCGCCTGGTGGCTCGCCGGCTCCGCCGTCCAGCCGGTGTCCGAGATTACGGAGCAAGCGACCCGCATCGAAGCCGGCACCCTCGACCAACGGATCGCGGCCCATGGCGAGACCGCGGAGTACCGCGGGCTCGTCGCGGTGCTCAACCGCATGCTGGAACGGCTCGACCTCTCCTTCCGTAACCAACGTCGCCTCACCGCGGACATGAGCCACGAGCTCCGCTCCCCTCTCACCGCCATGAAGGGGGAGATCGAGGTCGCGCTGCGAGCCGAGCGCTCGCCACGCGACTACCAGCACGTGCTCCACAGCGCGCTCGAGGAGATCGAGCAGCTGACGGAAATGAGCGACGACCTGCTGCTCATCACCCGCGCAGATGCGCGCCTGTTAGGGCTCGAGACATCGCCCACCGACCTGAACGCCGTCGTCGAGAGGGTGCTACAGGGGTTGAAGGCCCGGATCGAGGAGCGGGATCTCACCGTCGAGCCTTGTCTCCCGGAGCACGCGGCCGAAGCGTCGCTCGACGCGGCACTCATCACGCGCGTGGCCCACCACCTGCTCGACAATGCCGTCAAGTTCACTCCGCCGGGCGGCACCATTCGGATCACCACGGGCCGCTTAGACGGCGGCGTGCGCCTGTCGGTTCAGGATTCCGGGCCCGGCATCGCGGCCGACCACCTGCCACACATCTTCGAGCCGTTCTATCGGATCGACGAAGCGCGCAGCCGCGGTAGCGGGACGGGCCTCGGCCTCGCGATGGCGGCGGCCATCGTGCGCCTGCACGGCGGGACAATTCGGGCCAGCAACGTGCAAGGACGAAGCGGCGCGCGCTTCGACGTTGAGCTCCCCAGCATGCAGAGGTACGGGTCGCCCGGCTACTCAAGTTCTAGAAGCTGGGAGTGAGCCGGGAAGGGAGAAGCGGGATGCTCGTGCGGGTCGTGAAGTCCTATCCTCTGCCCGCGATCGTGGGTGTGGGACTCGTCGCCGGGCTCACCGTCCAATTCGTGTTCCGGGCACCGGAACTGGCGCGGTGGGTCTTCCTGGGAACCCTCCTCACCGGCGGTGGGCCACTCGTCCTGCAAACCTTACGTGGCATGCTCCGGGGCCGATTCGCGGCCGACATCGTGGCGATGCTGGCCATCGTGACGGCGCTGGCGCTGGGACAGTATTTCGCTGGAGCCGTCATCGCGCTGATGCAGTCGGGAGGCGAGGCGCTCGAGCGCTACGCCATGGGCCGCGCGTCCCAGTCGCTCGAGGCGTTGCTCGCGCGCGCGCCCAGGGTAGGCCACCGGCTGCGGGGTGAGCAAGTCGAAGAGGTGTCGGTAAATGAAATCCTCGTGGGCGACCACCTCCTCATCCGCCCCGGCGACTTGGTGCCCGTGGACGGCGAGGTGACCGAGGGGAGCTCAGCCGTGGACCAGTCGGCGCTCACGGGCGAGCCGCTCCCGATCCGGGCAGTACGGGGCACGCCTCTCCTCTCGGGGAGCGTAAACCTCGATGGCGCGATCGAGATGCGAGCGCTGCGTCCCGCGGAGCGGAGCCAATACCAGCAGATCGTGTCCATTGTAGAGCTGGCCCGGCGGGAGAAGCCGCCGATCCAGCGGCTCGCCGACCGATTCGCCGTGTGGTTCACGCCGGCGACGCTCGCCATGTGTGGCGTGGCGTGGCTCGTCACTGGGACCGCAACGAGCGTCCTAGCGGTCCTCGTCGTCGCGACGCCGTGCCCACTCATTCTCGCCACGCCTATCGCCGTGATCGCCGGGATCAGTCGGGCGGCGGACCTTGGTGTAATCGTCAAGACCGGGGCCGCGATCGAGCAACTGGGCCGGGCCGGCGCGGTTGTGTTCGATAAGACGGGCACGCTCACGCTCGGCCATCCGACGGTCGAGCATGTCGCCGCCAGCGATGGCGCATCGCCGGACGACGTGCTGCGTCTAGCGGCCGCCGTCGAACAGCTCTCGTCGCATCACCTGGGGACGGCGATCGTCGAGGCGGGACGGCAGCGGGTGGGGACGCTGCCGCCCGCGACGGACTTCCAGGAGACGGCGGGCGCTGGCGTCTTGGCGCGGGTCGAGGGCCGCGGAGTCGCCGTCGGATCGGCTCGGTTCCTCGCCCGGCACGGCGTGTCGGTTGCGGAGACACCCGACGACCATACGACCGCCTACGTCGCCGTGGACGGCCGTCTGGTAGGGGCAATCGAGTTCGCGGACCGGTTGCGCCATGCGGTCCCGTCGCTGTTGCAGCGGCTCGCGGTGCTCGGTGTGACCGAAACCGTGATGCTCACCGGCGACCGCGAGTCGAACGCCGAAATCATCGCGGGCCAAGCAGGCATCCGGACGGTGCGCGCCAACCTCCTGCCGGCCGACAAGGTCGCCGCCGTCCAGGAACTGAAGCGTCGCTACGGGACGGTTGCGATGGTCGGGGACGGCATCAATGACGCGCCGGCGCTCGCCGCTGCCACCGTAGGGATCGCCATGGGTGAGCATGGCACGGCGATCTCGGCAGAGGCGGCGGATATCGTGCTCCTCGTCGACGACATCTCGCGCGTGGGGGACGCGATGACGATCAGTCGTCGGATGCGGCGAATTGCGCTGGAGAGCATCGGCGTCGGTCTGGGCGTGAGCTTCGCGCTGATGGTCGTCGCGGCGCTCGGATGGCTTACGCCGGCCCTCGGCGCCGTTATGCAGGAGGCGCTCGACGCGGCGGTCATCCTCAACGCGTTGCGGGTGCACCAGTCATGACCTCCGTCGCGGTTTCTCGGCTCGTTGCGCCACGAGAGTTCGAGCTGCGCGACGGCAGGCGTGTGCTGGTCCGCCGCATTCGCCCCGAAGACCGCGACCGGCTCCAGGTCGGATTGCACCAGTTGTCTGCTGCGTCGCGGTATCATCGTTTCCACGCGGCGGTATCCGAGCTCTCGCCTGAGCAGCTTAGCTACCTCACCGAAGTGGACCACGTGAATCACCTCGCGTGGATCGCGCTGGACCCGACGCTGCCCGGGGAGCCCGCAGTGGGAGTCGCGCGGTGCATCCGGGTTCCGGTCAAGCCGGAGATGGCCGAGGTCGCCGTCACGGTGCTCGATGCCTATCAGGGGCGCGGCCTCGGTACGCTGCTGCTTGGTGTGTTGAGCCAATCGGCTGCCATGCGGGGTATCCGGACATTCCGTGCCTACGTCGAGGAAGACAACGAATCGATGCTGCGGATCTTTCGGGATCTGGGCGCGCACGTCGGATGCCTCGACGTCGGCGTATATCAGTTGGATATCCCAGTGCCTATCGACCCGGAGACACTTCCGGATACGCCGACGGGACGTGTCTTCAAGGCGGTCGCGGTGCGCGGCGCGAAGACCTCTTCGCAGAAATCCTGACGTAGCGCGCGATTCAGTACCGGGCTTGCATGTAGGCGACGCCCGGCGCCAGTGTCTCGCGCCAGGCTCGCTCAATCGTAGGCGTGAACTGCGCGTCGTAGCGGCGCACCGTTGCGATGAGGCTGTCAATGAAGGGTGAATACAGCGCTGGCCGGACATCGAGGTCGCGACGGCTGTGACGCTCGGCAATCCGTGTGAGGAGGCCCGGCTCGCCGTGAGGCTGGGTCGGAAAGAGCAGTAGCAGCCCAAAGGCGTGCTGCAGCAACTTGTTCTGGCGCTCGAAGTCAGTGTTGGTGAAGCGGGCTTTCGCCTCGGGACAACGCGCGAAGAAATCATCGTAGAAGGCGCGGAAGAACGCCGGGCCGGCGGAGCACCGCTCGTAGCTCGCCTTCGCAAGCGCCATCGCCGCTGGCACTCCGGTCTCGCCGCCCGCCGGCTGGCTCATCGTTCCCGACCCCCTCGTGAATGCTTCCAAACTGAGGCTCGGTGCGGCGCCCCGCCAGTCGCTGCCATTCCCTCCTAGACGCGAGCGGCGGACGCGAACGGCCGGCGGCGCGTCAGATCGAGGGGGAAGCACTCGCGATCACACTGGAGCACCCCATCGGAGAACCGATCACACCCGACGACGACGCAGGCAGGGTTCGCGACGCTGATCGCGACCCGCACCATCGCCTCTCCGCCGGTCGCCGGGCACATCACGCGGACCGGCACTGGGCCCAGGATGCTCATGTCCTCTCCACTCATCGCAGTTGCCTGGCAAGCTCGCGCTTGGTCCCAGTGCGCGGTTGCGGAGTCCACTGCGGATTCGTGTCGATGCCGAGCGCCGTGTAGAGCGGGCAGGCACCGGCGATCGCGGTGATAAGGATCGCAGTTGCAATGAGGGCCGTCCCGAACGCCACGAATGGATGTTGGTCCGCCGCGACCGCGGCCAACACCATAAAGAAGCTCCCGAGGACTGCCCGGATGGCGGTGTCCACGCCGCCGATGTTCTTGATGATCATGGCTCCACCCTGAAGAGAGTGTGCAAATAGCATCGCTCCTTCTGTGTGAAGAGAGCTGCAAGCGACTATGAGGACTCTCAGCAGATTCGGGGCTTGGGCAAAGTCTGAAGAACCCTTCTAACAGAATGTCATCTCTCCACATTGCCGCGTCACGATCTTGACGTCCACACTCGACGTTGCGAGGCGTCTCATGGTGAACCAGACGACGTCATACGGTATCAGTACGACGGTGAACCTGCCGTACGACCGCGCGCTCGCGCGCACACGTAACGCGCTGGCGGCCGAGGGCTTCGGCGTGCTGACGGAGATCGACGTGGCCGCGACTCTCAAGAAGAAGCTCGATGTAACGTTTCGCCCCTACGTCATTCTCGGCGCGTGCAATCCGCCGTTGGCCCATCGAGCGCTGATGGCGGAGCGGGACATCGGGTTGCTGCTGCCTTGCAACGTCGTGGTCTATGCGGCGGACGAACCCGGGAAGACGGTCGTCGCCGCCATGGATCCGATCGCCGCTATGGAGCTCACTGGGAATGAGCAGGTGCGAACCGTCGCCCAAGACGTCCGCACACGCCTTGAGCGCGTGCTGGCGGCACTACGATGAGTGAGGAACCGATGGCAAACGTCACGACGAGGAAGCAGGTGACGGTGGGCTGCTCCTTCTGCGAGACGCTGAATCGAGTCGATCTCACCCGCTTGGACCACGGCCCTCGCTGCGCCGATTGCGGGCGGCCGATACTGTTGGACCGCCCGCAGCCGGTGTCGGGCGAGGCGTTGGATCGGATCATCGCAGAGGCGGACGTGCCGGTGCTGATCGATTTCTACGCGGATTGGTGCGGCCCCTGCCGGATGATGGCACCGGTGCTGGAAGAGCTCGCGCGGGACCGGGCCGGCCAGGTGCTCGTGGGCAAGGTCGATACCGACCGCCATCCGCGCGCGGCCATGCGTTCCAACGTGCGCAGTATCCCAACGTTGATCGTGTTCTCGGGCGGCCGCGAGATCGCCCGGCAGTCGGGTGCGGTGCCGCGGGCGATGCTCGACGCGCTCCTGCAATCGGCCAGCCTCGCCTCGTGACGGGCCGCGCGATCGACTAGTGTGGTGGCAGCGAGCTGAACGTCGCGCCCAGGTAGTATGGCCACACTAGGATCGCCAGGACGCCCTTCCAGAAGTGCAGGTGCAAGAAACCGATGGTGAACAGCCAGCCCGCGAACCAAAGAGACCCGATGAAGCTGTGCTGCTCGATCTTTATTTTCTCCATTCGCAACGCTCCCTTCTGGCTCATCGCCATACGGCTTCAGGCCGACAGGGTGAACGGCGGATAACGATCGGTCGTGAGTAGGAACGTGTAGGCTGCGACGCGGAGCCCCCAACGCAACACCCCCACGACGAAATCGAACAGGGCACGCGGATAGCGGCCTGTGAAGAGGATGGCGAACCAGGCGACAATGACGCAGAGAATCGCGGCGACCCAGAGGACGCATAAGACGACGTAGTGTGGGAGCGCCAGCAACCACTTGATCAATGGTAGCCAGGGATTCAAGTCGTGCGCCGCATCGGGGTACGGAATCTCGATGTGGACTGCCTGCTCGTCGTCCGTCGAGGGATACTCGTCGCGCAGCAGCGCCAGGTACCCGGATACGCGGGTGCTGAACTTGATGAGCGCCAGATTCCAATCGAACCACCAGCGCGGGTACTTCTGACGGAAGAGCAGCATGAACACCGTCGCGCCGAAAAGGAACCCGCCAGACCCGACGACGGCTTTCGCGGAACGCCCGTACGCAGTTGGTCCCGAGACGAGAGCGAGGATGATGGCGATAGGAATGACTGTCACAGGGCGAAAAAATGTCGTCAACCGGTTCAGCTCGCGGTCCGGATAGTCGATCTCGAGCGTCGCCGGGAATGCATTGGGGCTGTCTGTCATGGTTCTCTCCAAGCGATCGGCCCATCAATCCAAATATGCCTCAGGCGACCAAGAATCGCTTCTGAACGCGATGTGAGCATTTCTTGTTTGTTGAAGGCTCGCTTCGTACGGGATTCAGATTCCGTTCACGGACGCTTTCTAAGGTTCACCTCATGTCACTCCCGTTCACGTCCGAGACGTTCCTGCGGGTCTTCGCAGACTACAACCTGGCCGTCTGGCCGGTGCAGGTGGTCCTGTACCTTCTTGCGGTCGCGCTAGCCGGGGTCGCGCAGCGTGGGGGTGCCCGACGCGCTGGATCGCCTTTGGGCTCGTGGTATTGTGGGCGTGGATGGGCCTCGTGTACCACATCGGGTTCTTTCGCTCGATCAATCCGGCCGCGCTCGGGTTCGGGATCGCATTCATGCTGCAGGCCTGGCTCTTCCTCGTGTGGGGCGTGGCCGCGCGGATTGTCGCAGCCGGCGAGGTGACGGGCGCTCGCGCCTGGGTGGGGGGCGCCATACTCGCGTATGCACTGGTACTCTATCCCGTGTTTGGCTGGCTCTTCGGCCATCGGTATCCCGCGAGCGCGACGTTCGGCCTGCCCTGTCCCACGACTATCGCCACGCTCGGTCTTCTCGTATGGGCCGGTCCACGGCCACCGTGGTGGCTACTGACAATCCCCTTCGCGTGGGCGGTCGTGGGGAGCAGCGCGGCGTTCGCGCTAGGCATGTGGGAGGACCTTGGCCTACTCGCCGCGGGCGCCGCCGCAGCCACCTGGATGTGGCGTGATGCGCGTCGCCCAGGCGCAGCCGTAGGACACTACCGGAAGGAGGTACCTGTGACCACGAAGCGTCGCTTTTCGAATGCGGAGGCGCGCGCGATCGGGACGCACATCGGCATCGACTGGACGGCCGTCGACGTCGAGCAGCTCCGCCGCGGGCTCGAAGTGGAGCTTGAGCACGGCGCGCGCGATCCGGAGACCAACGTGACGAACGACGATCCGTATCTCACGGCCAAGATTGCGTGGGCGCATCTCCGGGAGATGCCGGACTACTACACGCGGCTCGACGCGATGGAGGCCAGTGCGGGCCGGTGAGACGCCCCAGTGAGGTGTGGCTGTCCGTCCTGATCGTCGCGCTCGCGGTCCCGACCCACGTAATCGGTCTCTTCTTCCCGGCGACTTACCGAGACCCCGCGATCCTCGTGCCCCAGAACCTGGGGACGGATCTTGTGACGCTATGCGTCGTCATCCCGATGTTCGCGTTAACGACCGTGGTGGTGCGGCGAGGATCCCTCCGCGCCCGGCCGCTGTGGTTAGGCACTCTGGGAACTTGGTCTACGCCTACGGGATGTACGCGCTCGCGGTGCGGTGGAATCGGCTGTTCCTCGTCTACGTGGCGCTCTTTGGTCTCTCACTCTTCGCGTTCATCTTCGGCCTCGTGCGGACCGACGCCGTGGGAATTCGCGCCGAGCTCTCGCCGCGAGCGCCCGTACGAACGGTGGCTGCCTACCTCAGCTCCATCGCCGCGCTTGTCGCGGTATTGTGGCTCGCCGAGGAGGTGCCGGCGGTTCTGGGCGGCGTTGTACCGCCGTCCGTGGGACAGTTCGAGACGCCGACGAACATCGTCCACGTGTTTGATCTTGCCGTCGTGTTGCCGGCCATGCTCATCGCAGCGGTGCAACTGCTGAAGGACCGACCATGGGGTTACGTGTTGGCGGGCGTGCTACTCGTCAAGGCAGCGACGATCGGGCTCTGGGTGGTGACCATGATCTGGTTCAGCGCGCGACAGGGGTATGGGGCTCCGGCGGCGTACACGGGATTCTTCGTTCTGCTGACGGTGGTCGGCGGCGTGCTGGCGTGGCGGTTCACCACTGCGGAAAGGAAACACGAATGGCTACCCTTACCCAAAAACCCGAAGACGTAACGACCACCTGGGCTGACCGGGTCATCGAGCGGTTCATACCGCAGGCGGACGTCACGGACTATCACGAGACGCTGATTCACGCGCCTGCCGACGTGGTGTTCGAAGTGGCGCAGAACATCGATCTCCAGTCGATCCCCCTTGTCCGCGCTCTTTTCTGGTTGCGGGCCAAGGTGCTTCGTGCAACCCCGCCGCCACCGCGTGTGTCTCCGAAAGGACTGGTCGCCGAGACGACGGCCTTGGGGTGGGGCGTTCTGGCCGAGCGATCTGGGCGTGAGCTGGTGGTGGGGGCCGTCACACAGCCGTGGAAGGCCGATGTGGTATTCACGCCAATCGCGCCCGATCGATTCCTGGAATTCTCGAAGCCCGACCACGTGAAGATCGTCTGGACGCTCGAAGCCGAGCCAATCCGGCCGGCGCTCACGCGGTTCCGGACGGAGACGAGAGTCCTCGCGACCGACGAGGAGGCGCGGAGGAAGTTTTGGAGCTACTGGCGCTGGGCGAGGTTCGGGATCGTGCTGATCCGCCTACTCATGCTTCCGTCGCTCCGGCGGGAAGCGCAGCGGCATCAGCCGATGCGCGGGAGCTGATCCCCCGGAAGCATATCCACTCCGCTGGTCGCGGACACGGTGAAGTTCACGGTCAAGTACGCTGCCTCGGCCGCGCTCGCTCCATCCGTGCTCGGGGCGGAAGACCCGATCAAAGCGCCGACTCCCTCAGGGCAAACCCTGCTGCGAAACACTGGCCAACCGGCGCGCTAGATTGGGTGTGATCCGAGGAGGTGAACCTTGAACGCCAAGCTGCCGTGGGCCATCGCCGGCGCCGCGCTCCTGGCGCTGGTGCTTTTCCTTACCATGAGCCGCCAGCAGGGCCACGCGGCCGTGCACCCCGATCCGCGCCCGGACGTCACCGCGGAACGGGTCCTGCCTCCCGCGATGCTTTCGAACGAGCGCGGCGTGCTCGAGGCGTATGCCGCGGCCCGCAGTGCACCCCAGGTTCTCGACGGGATCTTCTGCTACTGCCAGTGTGCCCGCAACTTCGGGCACCGTTCTCTGCTTACTTGCTTCGAGTCCGATCACGGCTCCCGCTGCGACATCTGCATGGGCGAGGCGATGATGGCCACGCAGCTCGCCGCGCAGGGTAACTCGCTTGGCGCGATCCGCCGCGCCATCGATGCCCGGTTCGCTCTCTAGGGCCGCTCCACCCAGTCGGCGATGAAGATGTTGGTCTCGTGCGGCGCCGTCCCGTGTCGGTTCGATGCCCACACGAGCTGCGTACCGTCGGGCGAGAACATCGGGAAGGCGTCGAATTCAGGGGATGCGGTGACCTGCTCGAGTCCCGTTCCGTCGAGGTTCACGAGATAGAGGTCGAAGTTTCGCGACTCGGGGTCCTTGTAGTTGGATGCGAAGATGATCCCCTTGCCGTCGGGATGGAAGTAAGGCGCGAAGCTCGCTCCCGGGAGATGCGTCACCTGCCGCTGGTCTGAGCCGTCCGCGTTCATCACCCAGATATCCATTTGCGTCGGGCGGACTAGGTGCTTGGCGAGCAACGCCCGATACTGGGCGCTGTCCGCCGCCGTCTGCGGATGATACGCCCGGTAAACGATGCGTTTGCCGTCCGGCGAGAAGAAGGGTCCGCCGTCGTAACCTAACGTCGTCGTCAGCCGTTTCAGGTTGGACCCGTCCGTGCCCATCGTGTAGATGTCGAGATCCCCATCCCGCAGCGACGTGAACACGATCGTCTTACCGCCGGGTGACAGTGTGCCTTCCGCGTTGTAGCCGGGTCCGTTCGTCAAACGACGGGCACCGGTGCCGTTGGCGTTGGCCGTATAGATGTCGTAGTCGTAGAGCGCCCACACGTACCCTTGAGAGTAGTCAGGCCGCGGCGGACAGACCGGGGACGCGCGTTGAGTGCTCGAATAGAAGATGCGCTGGTCGTGGTCGTAGAAGTACCCGCAGGTCGTGCGTCCCTTCCCCGAGGAGACGCGGTGGAGCCTCCTGCCGTCTACTCCCATCACGTACATCTGGTCGCACTGCTCAGCCGGTCCCTGGCGCTGGAAGATGAGCAACTTCCCGGTGGACGAGAAATACGCCTCGGCGTTCTGCCCACCGAAGGTGAGCTGGTGCACGTTGTGCAGGTGCACTTCCCCCGGCTCGGGAGGAACGGTCCCACCCTGCGCGAGCACTGTCAGTAGGAGCAGTGTGGTCATCGCGGCGGGAAGCTAGAGGGAGGCCGTGACGCTTGCAACTGAGAGACCCTCATGGTGTGTTCACGAGATCCTCATCGCCCGTGGAGGATCATTACCTCGCACCCTCAGCGAGGACAAGATGGCTCGGCACCATCTCATGGCTATCAGCGCTTGGGCCGGTATGATGATAGCCGCATGCCGTGCGGCTCCGCGCGCGGCCGTGACTCAGGAGACAACCGCCGCAGCATCGGGCCTCGAGCTCAACCACACTGACCGGTTGCTCTTCGCTGCTGCGACGATCGCCCTGCCGCCGGCGGGCGTCACTCCGGGGGACCTTCCCGAGCCGACGTCGGTGGGGGCCAAGCTGGTCGCGAAGTACTGCGCCCAGTGCCACTCCCTCCCCGCGCCCACAGCGCACAGCGCAACCGACTGGCCCGGCGTGGCCCGCCGGATGTGGCTGCGGATGGAATGGCTTCCCGACTCGCTCGGCGTCCAGGTCCCGACGAACGCCGAGCGGTATGAAATGCTACAGTATCTGATCGGCAATGCGCTCAAGGTCAGCGGGACCGCGCTCCCGGAGGGTCGCGGCCGAGACGCGTTCGCCCAGATCTGCAGCCGCTGCCATGCCCTGCCGGATCCGCGCGTCCATTCCAAGGCCGACTGGCCGACCGTGTTCGCGCGCATGGAGCGCAACATGGAGCGGATGAAGGTCGCTCCGCCGACGGCGCAACAGACGGAGCAAATCCTGGACTATTTGCAAACAACCGCGGCTCCGTCCAGGAGAATGAAGAAATCATGAAAGCGCGGATTGGACACTCGCGCTGCGGTGCGTAACGTTCCCCTGGAGGATTTAGTCAAGGGGAGTGGCCAATGAGACAACATCGTCTAATCATCTTGGCGGGCCTACTACTCGGCGCCTGTACGACCGAGAAGATTCAGTACATCACGCGCCCGTTCGTGCAAGGCAAGGACACGGCGAACGGATTCCTCGGCTACTTCACGGTCAGCGACAAGCAGACCAACTGTGGCAACTGCCACGTCGGGGTTCAGGCGGCGTGGATCACCACCAAGCACGCGCAGGCTTGGTCCGACCTGCAGAACACCGGTCACGCCCAAAGCACCTGCAGCAACTGCCATAGCGTGTCGCAGCTCGGGAACATCGTCGGCGGTTCCGGCAAAACCGGCGGCTACGCGGTCGTGGCGGATTCGGCGTATCACGATGTGCAGTGCGAGAGCTGCCACGGACCGGGCTTCACACATGCCTCGTCTCCGACTCTCTTGACCGTGCCGCTCGTGCTCGCTTCGATACACGTCGACACGAACCTCGCGAACGGCTGCGGCGGCTGTCACACCGGCGTTCACGAGCCCTTTGTCGATCAGTGGGTCCAGTCGGCCCACGGCTCGGGGCCGGGCTTCAGTCACGCCGTCGGCAACGCGGCATGCGAGCCGTGTCATGAGGGCAAGGCCGCGTTAGCGGTGAAGTTCGGTGTGGTGACCAACTACAAGGAGAAGAGCGACACCACCCACCAGCGCATCGTCTGCGCGGTGTGCCATGACCCGCACGGGGCCTCGCCCTACGAAGGGCAGCTGCGGGCCGATATCTCGACCCCAACGACGGACAACCTTTGCATCAAATGTCATTCCCGCACAGGCACCCCGCCGTGGGGCGTCGCGACCGCGACATCTGCGGCCCGCGGACCGCACGGCGCCCAGGGTCTCCTCGTGATCGGACAGAACATCGGCTGGATTCCGCCGAATTTCACGTACGACACGAGTCAGATCGTGAGCAGCCACGGCAGCGCGGCCAACACGCGGCTGTGCGCGACGTGCCATGTCGCGTTCACCACGATCATCGACAAGGCGACCGGCGCCTTCCAGTTCCAGAGCGTTGGTCACCTGTTTGAGGCGATTCCCTGCACGCAAGCAGCGACCGGGATTCCGGTCCCGTGCGCGACCGCGGTGGCCCCGGATACGGTCCGGAGCTTCGTTGCGTGCTCGAACAGCGGCTGCCACGTCGGGGGACCCCAGATCGCGAAGAACGCTTATGTGACCTTCCGGGCCAGACTCGATAATCTGCTGGACCAGATCTGGACTGATGGGAACGGCAATGGAGTGATTGATTCGACCGATAGCGGCTTGTTGCCGCAGCTGGTTGCGCGAGCGCTCCGGCCGGGCGCGACGGCCGCAGACACAGCGGTGCTCAATTTCGGGAGCACGACCACCACGGTCGCGAAGGGCACGCTGTTCAACGCCGCGCTTGCGGCCACGGACGACCGTCCACAGTTCCTGGCCGGTGCCGTGTTCGGCAAGAGCTGGGCGGCGCACGCGTCGGCCGGAAACGGGGTCCACAACCCATTCCTCCTGGAGGCCTTGCTGACGTCGTCGATCTCGGCCCTCCAGACGACGTACGGGCTGGCACCGCCGCTGCGAGGCGTCAATCTGAGCGTGCAGGCGACCCAGCCGCCGGGCGTCCGCACGCGATCAGGTCAGAGGTAGCGCGCCACATCGGACCGTTCGCGCGCGTTGCGACACCGTAGACAGTCAAGGGCTCCGGAACCGGGTGGTTACCGGGGCCCCGCTCGTTTAGTACCGTAAGAGGACCGCCATGCTGACACTCCAGCAGGTATCGGTCGGTCCACCGCCACTCCCGGGCGGAGTGGCGGCCGTGCTCCGCTTCTTCTTCAATCTCCCGCAGTGGTTCCAGATCGCCGGGTTTTTCGTCGGCGTCATCGTCGCTGCGGGTGTACTCGTCGTCGCCTGGCGCAGTCGGCGCGTGATCGCGGCCTGGATCGTGTCCCGTCCGCGGAGCATCAAGATCTCCTTGGCGTCGGCTCTGGCGGTGGTCGTATTGGGTTTCGGTGCGTTCAGCGTGGTCGGCTACGACTACATGGAGCACAACAACGGCTTCTGCACCGGCTGCCACGTGATGAAGGCGCCGTTCCAGCGGTTTGCGGGCTCCAAGCACGACTCCCTCTCCTGCCACGCGTGCCACCAGCAGGGGATGTACGCCAATATGCGACAGCTGTACTTGTGGGTGGCCGAGCGGCCGCAGAGCATCGGCAAGCACGCCAAAGTGCCGACTCGCATCTGCGCCAGCTGCCACGTGCGTGGCGATGCGAAGGAGAGCTGGCAGCGGATCGCGTCTACGGCAGGGCATCGCACGCACCTGGAGTCCGACTCGAGCGCCTTGAAGAACGTGCAGTGCGTCACCTGCCACGGGGTCGAGGTGCATCGTTTCGTGCCCGTGGATTCCACCTGTGCACAGTCGGGATGCCACGTCAACGTGCGGATCACGCTCGCCAAGATGAGCAACCAGACCGACGCGCACTGTACCACGTGCCACCGGTTTACGGCCCCGGTTCCCGCCCTTGCGACGCGCGATTCGGCCCGCGGTACGCTGGTCCCACAGTTCAAGCAGTGCGTCGCCTGCCACCAGATGCAGGCGATCCTCGCGGACTTCGACCCCGTGAAGGATCCGCATCGGGGTACGTGCGGCTTCTGCCACAACCCGCACGTGCAGAAGCAGGCGCGCGAGGCCGCCCAGACCTGCGCGTCGGCAAAGTGCCACGCCGACTGGCGCTCCGATCCGTTCCACGTCGGCAAGAATCATCGCGCCGTGAGCACGAACTGCACACTGTGCCACGAGCCGCATCACGCTAAGGTGGACGCGAGCGACTGCGCCGGTTGTCATGCGGCCGTCAAGGAGCGGCGCGCAGGCAAGGGGCTCACTCCTCCGCTCCCGTTCGACACGACGGCGGCACTGCGGCGCGTGTCGGCGGTACCGGCGATGCTTCCGTTCGGTCCACGCAAGGGCAAAGGAGACGGACCTTTTTTTGACGATCCGCCGCCGGGGGCTCCCCCTCCCCCGCGCGGCGGGCCCCTTCCTGCCGCGGACAGCTTTCCGCACGCGCGGCACAAGGCCCTCTCCTGCATCACCTGTCACACATCGCAGAGCCAACGGAGCCGGCTCACGTTCCAGCCACCCCGGGGATGCCAGATCTGCCATCATCAGGCGCCCAAGACCAACGACTGTCGGACCTGCCATACCCCCGGCGAGCTCGCCGCGCCGGAGTCTGTAACAGCTACGGTCACAGTGGCGGGCGCCCCGCCTCGTGCTCACGCGACCGGCTTCGAGCATGCTACGCACCGCGCGCTGTCGTGCTTCGCGTGCCACACGACCCCGGTGTCTCTCGATCCGGATCAGAAGACGCTGAGCTGTGCCGCGTGTCACGATGACCATCACGCACCGGGACGCCGCTGCACGGCGTGCCATCCGGGTGACGCGCCCGAATTTCGAGTGGCCCACGCTCCTCCTGCGGAGGCACACCTTGGCTGCGACGCGTGCCACCCGGCCGCGATCGTAGCCCGTCTCGTGCCTGATCGAATGCTCTGTTTGACGTGTCACGCGAGACAGGCGGACCATTACCCAACCCGTGAGTGCACCGTCTGCCACTTCGGTGCGACGCCGGAGCATTTTCGGCCACGCCTGATGAAGGCGGGGACCCGCTCATGAGCGCGGCTCGCGTTGGAGCACTCTGGGTCCTGCTCGTCGCGACCGGCGTGGCTCGGTGCCTCTCGCAGGACTATCGGCTGCGGGTGGACACGCGCGTGCAGGCCGTCGCCTACCGTGGAGTCTCGTTCGACAGCATTCCGGTCGGCGACACCGTCGCCGGGCCGGGCGGAGGGCTGTTCACTCCTGACGGTTATGCCGTCGCGTGTAACCCGAACGGCTTCTGCACGTTCTACCGGGCGGGCGGGATCGTGCATGCGGCTCCCGTCACCACCACCGCCGATCTCACCGTGTGGGGCCTCGGCGTCCCGGGCCTGAGCGTCCGGGCGATCGGCCGCGCCACCGGCGATCTGAGTTCGGGCGACAACTGGGCGGGGACCACGTCGCACCTGCAGCTGCTCGAGGGCTACGCCCAGTACGCAGCCGACTGGTGGACGGCCCAGCTCGGTCGCCAGACTGTGGAGACCCGTTTTGGATTGAGCGGCTTCGATGGGGCGCGTGTCACGCTCCGCGACTGGCACCGCGGGCTCGAGGCGAGCGGGTACGCGGGCTGGGGACTGTGGCAGGGCTCGGCGCTCCCGGTGACGAGTCCGGCATTGAACCCGCTGGACGAGTTCCGGCCACCCGAGCGAACCATCCTGGCCGGGGCCGGGGGCGCGTGGACCACGTCGCGCCTCGATCTCCGCGTCATCTACCAGCGCGAGGTGGACCCGAGTACCGACTACTTCGTGTCCGAGCGGGCGGGCGTGGACGCGGTCGTTCGCCCGTATCGCGGCGTGATCCTGACGGGTGGAGCCGACTACGACATCGCCCAGGGCTGGTGGGGGAGCGCCGAAGCCCGGTTGGCGTACACCGTGCCGACTGGGAGGCTTAGCACCAGCGCGGGAGTGCGCGGCTATCGCCCGCACTTCGACCTCTGGACGATCTGGGGCGCGTTCAGCCCCGTGCCGTATACGGCGATCGATGGGACCCTCGACTTCCGGCCGGTGCCGAAGCTGCAGGTCCGCACGCAGGGCGAGCATTACAGCTACGCGAACAGCGAGACCGCAACGCCGTTAGTGAGCGTCGAGAGCTCGGGCTGGAGGTTCTCGTGGGGCGCGACGTACACCCTGACCAAGGCGTGGGCCGTGGACGGCGGGTACCACGCGGAATTCGGGCCGGGCGCCTCTTCCCGTGGCTTTGAGGGCGGTGTTACATATGCGGCCCGGAACCTGTCGATCACGGCGCACGGCGCGACCCTCGATCGGCCCCTCGAGTTTCGCTTCGACGAGGCCTCGCTCAACCTCTTCGGCCTGACGGCGGATTACCGGCCCATGTCGCGGCTGCGAGTCCAACTCGACGCCACACGCTACGCCGAGGATCGCAAGCGCCCCGATGCGGGAGCATTCAGCTGGGACCAGCTCCGCGTCAGTAGCCGGGTCGTCCTGTTCTTCGGGGGCGGAAGTGCCGACGGCGGTGGGCTGCCTCCGGCCGTGCGCGCGATGCCGGAACGAGGGTCGCCGTGACGGCGCGGAGTGGATTGCTGCTCGTACTCTGTCTGGTGCCGTCGAGCGCACGGCTCGCCGGCCAGGAGCGGCAGGGGTTCGACCACCAGAAACACGCCAAGGTCTTCGCGAGCTGCACGGCCTGTCACGTCGGGGCTGTGACCGCCGGCGCCTCGATGTGGCCCGATCCGGTTTCCTGCGCCGCCTGCCACGACGGCACCATTCAGAAGCGCGTCACGTGGCAACCTCGCTCCCGCGAGGGGACACGCACCAACCTGCGATTCGATCATTCGAAACATGCGACGGCCCTGCGCGACAAGGTGGTCGGTTGCACCACGTGCCACGCCGGACAGGGGGCTCCCTGGATGACGGCGGAGGCCCCGAGAGCGGAGCGCTGTCTCGACTGCCACGGTGTGCGCGTGGCGCACCTGGCGGCGCCGGATACCGCGTGTGCGACCTGTCACCTGCCGCTCGTTCGCGCACAGCGGCTCACAATCGAGGACGTGGCCTCGTTCCCCAAGCCGCCGTCTCACGAGCAACCTGATTACGCGGCAGTGCAAGGCCATGGTCGCGCATCGCAGGCAACGGGGGCGAACTGCGCCATGTGCCACGCGCGGGACTTCTGTTTGCAGTGCCACGTCGATGCGCCCGAGCGGCCGTCGATCCAGACGCTCGCACCGGATTCCCGCTCGCTTGCGATCAGGGCGACGCTTCGCCCACCGGCGAGTCACGACGATCCGGCGTTCCTCTTGGGCCACGGTGGCAGCGCCAAGGCCGCGCCGGAGCGGTGCAGCGCCTGCCACACACGCGAAAGCTGTTTGAGCTGCCATTCGGCCACGACGCGGGTAGCAGCGCGGTTACCGGCTGCTGGGCCGGGTCGCAGCACCGGGGCGGTGGTCTCGCGCCGCCGGCCGCCGTCCCACGGCGCGAACTACGCGGAGCGCCATGCCGCCGCTGCAGCCACTGCTGCGGCCACCTGCGCGGGTTGTCACGCTCGATCTGACTGTCTCGAGTGCCATCGCCCCGATGCGGCGCGGGCCGCTGGTTACCATCCGCGCGGCTTCCTGGCGCGCCATCCGGCGGCCGCCTATAGCCGTCAGACGAACTGCAGCGACTGCCACAACACCGCCGGCTTCTGCACCACGTGTCACGCCTCTGCGGGGCTGGTCAGCCGAGGGGGCCAGCTGCGATCCGGCTATCACGACTTCACCATCTTCTTCAGCGCCGGGCACGGCCAAGCCGCACGCCAGAGCCTGGAGACGTGCGTCGGGTGTCACGTAGAGAAGGACTGCCTCACCTGCCATTCGGCGCTGGGTGGACGGCACATCAATCCGCACGGACCCGGGTTTGATCCCAGCCGCGAGATCAAGAAGAACCCCCAGATGTGCACGGCCTGCCACGGGACGGCCATTCCGACGCAGTAACGAGCTTCGTCACTTGTCTCGATGCCAGGTCGACTCCACGTAGATCGGGAACTCATTCTTGATGGGGATGGTGAGCAGCGTCGGCGGGTCGATTTTGAAGTCGGAGAGCGTCGTCGGAATCGTTGCGG
>DASZCN010000120.1:0-31681 GCA_035943095.1 Gemmatimonadales bacterium | reverse complement strand
CCCCCGCGCCGCCCCGAGCCCCCGCCCGTCGTGGCTTCCGAGCGGCGGGCTGAGCCCGGGCTGTTGTCCATCAACGCGATCCCGTGGGGAAGCGTGTACGTCGACGGCCGCCCCGTCGGGAACACGCCGCAACTCGACCTGTCGGTCCCACCCGGGCAGCATCGGCTGCGGGTCGAGCGCCAGGGATATCGACCCTATGAGCGCGTGATCGACGTGGCGCCAGGGCAGCGCCTGCGCATCACCGACATCACCCTCGTGGAGCGGTGACGTGACGTCTCCCGCGCGCGGCATCGCCGTCGTTTGCGTGCTCTGGCTCGGCCTCGCGCGCCCCCGGGCGGCCGTCGCGCAAACGGCGCGTGATCTCGTGTCGCAGGGCGTGCGCGCGTACCGCGCGCTCGAGTACGACGCCGCCGTCGCATTGCTGAAGCGCAGCCTGACCGAGGGCGCGGTCGGCACTCTGTCCACGGCCGAGCGGGCGCAGGCACTCACCTATCTCGGCGCGACGGAGCTGTTCCGGGGCCGGCGCGATTCCGCCGCGCTCGCCTTTGGGAACGTCGTGGTGCTCGATCCGCGCTACCAGCCGGATGAGCTGATTTTCCCGCCGCAGGTGACGAACCTGTTTCAGGAAGTCCGGCAGGCGACCAAGACCGTCGCGCTCACCGTGCCGCCCGTGACCGAACTGCGCGCAAAGGGCGACCGCTTCACCGCCCGCGTGTTCACGAGCTCGCTCGCCGACGTGGCGGTGACGCTGGCCCGCGACGATGGGACGCCAGTGCGCGAGCTCTATACCGGACCAGTGGCCGACAGTCTCTCCGTGACGTGGGACGGGTTCAGTGCCGGCGGCACTCCCGTCGCGACCGGGCGCTACGTACTGCGGGTCGCGCCGCGGACGGAGGGCGCAGCCGGACCGCCGGCCCGGCAAGTCCCCCTCGACATCGAGCAACGTGCACTCGACACATTGCCGTGGCCGCCCGCCCCCACTTCCCCGGCATTTCTGCCGGAGCGTACACCCGCCGGCCCCGCGGTGCGCTCGCTCGCGGCGGGGGTCGTGGCCGCGGCCGCCGCCATCGCCCTTCCGTCGCTCGTAGCACGCGGCTCGAGGGGCAGCGACGCACGCTTCGCCGTGGGCGCAGCGATCGGAGCGGCTGGCGTGGTCGGCTTCATCGCGCAACGGCCGCGCCCGCTCGCGGCGAACGTCCGGGCCAACGCCCCGCAGCGGGACGCGTGGACGCGCCGGCTGGAGGCCGTGAAGGACAGCAACGCCACTCGCCGCGCGACCGTGCGACTGGTGATCCGCGCTGGACCGCTCGCGACGGCCGAACGCGGGGGAACCTCGCCGTGAGGGCGTACCTCGCAGCGTTTTCGATTTTGATCTTCGCCTTGCCGCCCGAGGCCCGGGGGCAAGAGCGAGCGACGGTCGCGCTCCGGGGCGATGCGGCGGCCGTCTGGCTGCGGCAGGAGACGGCGCCCGGCGTGGTAACGCAGCTGCGCGGGCCAGCACTCGGGGCCGAGGCGCGGGTCAATTACGGTCCGTTCTCGCTTGGCGCGGGTCTCCTCGAGGGGCGGCTCGACGACGGCACCGGGACGGGGGCGATACGGGACATGGTCGAAGGCCGGGTCCTCGTGGCGGCACGCGCGCTTCCCTGGCTCGAGGTCAGCCTCGGCCCACTCCTGCGAGCCTACGTCACGGACAGCGTGACCGAACGATGGGTGGTGTGGCAGGGTCGGGCTCGCGTCGACGCGCCGATCCTGGCGAGCCGCCTCTCGAGCTACGTTGAACTGTGGCGGGCGTTCTCGTCCCGGGTCACGATGCCGCCGCTCGTCGCCGGTCGCGTGCAGGGTGGTGAAGCTGGAGTGATGTACCGGCCGCCGCGGGGACCGGTATGGCTGCGGCTCGCCTATCGCGTAGACAACGCGCTGCTCGGGGGGGGGCCGGGCGGTAGCGAAACGGTCGAAGCCGTGAGTTTCTCCGTGGGGATCGGCCGCTAGTCCCGCGGCGGGGTGGGGCGCGCGCCCGAATCGCTGCCCGCGTCCACCTTCGGCACCAGCCGATACAACAGCTCGCCCTTCCGGATCATCCCGAACTGCTCGCGCGCGGCGCGCTCTTGCGCGGCGGGGTCCGTTTCGAGCGCATGCGCCAGCCGCCGCAGGGAATCGAGCCGCGCTTCCAGGTCCCGCACGGCCTGCCGCTCCTCGACGACCTGGCGCCGCAGCTGGAGCCAGTCGAACGTGCCGTATTCCCCTGCTTGAAAGGCGAGCCCCGCGAGCGCGGCGGCGGCGAGGATCCCGACGACGCGCGCGCGCGTCATAACCCATACAGGTGGCGGCCCGGGTACGTACCCGTGTCGCCCAGCTCCTCCGCGATGCGGAGCAGCTGGTTGTACTTGGCGACGCGGTCCGTGCGCGACGCACTTCCAGTCTTGATCTGACCGACGCCGGTCGCGACGGCGAGATCGGCGATGAATGTGTCCTCCGTTTCGCCGGAGCGGTGCGAGATGACGGCGCCATACCCGTTGGACCGCGCATGCTCGATGCACTGGAGGGTCTCGGTGAGGGAGCCGATCTGGTTCAGCTTGATGAGGATCGCGTTCGCCACGCCCTCCTCGATGCCGCGGTCGAGCCGTTCAACGTTGGTACAGAACAGATCGTCGCCCACCAGCTGTACCCGCGAAGAGAGCGTCTCCGTGAGCTTGGCCCAGCCGGACCAGTCGTCCTCGGCCAGGCCGTCCTCGATGGATACGATCGGGTAGCGATCGATCCACGTCTTGTAGAGGGCCACCATATCCTCGGACGATTTGGTCCCCGCCCCGCTCTTTTTGAAGACGTAACATCCGTCCTGAAACAGCTCTGATGCGGCGGGGTCGAGCGCGATGGCGATGTCCTTGCCCGGCTCCAATCCCGCGGCTTCGATCGCAGCCATCACGGCCTCGAGCGCCGCCTCGTCGCTCGCGAGGTTGGGGGCAAAGCCGCCCTCGTCACCCACCGCCGTCGAGAGGTTGCGCTTGGCGAGCACCTTCTTGAGGGCGTGGAACACTTCGACGCCCATGCGCAGTGCCTCGGGGAACGCCTCCGCCCCGATCGGCACGATCATGAACTCCTGGAAGTCCACGTTGTTGGCCGCGTGCGCGCCGCCGTTCAGGATATTCATCATCGGGACGGGGAGCACGTTCGTGACCGGCCCACCGAGGTACCGGTACAACGTGAGCCCGGCTTCCTGGGAGGCGGCGCGCGCGACGGCCATCGACACGGAGAGAATGGCGTTCGCGCCGAGATGACTCTTGTTCGGCGTGCCGTCGAGGTCGAGCATGGCGTAGTCCACCGCGATCTGCTCTTCCGCCGACATCCCCTCGAGCCGCGGGCCGATGACCTCATTCACGTTCTTCACCGCTTCGAGCACGCCCTTCCCGCCGAAGCGTTTCTGGTCGCCGTCGCGCAGCTCGACAGCCTCGTGCTCCCCGGTGGAAGCCCCGCTCGGCACCGCGGCCCGCCCGGCTGCGCCGCTCGACAACGTGACATCGGCTTCGATCGTGGGATTGCCGCGGCTGTCGAGGATCTCGCGCGCACGGACCGCAATGATGGTGCTCATGTGGCCCTACCCTAGCGGGCCGCGGCTCTGGCGTCAACGCGCGCCTTGAGCCCGAGGATGGCGGCGTGGACGCGCTCGCGCAGCTCCTGGCGCCGCTCGAGCGTCATTCCGGCCGTCGGAATCGGGTCTCCCACCTCGATCTCAATGGGGCGTGGACGCAACCGCACCCCGCCCTTGGGCATGATCTCGAAGGTGTTCCGGACGAACAACGGGACCACGGGCACCTGCGCCGCGATCGCGAGCCCGAACGGCGCGTTCTTAAACGGCAGGAGCTCGCCGGTCCGGCTGCGCGTCCCCTCCGGGAACACGACGGCCGACACGCCGCTCCGGATCACGTCCGCCGCGCGCTCATACGCCGCCAGCGCGCGTCGCGGATGCTCACGGTCGATCATCACATGACCCGCCGTGACCATGGCCCGACCCAAGAGCGGGATGCGTGCGAGCTCCTGCTTGGCCACGAGGCGCACCGACCCTGGCAGCGTGGCCGCGAGCGCCCAGATGTCGAACATCGACGAATGATTCGACGCGTACACGACGGGCCCCTGTGGAATTCGTTCGATCCCTGCGACCCGCACGGGGGTCCCGGCTGCGCGGAGCAGCTGGCGCGACCAGTCGTTCGTTGCCCAGTCGTACAC
Source organism: Gemmatimonadales bacterium (assembly GCA_035943095.1). Lineage (GTDB taxonomy): Bacteria > Gemmatimonadota > Gemmatimonadetes > Gemmatimonadales > GWC2-71-9 > AG41. Next base: position 27,460 of record DASZCN010000120.1, on the reverse strand, counting down.
CCCTCCGGGGCGCCGCCGAACGCCCAGGAGCGCCGCGGCGAGCACGCCGCTCGCGTGGACGATGCTCGATACGACGAGCACCGCGTAGAACCACACCGTCCGGATCATCGGACGGGAAAGTGATCGAAGCCGCGAGGCGGCGTAATCAGTCGTCCGTTTTCCATTATCCGTAAGCCGTGGCCCGCGGTGCAGACGCCAACGCGCGTCAGCGGCAAGCCGGTCGCGCGGCGAAAGGCGCGAGCATTGCGTTCACGGAATCCACGCGGCAGCGCGACGAGCAGCTCGTACTCCTCACCGCTCCGCACCGCGTCACGGGGCGTGGCACCCGGCCAGCACGGCACACGCTCCAGCTCGATCGCGATCGCCACCCCCGATGCGGCCGCGAGGTGCCCGGCGTCCCCCACCAGCCCGTCCGAGATGTCGATCATCGCGTGCCCGCGCCCGGGTCGTGCGAGCCAACGGCCCGCGGCGATCCGGGGGACGAGCCGCGTGAAGCGGCGGCGCGTCGCCGCCCGAAGCCGTTTTGCCCGCCGCGCTTTGAACGCCGCGAGTGCGAGACCCGCGCCTCCGAGTCGTCCGGTGACCCAGACGCCATCGTCCGGACGCGCCCCGCTCCGTCGCAACGGGCGAGCCGCAAGTCCGAAAGCACACACGTCCACGAGATAGCGCGGGGAGCGCACCAGGTCACCCCCGAGCACGTGGGCTCCCACGTTGCGGGCGGCGGCCCCGACACCCGCCATGATCTCCGTCGCCGGATCTGCGCGCCGCTTCCCCCTTCCCCGGCCTCTTACCGGGAGTCCCAGCGATACGAGCACGCCCAACGGCTCCGCCCCGTCGGCCGCGAGGTCTGAGATCGCGGCCGCGGCGGCGCGCCAGCCGATCTCCCGAAACGAAAGCCAGTCCGTCCGGAAGTGCACGCCCTCGAGCGAGAGGTCCATGCTGATGGCGAGCGTGCGCCCCGCGACGGTGACGAGTGCGCAGTCGTCACCCAGGCCCCGCGCGCCGGCGCCGAGTCGTGCGAAGATCGCGCGCAGGCGGTCGAATTCCCCACCCGCGCCCAATCGCAAAGACTCCGTTGTCACGCGGTCTCCGGCGGCTCCAGCACCGTGAGGGTCGGCGGGCCGTGCGGGCGCGTGTTGGTCCAGGCACGCCAGATCTCGGGGAGGGCGGCGAGCACGTCGGCGGGTCGCAGGCTGCGCGCGGTCCATTGCCGAGCCCCGAGCTCCGCCGCGCGGCCGAGCGCGTGGGCGCCCAGCGCGGCGGCTTCGGGTCCCACGCTCCCGCGCGCCAGGAAGGCGCCGATGAACCCCGCGAGGAGATCTCCCGATCCACCCGTCGCGAGTCCCGGGTTGCCGCTCGCCACGACGTGCACGGGGCCCCGCAGGTCGGCGATCACGGTGGGCACACCCTTCAACAGGACGGTGGCCTTCGCCTTCTGCGCGGCTTTCACCGCGGCTCCCCAGCGGTCGTTCGCCGCCTGGTCGGCCAGCTGGTCCCCGAACTGGGCGCGGAACTCCCCGAGATGGGGCGTGAACACCATGGGCCGCTCCGGCAGCGGTGCCTGGAGCAGGATGAGCGCGTCCGCATCGATCACCGTCGGGACCGGGCGGCAGGCGAGCACCGCCTTGAGGAAGGACGCCTGGGGCGCGTCGCGCGCCAAGCCGGGGCCGACCACCACTGCGTCGGCCCAGTCGAGCGCTTCGGCGGCCGCCGTTTCGAGCTCGGGGCCGAGTGTCGATTCGACGGTGAGCACGTCGGGGAGGCTGGCGCGCGCGGCGTCGATCGTTGCCTTGGCGGCGACGAGTTTCACGAGTCCCGCGCCGGCCGCGAGCGCGGCGCGGGCGGCATGGAGCGCCGCTCCGGTCATACCATCAGCGCCGCCCACCACGGTCACGCGGCCGCGGTCGCCCTTGTGCATCGTGGGCGCAAGCTTGGGCAGCCGTGCTCCGGCCCACGCGTCGGTCACGAGGATGGGCCAGACCGGGTCCGCGGGCGGGAGTCCGATGTCGACGACGACGATCTTGCCGCACCACTCCCGCGCCAGGAGGTGGCCGCGGCGCGGGCCTCCGAAGGTGATCGACAGCTCGGCGCGCACGGGTCCGTGCGCCTCGCCGCTCGACAGATCGAGCCCCGTGGGGCCGTCCACGGCCACGATCGGCCCGCCGTAGGTCACGATGCGCTGCGCCAGTGCCAGCACGTCGCCGCGCGCGGGGCCGGTGGCGCCGGTCCCGAGCAGCGCGTCGACTACGACCGCCGCCGCGGGCCACGGCTCTTCACGGCCGGTCTCGCGCACGCCGTCCATGCGAGCGAGCGCGCGGTTGTCGATCGCGTCGTCGGTCTTGGGGTCGAGCGCCGCCACCCACACCGCGATTCCACCCGCGTGCAGGGCACGCGCGGCCACCCAGCCGTCGCCGCCGTTGTTCCCCGCGCCTGCCACGACGACCACGCCGCGGCTGAGTACGGCGGGATACTCCTCGACCAGCACGTCCGCCACCGCGCGGCCGGCCGCCTCCATCAGGACGCGCGAGGGAATCCGGTACTGCGTGCGGGCGGCCGAGTCCCAAGCAGCGGCATCGGTCGCGGACAGCACGGGAATCGGATTCACGCGATCACCACCCCTCCGTAGCCGACCACGGCATCGTCGTCCCCCGTGACCAGTCCCGAGTGACTGTAGTGCACCACTTCGGCGTGGACACCGCCGAACATGCGCGCAGCGGCCAGCACGCTGGCCGTCGGCGCCCGGCCGCACATGGAAATGTGCTCACCCCGGCAGCGCGTCAGCAGCTCGGCTCCGTCGAGCGCTTCGACGGCTTCGAGCGCCCGCCGGTCCTTGCGCACCGCGACCGAGGCGGGCTCGTAGTGCGTCAGGTCGCTCGACGCGAGCAGCAGGGGTCGGTCCGGCCAGCGGTCCACCAGCTCCCCGAGCGCTTCACCGAGCTCCCGGCACCGGTCCCACACGTCCCACGCCAGAACGAGCGGCACGATCCGCACGTCAGCCCGACGCAGCTGGAGGAACGGCAGCTCCACTTCCACCGCGTGCTCGCGCGCGTGCGCCGCGTGGTCGCGCCCGACCAAGGGTGAGGCGTCGAGCAGGGCCTGCGCGAACCGATCGTCCACCGGCACGTCGCCGAGCGGGGTCCGGAAGGCTCCCGCTTCCCACAGCGACGCACCGCCGGGCGCCTCACACACCCCCGTGTGATTCGGGGCCAGGATCACCACGACGGGCGGAATCTCGAGTCGCGCGAACACGTGCGCGGCGGTGAGCCCCGAATACGCGTACCCGGCATGCGGCGCGACCGCGGCACGCGCCCGCGCCGCAGGTGCGGGCGGGCCGCTCACCGCCTCGAGCAGGTCCCGCACCGTGCGCTCGAGCTCGGCCGGCTCGTCTGGATAGAAGCGCCCGCTCACGGCGGGCGCGCGCACGGCGTCCAAGTCCTATTTGAGGCTCTGGCCGATCGCGCGACCGAAGGAGATTTCCCCGTTATCGATGCGGATGTTGAACCCGCACTCCGGGTTGCTGCAGACCCACGCCTTGTAGGTGATCGGCGCCCCGTCGCGACCGTAGTCCGACAACGGGATCAAGAGACCTTGTTGGCATTTCTTGCAGGCGGGCCATGTTCTCACGTCGTCCATGCGGCACCCCCTTCACCCGATCCAACGCCCCCTATCCGCGCTCCACTCCGGGCCACGGATAGCCGGCCCGGAACACCTCCCGGAAATCGTAGACGCGATCGAAGTCCTCCTGCCGGTCGCTCGCCTGGCGCGCGAGCAAGCCGACCTCGATCAGCATGAAGACGATGCGCCCGAAATCCTCCGTGCTCGTGATGCCCCAGTGCTCGAGGACGGTCGGCGCCAGCAGGCCGAACTGCTCTTGCGCGAAGTCGCGGCACGCCCAGGCGAGCTCGGGCCCGGTCAAGTGGCGGCGCGCCGCCAGCTTGCCCTGAGCGTACTCGAGCGCGGCCAGCACGAACAGGTAGCCGCGCTCGTGGTAGCGGCCGTCCTCCCGGCCGATCCGTCCGAAGGCTTCCTCCAGCGTGACGAAGTCGCTCACGGGCGTGCTTCCGTCTGGCCGGACGAGCGCGGTCGCACCATGAGCGGACGGGCGGGGTGCGGCTCCAGGAGGGCGAATTCCAGCACCTCGTCGATCGTCTCGACCGGCCGGATCTCGAGCAGCTGCTTCACCTCGTCGGGCACCTCCACAATGTCGTTCTGGTTGCGCGCCGGCACGAGCACCGTTTTCACGCCGGCGCGGGCCGCGGCCGTCAACTTCTCCTTGAGGCCCCCGATCGGCAGGATGCGGCCGCGCAGCGTCAACTCGCCCGTCATCGCGACGTCGTGCCGGGACGGCCGGCGACACAACAGCGACGCGAGTGCCGTTGCAATTGCGATGCCAGCGGAGGGACCGTCCTTGGGCACCGCCCCGGCGGGCAGGTGCAGGTGCACGTCGGTCTGCGTGAACGCCTCGAGCGGGATGCCGAGCGCCACGGCCCGAGCTCGTAGCAGGCTCCACGCCGCCTGGGCGGACTCCTTCATCACGTCCCCGAGCTGCCCGGTGAGGGTGATCTGCCCCTTGCCCGGCATCTGGATCGCCTCGATGAACATGATGTCGCCGCCCACGGGCGTCCATGCCAAGCCGGTGGCCACGCCCACCTCGGGGCTCCGTCCCGCCACCTCGCTCTGGACCCTGGGCTGCCCCGCGAACTTCTCCAGGTTCTTCGCGGTGATCTTGACCGTCGCCGCCCGCCCTTCCACTACCTCCAGTGCCGCCTTGCGGAGCACGCCCTGGATCTCGCGCTCGAGCTGGCGGACGCCGGCTTCGCGGGTGAATTCGGCGATGAGGCGCTCCAGCGCGCCGTCGGCGACCGCAGCCTTCTCGCCCGCGAGCCCCGTCTCCTTGAGCTGTCGCGGTAAGAGATAGCGCTTGGCGATGGCGAGCTTCTCGCCCGGCGTGTAGCCCGGCAGGGTGAGCACTTCCATGCGGTCGAGCAGCGGGTCGGGGATCGGCGCCAGGCTGTTGGCGGTGGCGATGAACATCGCGCCGGACAGATCGAAGGGCACCTCGAGGTAGTGATCGACGAACGTGCCGTTCTGGGCCGGATCGAGCACCTCGAGCAGCGCGGCGGTGGGATCGCCGCGCACGTCGGCGCCCATCTTGTCCACTTCGTCGAGCATCAGCACGGGATTGCGCGTCTCGCAGCGTTGCAGCGCGTGGATGATGCGTCCCGGCAGCGCTCCGACGTAGGTGCGGCGGTGCCCGCGGACCTCCGCCTCGTCCCGCACGCCGCCGAGCGACACGCGGGTGAAGCGCCGCCCGAGTGCCTCCGCGATGCTCTGGCCCAACGATGTCTTCCCCACGCCGGGCGGGCCCACGAAGCACAGGATGCTGCCGCGCGCCGACGGATTGAGGGTCCGCACCGCCAGGTATTCGAGAATGCGTTCCTTGACGATCTTGAGGTCGTAATGATCGTGATCGAGGATGTCGCGCGCGGCCTTGAGGTCGAGCCGATCGGTCGACGTGCGGCCCCAGGGCAACGAGGCGAACGTCTCGAGGTAGGTGCGCGCCACATGGTACTCGGCGGACTGCGGCGACATCTGCCGCAGACGCTTGAGCTCTCGGTCCGCTACCTTCTTGGCTTCCTCGTGGAGCCCGGCCTCCTCGAGCCTTGTATCCAGCTCGGTGAGCTCGTCCTCTTCCGCATCCTCGCCCAGCTCCTGGCGAATCACCCGCATCTGCTCGCGCAGCACGTATTCGCGCTGATTCTGATCGAGGCGCGTCCGCACCTTCTCCTGGATCTGGCTGCCCACCTCGAGCACCTGGAGCTCTTGGCCGAGCAGCTCGGCCAGCCGTTCCAGCCGGCGGTTCACGTCGTCGAGCGCGAGCAGCTCGGCCTTGGCGGGGAGCGCGAGGTCGAGATTCGCCGCCACGAAATCCGCGAGCTTGCCGCCGTCGTTGATCCCGACGAGCACCTCGTGCAGCTCTTCGCCCAGGTAGGGCGCGATGTCGATCACGCGGGAGAACTGGGCGTGGACGGTGCGCTTCAGCGCCTCGGTGCGCGCGTCGTCGGTGACGGTGTTCGGCAGCGTCTCGAACCGCGCCACGAGCCAGTGATCGGCCGGCGTGATCTCGACCAGCCGGGCGCGTTCCAGCCCCTGGACCATGACGCGCACCGAGCCGTCGCCCAGCTTGAGCATCCGCACGACGGTGCCCAGCGTGCCCACCTCGTATAGATCGTCCGGGCGGGCGTTCATCACGGCGCCCTCGGGCGGCTCGACGCCGTTCAAGCCTTTCACCACGCCCAACAGCAGGCGCTTGTTCCCCTGTACGACTTCGTCGATCAGCTGCACGGCGTTCGGGTCCGTGAGCGCCATCGGCAAGACGACGTGCGGATAGACGACCAACCGTCCGAGCGGCAGGATCGGAAGGCGATCCATTTATTGCACCCGGACCGACTGCGGTCCCGAGAGGCGGGTGGGGAGCTTGGTGAGGCGAACCTCTAGGAATCCGTGCTCGTAGGCCGCGCTGATGCTCTCGGGATCCACGGGCGCGGGCAGTCGGAAGCGGCGCTCAAACGGACCAACCTGCACTTCCATCACGTGGAAGTGCGGCTTGCCCTCGTCACGTCGCACCGTCCGCTCGCCGGCGATGGTCAGAATGCCGTCCGCGTACTCGACGCTGAAGTCCTCGGCGTGCATGCCGGCGATGTCCATATAAACGACGACGGCGTCGGTGGTCTCGTAGATGTCGGTCGGGGGCTTCCACTTGGAGGACGCGACGAAGCCCACCGGGCGGCCGTGGGCGACCTCGTTGAAGTAGACCTCGAGCTCCTCGGCCGGATGAACGGTGAAGGAGCCCGAGCCCCGGGAGGGGCGACCCGAGGAGCCGCTGCCGCTATCGGCCACGCGCGCCCGCGACCGCGGGCCGGACCGGCGCCGCGTACAGGGGGAACTGCTCGGCCAGCTCGCGTACGTCGGCCTTCACGCGCGCGATGGTGGCGTCGTCCTTCTTGGTGAGCACGGTGTCGATGAACTCGGCGACCTGGAGCATCTCCGGCTCGCCGAAGCCACGGGTGGTCACCGCGGACGTACCGATCCGGATGCCGCTCGTCACGAACGCTTTTTGCGGATCGCCGGGGATCGTGTTCTTGTTGACCGTGATCGCCGCGCGGTCGAGCAGCTCCTGGGCTTCCTTGCCGGTGAGGTTCTTGGGCCGGAGGTCCACCAGCATAAGATGCGTGTCCGTGCCGCCCGACACGATGGCATAGCCACGCTCGATGAGCGCCGCCGCGAGCGTCTGCGCGTTCTTCACCACCTGTTTGGCGTAGACCTTGAACTCCGGCTTGAGCGCCTCGCCCAGCGCCACCGCCTTGGCCGCGATCACGTGCTCGAGCGGCCCGCCCTGGAGGCCGGGGAAGACCTGCTTGTCCACGTCCTTCCCGAGCTCCTCCCCCGAAAGGATCAACCCACCCCGGGGACCGCGTAACGTCTTGTGCGTCGTGGTGGTGACGATCTGCGCATGCGGCACCGGCGAGGGATGGATGCCCCCCGCCACCAGGCCCGCGATGTGCGCCATGTCCACGACAAAGACTGCGCCGACCTCGTCGGCGATGCTCCGCAGGGCCGCGAAATCGATGATGCGGGCGTAGGCGCTCCCACCACCGATCAAGAGGCGTGGCCGCTCCCGCCGAGCGATCTCGCGGGCTTGGTCGTAGTCGATCCGCCCGGTGTCTTCGCGGACGCCGTAATGTGTCGCACGGAACAAGGTACCCGAGAAGTTCACCGGCGCGCCGTGGGTGAGATGACCGCCGTGCGGCAACGCCAGGCCCAGCAGGGTGTCGCCGGGCTTCGCGACCGCCAGATACGCGGCCATGTTCGCCTGCGCCCCCGAGTGCGGCTGCACGTTGGCGTGCTCGGCCTTGAAGAGTGTCTTGGCGCGATCGATGGCGAGCTGCTCGACCTCGTCCACCACCTCGCAGCCGCCGTAGTAGCGCTTACGAGGCAAGCCTTCGGCGTACTTGTTGGTCAGCGCGGTGCCCATCGCCTCGAGCACCGCGACCGATACGAAGTTCTCGCTCGCGATCAGCTCGAGCCCGTACTCCTGCCGCTCGACCTCGCGGCGGATGAGCTGGTAGATGGCCGGGTCCACTTGCGCCAGCGATGCGCGGCGGTCGGTCACGAGTCGATCTTGGCGACGCGCCGCTCATGGCGCCCGCCCTCGAACGCGGTGTCCAACCACGTGTGCAGGATCTCCATCCCCTCCTCCTCACTCACGAACCGCGACGGCAGCACCAGCACGTTCGCGTCGTTATGCTTGCGCGCCAGCTCCGCGATCTCCGGGCTCCATACCACCGCCGCCCGCACGTGCGGAAACCGGTTCGCCACGTACCCCATCCCGAGGCCCGTCCCGCACGTCAGGACCCCGCGCTTCGCCGCCCCGGTGCTCACCGCTTCGGCCACCGGTCGGGCGAAATCGGGGTAGTCGTCCGCCGGGTCACACGTTTTGGCGCCCACGTCCACGGGCTCGTAGCCGAGCCGCTTGAGCTCGTCCACGAGCCGCTCCTTCAGCTGAAAGCCCGCGTGATCCGCGCCGACGAAGATCTTCTCAGACAAAGTTGCGCCGTACCTTGGCGATCGCCGCGACGCGCTGCTCCGCCAGCCGATCCGCCGCGCGGTAGCTCGGAATCCCCTCTTCGCGCGCGATCTCGAAGACGCGCAGGATCGTGTCGTAGATCTCCCCGGCCTTGGACCGCGCGCGCTCCGGCGCCCAGCCATGCAGCTCCGCGTTCACGTTGATCAAGCCACCGCCGTTGATCACGTAGTCGGGCGCGTACGTGATCCCGCGCTGCTCGAGCTCGTCGCCGTGACGGTCCTCCCCCAGCTGGTTGTTCGCGGCCCCCGCCACGATCTCGACGTGAAGCCGGCTCACGGTGTCGTCGTTGATCACGGCGCCGAGCGCGCACGGCGCGAAGACGTCCGCGCGCACGTCGTAGATGTCGTCCGCGCCGACCGCCGTCGCCCTCGCGTCCTCGACCACCCGCTTGACGCGCTGTGGATCGATGTCCGTGCACGTGATGGCGGCCCCCTCGGCGTGGAGCAGCTTCGCCAGATGATAGCCAACGGAGCCGCATCCCTGCAAAGCCACGCGCTTGCCGGCGAGGTCGTCCGTGCCGTAACGGTACCTGGCGCAGGCCTTGATCCCGCGGTACACACCGTAGGCGGTGACCGGCGACGGGTCGCCCGACTTGCCGATCAGGCCGGTGACGTGATTCGTCTCGGCCTTGATGTACTCCATGTCGCTCGTGCTCGTCCCGACGTCCTCGGCGGTGATGTAGCGGCCCTTGAGCGACTCGACGTGGCGGCCGTGCGCGCGGAACAGCGCTTCGCGCCGCGAGGTGCGGTTGTCTCCGATGATGACGCTCTTCCCGCCGCCCAGGTTGAGCCCGGCGACCGCGGCCTTGTACGTCATGCCACGCGCCAGCCGCAGGCTGTCGATGAGCGCGTCCGTATCACTCTGATAGCTCCAGAAGCGGGTGCCGCCGAGGGCGGGCCCGAGCACCGTCGAGTGGATGGTGATGATCCCGCGATAGCCGGTGGACGGATCGTAATAGAAGCTTACCTGCTCGTGCTCATGCTCCGCGAGCAGCCCGAACAGGTCGAGATCCCGGCGTTCTCCGGGCCTGCGCCCGGCGTCAGCCCTGGGGGTAGAGACCGCGGGCGATGATGATCCGCTGGATTTCGCTGGTGCCTTCATAGATCTCGGTGACCTTGGCGTCCCGGAACAACTTCTCCACGGGAAAATCCCGCATGTATCCGTATCCGCCGAACAGCTGGACCGCCTGCGTCGTCACCCACATCGCGGTCTCCGACGCGAACAGCTTGGCCATGCTCGACGCCATGGTGATGTCGTCGCCCCGGTCGCGCCGCCCCGCGGCGGCGTGCGTCAGGACGCGGGCCGCCTCCACCCGGGTGGCCATATCGGCGAGCCGGAACTGCACCGCCTCGAACTCCCGCAGCGCCTGCCCGAATTGCTTCCGCTCGGCGCAGTACGCGACCGAGTGCTCGAGCGCCCGCCGGGCGATCCCGACCGCCTGCGCGGCGATACCCAGGCGACCGACGTCGAGCGCCTCCATCGCGTAGCCGAAGCCCGCCCCCTCCTCGCCCACCAGGTGGTCCGCCGGCAGGCGCACCTCTTCGAGCGCCAGCGCCACGGTGTTCGAGGCGCGCAACCCCATCTTGTCCTCGGACTTCCCCGCACGATAACCGGCGGCGTCGGTGGGCACAATAAAGGCGCAGATGCCTCGCTCGCTCCGCGCCATGACGACCATGAGATCGGCGGTTCCGCCGTTCGTGGCCCATGCCTTCGCGCCGCTCAGGATCCATTCGTGCCCGGACTTGGCCGCCCGGGTCTTGAGCGCCGCGGCATCGGAGCCCGACTCGGGCTCGGAGAGGGCGAACCCCGCGAGGACCTCGCCCCGCGCCATCGGCCGCAGCCAGCGCTCCTGCTGGGCCCGGGTCCCGTGGCGGAGGAGCATCGTGGTCGGGATCGCGTTGTGGATCGACAGCGAGACCGCCACGCTGGCGTCCGCGGCGGCGATCTCCTCGATCGCGAGTAAGTAGGTGACCGAATCGAGTCCCATCCCGTCGAACTCCTCGGGCGTGCTCATGCCGAGGAAGCCGAGCTGGCCCAGCTCGTCGATCACGTCGCGCGCGAAGTGTCCCGTACGGTCCCACTCGGCCGCGAACGGCTCGATCTTGGTGCGGGCGAACTCGCGCGCCAGCTCCACGATCTGTCGCTGCGTCTCGGAGAGGCCCGCCGGCTCAATCGCGATAGACATAGAACCCCTGCCCGCTCTTCCGGCCCAGCCGGCCGGCGGCCACCATCTTCCGCAGCAGCGGCGCGGGACGATACTTGTCGTCCCCGAAATCCCGCTGGAGCACCTCGAGGATCGCGAGGCACACGTCGAGCCCGATCAGGTCCGCCAGCGCGAGCGGCCCGAGCGGATGATTCATCCCGAGCTTCATCACGGCATCCACGGCCTCCGGGGTCGCCACACCTTCCATGACGCAGAAGACCGCCTCGTTGATCATCGGCATGAGGACGCGGTTCGACACGAAGCCCGGAGAGTCATTCACCTCGACGGGCGTCTTGTCCAAGGCCTTCACGACCTCCACCACCTTGTTCAACGTCTCGTCCGACGTCTCGAGACCACGGATCACCTCCACCAGCGTCATCACCGGTACGGGATTCATGAAATGCATCCCGATCACGAGCGCCGGCCGCTTGGTCTGGGCCGCGATCGTCGTGATCGCGATGGACGAGGTGTTGCTGGCGAGGATCGCCCGTGGTGGAGCCACGCGGTCGAGCTCGCGGAAGATCTTGAACTTGACGTCCGGCTGCTCGGTCGCCGCTTCCACCACGAGCTCCGCGTTGCTCGCGGCGTCGAGGCTCGCCGAGGTCCGGATGCGCGCCAGCGCGGCGTCGCGCTGCTGTGCGGTGACCGTTCCTTTCTTCACCTGCCGCTCGAAGTTCGCGCGGATGATGGCCAGCACGCGCTCGAGTAGTCCGGGCGCGACATCGATCAGGGTGGTGTCCCAACCGTGCTGGGCGAAGACGTGGGCGATCCCGTTGCCCATCGTTCCCGCGCCCACCACGGCCACACGACCCATGCGCGGCGTCCCCTAGCCTGGAAACGAATCGCGCGCCGTCATAGGCGCGCGCGCAGGGGAGTCAGGGTCGGCTTCAGAATCAGCGCGACCAGCGGGACCTTCACGAGGTCGCTCAGGATGAACGGGAGCGTTCCGAGTCGCGCGGCGCCGGACAGGCTGCCCGTGAGAAGCGCGAGCTGCGCCAACCCGCCGAGGTGGATCAGGACGAGCCCGGCGAGCGCCGCGAGGGCGAGCCGGACGAGCCGGCGGTCGCCACTGGCGATCCTGCCCACGACGAACGCGGCGACCGGATACGCGAGGAGATACCCGCCCGTGGGGCCAAGCAGCCGGGCGACGCCGGGCAATCCGTAGGGCGTGAACACCGGCAACCCGGCGGCGCCGAGGGCGAGGTAGACGAGCATCGCGCTGGCGCCGAGCTCGGCCCCGAGCAGGCCGCCCACGAGCAACACCGCGAACGGTTGGAGCGTCATCGGGATGGGTGTGCCGGGAAGGGGGATGGCGATCTGGGCGGCGATGGCCACGAGTGCTGCGCCAAGCACGATGGCGATGGCGCGGCGCGCCGCGAGAGGCAGAGGGGACACGACGGCGGTCTGAGCCTGCATCAGAGCATCTCCACGCTGAGGGCCACGGCGTTCCCGCCGCCCAGACACAGGGTGGCGAGGCCGGTCGTCTGCTTCCGATCCTTGAGGGCGTACAGGAGCGTCGTCAACACCCGCGCGCCCGAGGCGCCAATCGGGTGCCCGAGGGCGATCGCGCCGCCGTTCACGTTCACCCGGTTCCAATCCCAGCCGAGCGCGCGTCCGTCCGCGATCGCCTGCACCGCGAACGCCTCGTTCGCTTCGATCAGGTCATAGTCGCCGATGGCCGTCTTCGCCTTTGCCAGGAGGTTCTGTACCGCGACAATCGGCGCGAAGAACAGATCCTTCGGCTCACCGCCCCCCGTCGCGTAGGTGGTGATCCGGGCGATCGGTTTCAGGCCATGGGCCTTCGCGAACGCGAGCGACGCCACGACGAGCGCGCTCGCCCCGTCATTTAAGCCGGGCGCGTTCCCGGGCGTCACCGTGCCATCCTTTTCGAACGACGGCTTCAGCGCCGCGAGCGCCTCGAGCGAGGTCTCTTTACGTGGACCTTCGTCTTTCTCGATCAGCGTCGGACCCTTCTTTCCCGGGATTTCGACCGGCACCGTCTCGGCCTTGAAGTGACACGCCTCCATCGCCGCGACGGCCTTCTGATGACTGGCGAGAGCGAACGCGTCCTGATCCGCCCGCGACACGCCGGCCTTCTTCGCCGTGTAATCGGCGAGGTTGCCCATGTGCGTGTTCGAGAACGAGTCCCACAATCCGTCGCGGATCATACCGTCGACGAGCTCGCTGTTGCCCGCCTTGATGCCGCCCCGCATGCCGTAGACGTAGTGGGGCGCGTTGGACATCGACTCCATCCCCCCCGCCACCACGCACTGCTCGTCGCCGGCTTTGATCGCCTGCGCCGCGAGCATCACGGCCTTGAGCCCCGAGCCACACACCTTGTTGATGGTGACCGCGGGAATCGTTCCGGGGAGGCCGGCGTGGATCGCCGCCTGGCGCCCGGGCGCCTGGCCAACCCCGCCCTGCAGCACGTTGCCCATGATCACTTCTTCGACGGCGCCCGGGTCGACGCCGGCGCGGCGCACCGCCTCGCGGATTACGAGGGCGCCGAGCCTCGGCGCCGGGAGCGGAGACAATCCGCCCAGGTACTTGCCGATGGGAGTACGGCAAGCGCTGAGGATTACCGGAGTGGTAAGGTCGCTGTCGGCCATCTCACTCAAACTAACGGGGTCAGGGAGCGGGTGCGAACCTCTTCCTGGAGCTTTACCACGAAGTCCGCCAGCGGCAGCACCTCCTGCTTCTTTCCTTCTCCCCGCCCCCGCACGGCGACGCTCCCCGCGTCCGCCTCCCGCTGGCCCACCACGGCCATATAGGGAACCTTCTGCAGCTCGCCGTCGCGAATCCGGTAGTTCAGCGTGTCGTTCCGATCGTCCAGGTGCGACCTGATGCCCACAGCGCGGAGCCGGTCATGCACTGCCCGCGCCGCGGGTGCCTGCGCGTCCGAGATCGGGAGCACGCGGACCTGCTCGGGAGCGAGCCAGAGCGGGAATGCGCCCGCGAAGTGCTCGATCAGGAATCCCACGAACCGCTCCATCGTGCCGTAGATCGCGCGGTGGATCATCACCGGCCGGTGCGGCCGGTTGTCCTCACCGGTGTACTCGAGGCCAAAGCGCTCGGGCTGCTCGAAATCGAGCTGGATGGTGGCGCCTTGCCACTCGCGGCCGATGGCGTCGTTGAACTTGATGTCGATCTTCGGCCCGTAGAACGCGCCCCCGCCCTGGTCGAGGCGATACGTCACGCCGCGGTGTTTGAGCGCCTGCTCGAGCGCCTGCTCCGCCTGATCCCAAGTGGCGTCGCTCCCGAGCTTCTTGTCGGGGCGCGTGGCCAGGTCCAGCCGGTACGAGAGGCCGAACGTCTTGCCGAGCACCAGCTCCACGATGTCCAACAGCTGAAAGATCTCCTGCTCGATCTGGTCCTCGCGCATGAAGAGATGTGCATCGTCCATCGTGAGACCCCGCACCCGCAGCATGCCGTGCAGCGTCCCCGACCGCTCGTTGCGGTACACGTTCGCCACCTCGGCGAGACGGATCGGCAGGTCGCGGTAGCTGCGCTGCTGCGAGGCATAGATGAGGATGTGCATCGGACAGTTCATCGGCTTGACCCGATAGCGCACCGTCTCCGACTCGCCTTCCCCCGCCGCCAGGGGCGGGAACTGGTTCGCCGCGTACAGCGGAAGGTGGCCCGAGCGGATGAACAGCTCTTCACGCGTCACGTTGGGTGTGTACACCAACGAGTAGCCCCGCTCGAGGATCGTATCCTCGATGAAACGCCGCAGCTGGAACTGCAGGATCGCGCCTTTGGGATGCCACAGGATCAGTCCCGGCCCGACGTCTTCCTGGATCGAGAAGAGGTCGAGCTGCTTGCCGATGATCCGATGGTCGCGCTTTTTGGCTTCCTCGAGCCGCCGCAGGTATGCGTCGAGGTCGTCCTTGGCGAACCAGGCGGTGCCGTAAATGCGCTGGAGCATCTGGCGCCGCTCGTCGCCACGCCAATACGCCCCCGCGGCGTGGAGCAGCTTGAAGTGCTTGATACGCCCCGTGCTCGGCACGTGCGGTCCACGGCAGAGGTCGACGAACGGACCGTCCGTGTACACCGAGATGATCTCGTTCGGCCCGAGGTCCTCGATGCGCTCGAGCTTGAGCGGGTCGTCCTTGAAGCGCTGCTTGGCCTCCGCGCGCGAGACCTCCTCACGAGCGAACGGGTAGTCCGCCTTGACGACCTCCGCCATCTTTTTTTCGATCGCCTCGAGGTCTTCCGGCGCGAACGGCCGCTCCACCTGGAAATCGTAGTAGAAGCCGTCCTCGATCGGCGGCCCGAACCCGATCTGGGCCTGCGGGTAGAGCTGTCGCACGGCCGTGGCGAGGACGTGGGCGGAGGAATGCCGCAGCACGTCGAGCGCCTGCGGGTCCTTGTCGGTGAGGATCGAGACCTTCGCCCCGTCGGGCAGCGGGCGCGCCAAGTCCCGGACGTCGCCGTTCACGCGCGCGGCGAGGGCCGCCCTGGCGAGCCCCGGCCCGATCGCCTTCGCGAGGTCGGCGCTCGTGGAGCCCGCGGGGAGACGCTTCTCGCTCCCGTCCGGGAGCGTGACACGGATCTCCGACGCCATCAGCTCAGTTGGCCGGCTGGCCGGTCTGCGCAGCCGGGGAGGCGGCGGGAGACGGAGCGTTCGTCAGGGGCTGGACGTGCAGACCCTCGTGGAAATACAGCGCGACGGTGAACACGATTGCCGCGGCGATCGCGACCCAGCGCGCAATGCGGCTGGTGGGGAGAGCGGGAGACTCGTCGGGCATGGGAGGGAATTTTAGCACAAAGGAAAGGTTGGTGGAGGATGGTGGAGGGTGGTGGAGGTTGTGACCGGGCCGGACCAACCTCCACCGACGTCCACCAACCTCCACCAACCTCCTGAACCTGTTCTATTATAAGGAATGACCGCGACGCGCTTCGAGCTTCCCCCGCAGTACGATCCGCATGCCGTCGAGCGCCCGTTGTACGAGCGCTGGCTCGAGGCAGGTGCGTTCACGGCCCATGTGGAGTCGCCCAAGCGGCCGTACGTGATCGTGATCCCGCCGCCCAACGTCACGGCCGTGCTGCACATGGGCCAGGGCCTGAACAACGTCACCCAGGACGTGCTTATCCGCTTCGAGCGTATGCGGGGGCGCGAGGCCCTCTGGCTCCCCGGCACGGACCACGCCGGGATCGCGACGCAGAACGTGGTGGAGCGGATCATCGCCAAGGAGGGGAAGACCCGCTTCGACCTGGGCCGGGAGCAGTTCGTGGAGCGCGTGTGGGCCTTCGTGCGCGAGACCGGCAGCACCATCCTCGAGCAGCTCAAGATGATTGGCGCGTCCTGTGACTGGACGCGGACCCGATTCACCCTCGATCCGGCCTACTCCCGCGCCGTGCGGGAGGTATTCGTCCGCCTGTGGGAGGAAGGGCTGATCTACCGGGGACATCGCGTGATTCATTGGTGCCCGCGCTGCCTCACCTCCCTCTCCGACGAAGAAGCCGAATCCGAGGAGGTGGACGGGAAGCTGTATTACATCAGGTATCCCGTCGAAGAGGGGCCCCGGCCCTACCTCACGGTCGCGACCACGCGCCCCGAAACCCTGCTCGGCGATACGGCGGTCGCGGTGAACCCCAACGACGAGCGCTATGCCGGGTTCGTGGGCAAGCTCGCGCGGCTCCCAATCGTCGACATCCCGATCCCGATCCTCGCCGACCAGGCGGTGGTCCCCGAGTTCGGCACGGGGGCCGTCAAGGTGACCCCGGCGCACGATGCGACGGACTTCGACATCGGGCTGCGTCACAAGCTCGAGATGCCGCTCGTCATGACCGAGGACGGACGCATGGAGCACCCGACGCGGGTCCCGAAGTCCCTCTCGGGGCTCGATCGGTTCGACGCGCGCGTCAAGATCGTGGACCTGCTCAAGGAGCGCGGTCTCCTCGAGAAGATCGAGCCGCACCGTCATTCCCTGCGTCGCTGCTATCGCTGTGGCTCCGTGGTCGAGCCGAGGCTCAGCGACCAGTGGTTCGTGAAGATGAAACCGCTCGCGGAGCCGGCGCTCGAGGCGTATCGCTCCGGCGAGATCCGGCTCGTGCCCGAGCGCTGGGGCGCGACCTATCAGAACTGGATGGAGAACATCCGCGACTGGAACATCTCGCGACAGTTGTGGTGGGGTCATCGCATCCCGGTATTCACGTGCACCGCGTGCGAGCATCGCTGGGCCGACCGCGAGGATCCCAAGACCTGCCCCAAGTGCGGCGGTCCCGTCCAGCAGGACCCCGATGTGCTCGACACGTGGTTCTCGTCCTGGTTGTGGCCGTTCGCCACGCTCGGCTGGCCGCTCGAGACGCCCGACCTGAAGCGCTTCTACCCGGGCCACACACTGGTGACGGCGCCCGAGATCCTGTTCTTCTGGGTCGCCCGGATGATCATGGCCGGGTATCACTTTCGCGGCACGCGGCCGTTCTCGACGGTGTACCTGCACGGTACGGTGCGGGACACGCAGGGTCGCAAGATGTCGAAGTCACTCGGCAACGGGATCGATCCGCTCGACGTGGTACAGCTGTACGGCGCCGATGCGCTCCGCTGGACGGCGATCGCCGGCGTGTCGCTCGGATCCGACCTGATCCTCGACCCGAACGATCTCGCGACCACGTTCGCGCCGGGGCGGAACTTCGCGAACAAGCTCTGGAACATCGGGCGCTTCATCCTCGGCCAGCTGCCCGAGGATGTGCAGCCGATAGAGTCGCTCGACCTCGAGCGCCTCCCGCTCGCCGACCGCTGGATCCTGTCACGCGCGCAGCGCGCGATTCAGGAGGCCACGGCCTCGCTCGAGCAATTCCGGCTCGACGAGGCGGCCAAGCGGTGCTTCGACTTCGTGTGGAAGGAGCTCGCGGACTGGTATGTCGAAGCGGTGAAGCCCCGCCTTGCAGCGGCGTCGGGGGCCCCGACCGCCGCCGAGCCCGGCGGGCCGCCGGCGGGAAGGGCCCGCGATGCCGCGCATGCCGTGCTCGCCTACTGCTTCGACACCGCGCTACGCCTGCTCCATCCCGTCGTTCCGTTCATCACGGAGGAACTCTGGCAGAAGCTTCCAGGCCGCGAGGAGGGCGAGCTGCTCGCCGTAGCCGCGTGGCCCGCGGCGCACGACGTCCTGCTCGACGCCGAGGCCGAGTCTCGCTTCGCGATTGTGCAGGAGGCCATCTCCGCGATTCGCAACATTCGCGCGGAATATCGCGTGAGCCCGAAGGCGCAGGTCGGCGTCGTGATCACTGCCCGGACGGCGGAGGCCCGGCGGGCGTTCGAGGGCGAGCGCGAGACGATCACGCGGCTCGCGCAGATCCGGGCGCTGCGGCTCGATGGTCGGCGCGAGTCGGACGCCGGCGCGCATGCCGTGCTCGCGGACGGCTCCGAGGTGTTCGTGGCGCTCGCAGGCGCGATCGACGTGCAGCAGGAGTGCCGCAGGCTTACAGCCGAGCTGACCCGGCTCGATCAGCAGCTCGCGGGCCTCTCGGGCAAGCTCACCAACCAGCAGTTCGTCGCGCGGGCGCCCACGGAGGTGGTCGCCAAGGAGCGCGAGAAGGAGCGGGCGTGGCGCGACCAGCGGCAGGTGCTGGCCGACAAGCTCAAATCGCTCGGCTGCTCCTAAGCGCCGTCGTCGTGGTGGGGGGAGGGTGCGCGCAAACCGGCGACCCGCCGGGCGGCCCGCCGCGCACCACGCCGGCCGCCATCCTGCGCACCGTCCCCGAGTCGGGGGCGGTCGTGCCCGACCTGCACGGCGCGGCGGTGATCCAGTTCGACGAGGTGATCGACGAGGCGCCGGGAGGCTCTTCGGTTGGCGGAGCGATCACGGGCCTCGCCCAAAAGATCGTGCTGTCGCCGGTGAACGGCGACGTGAAGGTGTCGTGGCATCGCGACGCCATTCACGTCTCGCCCGCCGAAGGGTGGAAACGGAACCGCGTCTATCACCTCGAGGTGCTGCCGGGAATCGCGGACCTGCGGCGCAATATCACCAAGAAGGGGCATACGATCGTGTTCTCGACCGACAGCGCGGTACCGGCGGCCGCGTTGAGCGGCACGGCGGTGGCGTGGGTCGAGCAGCGCATCCTGCCGCAGGCGGTGATTCGCGCGGCCCTGCTGCCCGACACCGTCGCCTACGTCACCTTGACCGACTCGACCGGGGACTTCCGGCTGGCCAACATCCCGCCGGGGCGCTATCGCGTGTGGGCCATTCAGGACCAGAACAACAATCGCCGGCAAGACCGGCGCGAGGCGTTCGACACCGTGACGGTCACGGTCGATTCGACCGCGAGCACCCTGCTCTGGGTCTTCGTACACGACACGGTCGGACCGCGATTGAAAGGCGTGGACCCGCTGGACTCGGTCACGTTCCGGGTCAACTTCACGCAATCCCTCGATCCGGTGCGCCCGCCGGACACGTCCTCCCTGCATCTGTTCGCGCTTCCAGATACGACGCCCG
Source organism: Gemmatimonadales bacterium (assembly GCA_035943095.1). GTDB lineage: Bacteria > Gemmatimonadota > Gemmatimonadetes > Gemmatimonadales > GWC2-71-9 > AG41. The sequence continues at coordinate 8,172 of DASZCN010000120.1, read as the reverse complement.
TACCCGTACGGACGCTGTTCCGACCGACGCAGTACGACTCGATCCAGGCACGCGCCCGCGCCGTCGCCGACTCGCTCAAGCGGCTGCAGGACTCCCTCAAGCGGCTCCAGGACACCACCCATCGCGACACGTCGCGCGCTCGACCGGGGGCTCCCCCGCCCCCCTCCCCCCAACGGCCGCCTCCGGCTCAAGCCCGCGGCGGTCGGCCCGGCGGGGGGGCGGATACCACCGCGAAGGTGGACACCGCCCGGGTCCGCAAGCTCCTGGCCCAGCGTCCGGTCCCGTATGACCGGGTGGTGGTCCGAGTCGCGACGCCACTCACGCCCGGGGCGAAGTACCTGGTCCGCGTGCACAGCACCAACCTGAACGGCGCGAGCGCAAGCGCCGCGGGCGTGCTCGTGGTTCCGGTGCCGAAGCCGCCAGCGGACACCACCAAAAAGAAGGCTCCGAAACCGCCCCCCCCATGACCGATCTGCGCCGTGGGCTCCCGGCCGTCGATACCCTGCTCGCCGATCCCGAGATCGCCGGGCTTCTCGCCGCTCATCCCCGCGGGCTGGTCGTGCGCGCCGTGCGGGAGACGATTGCCGGCGCGCGCGCTTCGGGCGGCACCGCCCCGCCGGACGGCTGGGGCGCCGCCGTGCTCGCGCGCGTCCATCGGCTCGCGGCCCCATCGCTCGCCCCGGTGATCAACGGCACGGGCGTGGTGCTGCACACGAACCTCGGTCGCGCGCCGCTGGCACGCGCCGCCCGCCAGGCGATCGAGCGGATCGCGGCGGGCTACGCGAATCTCGAGTACGACGTGTCCTCGGGCACTCGAGGCTCGCGCCACGCGCTGTGCCGTGATCTCCTGGTCGAGCTGACCGGCGCGGAGGACGCGCTCGTCGTGAACAACGCAGCGGGGGCCCTGCTCACCGCGCTCTCGGCCCTGGCGCGGGACGGCGAAGCGATCGTGTCGCGCGGCGAGCTGGTGGAGATCGGCGGCGCGTTTCGTGTGCCGGACGTCATGGCCCGCTCCGGGGCGAAGCTGGTCGAGGTAGGAACGACGAACCGGACGCACGGCCGGGACTACAAGACCGCCATCACCTCCCACACGAAGCTCCTGCTCAAGGTGCACCGGTCGAACTTCCAAGTGACGGGATTCACCGCCGAAGTGACGGCGGGCGAGGTGGCGGCGCTGGCGCGCGAGGCGCGTGTCACGAGCCTCTACGACCTCGGTAGCGGGCTCCTGCTCGATCTCGCGCCGTGGGGGCTCAGGGGTGAGCCGACGATCATGGAGGCGCTGGCGAGCGGGGTCGACGCCGTCGTGTTCTCGGGCGACAAGCTGCTCGGTGGGCCGCAGGCGGGGATCATCCTGGGCACACGGGCGGCGATCGAAGCGTGCCGCAGCGATCCCATCGCGCGGGCGGTGCGATCGGACAAGCTCACGTTGGCGGCTCTCGAGGCCACGCTTGCCCTGTACCGCGATCCGGAGACGAGTCGCCGCGAGATTCCGGTGCTCCGTATGCTCACAGAGGACATCGCCCACCTGCGGCGACAAGCGGAGGCCCTGCATGAACCCTTGGGCAAGGATGCCGACGTGATCGAAGGCGAGTCCGAGGTGGGCGGCGGGTCGTTCCCTGGGGCCAAGCTCAAGACGTGGCTCCTGCGGCTCAAGCCGAACGGTCTCGCGGCAACGACCCTCGCAGAGCGGCTGCGCGGTGGCAATCCGCCGATCGTGCCGCGCATCGCGGAGGACCACGTCCTGCTCGACCCGAGAACCATTCTCCCCGACCAGCTGGACACCGTCGCGCGGGCGGTGCGAGCCGCGCTCGATGGCTGACCACGCCCGGCGGGCCGTGTTCCTCGATCGCGACGGCACGATCGTCGAGGATCCGCCACCGGGGTTCTTGCACGAGCCAGATAAGGTTCGCCTGTTCCCGGGCGCGGCGGACGCGATTCGCCGGCTGAATGACGGCAACTGGCTCGTGATCGTCGTGTCGAACCAGTCGGGCATCGCGCGTGGCCTGTACGACGCCGCCGCCTACGAGGCGGTGCAGCGCCGGCTCGGCGAGCTCCTCGCGCAGCACGGCGCGCGGATCGACGCTGCGTATTTCTGCCCGCATCACCCGGAGTTCACCGGCCCGTGCGAGTGCCGGAAGCCGGGAGTGAAACTCTTCCGCGACGCGGAGGCGGCGTTGGGGTTGAACCTGCGGCACTCCTACTGGGTAGGCGACCGCCTCAGCGACGTGACGCCGGCGAACGCGCTCGGTGGGCGCGGTCTCCTGGTCGAGACCGGCCGAGGCGCCATGCAAGTCGGCAAGGCCCGCGCGCTCGGCTTCACCGTGGTGGCCGATCTCGCGGCCGCCGTCGCCGCGATCGAGCGCGCGGCAGCGGTAGCGAGGTGACATGGCCTCGTACGCGCTGAGCCTGCTGCTTCTGTTCACGGCCGCTGGCCTCGTCGCGCAGGGGAAACCCGTCCCCACCCCTGTCCCAGCCCCTCGGCTGCCCTCCGCCGCGCGCGCCGCCGAGCAGAGGACCATCGCCCCGGGCGACACGGTGCGCGACTCCCTGACGCAGCGCGACGTGCTGCTCAAGACCGAGAACACATACGCCCAACAGTGGCGCCTGGTCGGCCGCGCGGGAAAGACGGTGACCATCGATCTCGCCTCCGACGCCTTCGACGCCTACCTCTTCCTGCTCGGGCCCGGGCTCGAGCACGCGGCGGCCCCACCCCAGGACGACGACTCCGGCGGCCGTTGCAATGCGCGACTCACCGTACGCTTCCCGGAGGACGGGGATTACTTCATCGTGGTTACGACGAGCGAACGCGCCGCGACGGGGCCGTTCGTTCTCAGTGTCGTCGCCGGCTCGCGGCCCACCGCCCTCACTCCCTGCACCCGGTGAGGGCTGGTCCCGTTTCCCCCCTCCCCGTCGCCGTGTTGGTGTCGGGCGGCGGCACCAATCTGCAAGCGCTGCTAGACGTGCTACGGGGATCCCCACACGCCCAGATCGCACGCGTCGTCTCGAGTCATGCCGGTGCCGCCGCACTCGACCGCGCCAGGCGCGCCGGCGTGCCCACCACCGTAGTGCGGGACCCCGCCAACGCGGACGAGCTGGTGGGGGCGCTGGGCGACGCCCGTCTTGTGGTGCTCGCGGGATATCTGAAGCGCGTGCCTCGAGAGGTGGTCGCGCGGTTTCGCTGGCGCGTGATTAATATCCATCCGGCTTTGCTCCCGGACTTCGGCGGTCGCGGCATGTACGGCCGCCGGGTGCACGAGGCGGTACTCGCGAGCGGTGCTCGAGTCTCGGGCGCCACCGTGCACTATGTGGACGAGGAGTTCGATCGGGGGCCGATCATCGCGCAGTGGCCCGTGCCGGTCCGCGCGGACGACACGCCTGAGTCTCTGGCGGCCCGCGTGCTCGAGGTGGAGCATCGGTTGCTGCCGCTAGTGGTCGAGGAACTGGCGCGGCGGGGAGTGCCGGCGGAGCCCGTCCGGCTCTCCGAACAATTCGACGTTCGTCACGGGGGACAAGGTTGAAATCAATCTCTCACGAGACGGTTAGGCGGGTGGACGGTTGGACGGTTAGAGGAACCCTGATGGTGGTGTCTCTGCTAACCGTCTATCCGTCTAACCGCCTGACCGCCCAGTCCGTGGATCGCCTCGCCATCCGCTTCGCGGGCATGACCGCCGTGACCGGGCTCGAGCAGGCGATGGGTGACTCCCTACTCGCGCTCCTTCCGGGGAGCGTTCGCGACCGCGCGGGCAATGTCACGCTCACCCTGGGCCAGGGCGCGCCGAAGCGGCTCCTGACCTGCCCGCTCGACGAGGTCGGCTACGTGGTCGGCAACATCCTGCCCGACGGTTACCTGCTGCTGCGACGAGTGGGTGGCGGCGCGCGTCTCGCGTATCCGCTGTTCGATCAGCAGCTCGAGGGCGAGCGCGTGACGGTCTTCGGCGCCCGCGGCGCCGTGCCGGGCGTGGTCGCGGTGCGGTCCACACACCTGACCCGCGGGCGCGGGCCCGGCTCGCCCGATCCGGTCTTCACCGTGGACAACGCCTACGTGGACATCGGCGCCAGCTCCGCGGCCGAGGCAGCGCGCCTCGGCGTCGCCGTGCTCGCGCCGGTCTCGCTCGCCAAACAGCCCCACATTTACGGCGAGCGGCTGCTCGCCGCACCCGCTGCCGGTCGCCGCGCTGCCTGCGCCGCGCTCGCGACCGCTGCCCGGGCGACGTCGAGCGTGCACGGCACCGTGGTGGTCGCGTTCACGACGCAGAGCCTGTACGCGGGGAACGCCGGGCTCGAGAGCGTCACCCGGCTGCTCGGCCCCTTCGACGACACGAAGACGGTGAGCCTGCCGGTGAAATACCAGGACACGGCCGTGGAGACTGTGGACCTCGGAGCGGCGGATGCTCTCGTGAAGGAGCTGGTAACGTGGATGGAGGGGCGATGAAGACGGTTAGACGGTTAGACGGTTGGACGGTTAGGGCGACGGCGGTGGTAGTGCTCCTTCTAACCGTCTACCCGTCTACCCACCTAACCGCCCAGGACTCCCCCCGTATCACGGAGACCCAGTCCGTTCTCTCCCAGCTCGTGGAATCCTACGGCGTCTCGGGTTCCGAGGGCCCGGTGCGGGAGACCGTGAAGCGCCTCTTGCCATCGTCGGTGACGACGGAAACTGACACGGCGGGCAATCTGTGGGTGCGGGTCGGGCCGACGGGACGTGGCACGCCGGTGGTGTTCGTCGCACACTTAGACGAGATCGGCTTCCGCGTCACGAGCATTCTCGAAGACGGGTTCCTGGCGCTCGAGACCCGCGGCGGGTTCTTCGCGTCGCTCTTCGAGGCGCAGCCGGTGCTGGTCCACACGGACAAGGGCGACGTGGCGGGGGTACTCGCGCCACGCGATTCGGCGTTCACGCGGCACAATCCCCCACCCCTCCGTGTGGATGTCGGCACCACGTCGCGCGAAGCCACGGAGGCCCTCGGCGTACGGATCGGGTCTACCGTCACGATGCCGAAGCACTACGTTCGGTTGGCCGGCACGCGCGCGACCGGTCGGTCGTTCGACGATCGGGTCGGCTCCACGGCGCAGGTGCTGGCGTTGCGGCACATGAACCGCGCGTTGCTCAAGCATCCGGTGATCTTCGTCTGGAGCACGCGCGAGGAGATCGGGCTAGAGGGGGCGAAGGCCGTGGCCGCGACGCTCGGCACCACGATTCACCGCGTACACGCGATCGATACCTTCGTATCCGCCGACTCGCCGCTCGAGCTCCCCAACTTCGCCGTGGCCCCGATCGGCCGCGGTGCCGTGGCCCGCTCCGTGGACAACTCGTCCGTCACGCCGCCGGCCTATGTCGACTCGCTGGCCCGCGTGGCGCGCGCGCGCGGCATTGCGCTCCAGGTGGGCACCACCAACGGCGGCAACGATGGCTCGGTATTCACGCCCTACGGAGTGGTGGACGTGGCGATCGGCTGGCCGCTCCGCTACTCCCACTCGCCCGCCGAGGTGGTGGACTTAAAGGACGTCGCGAGTCTCGCGGATATCATCCAGGCCGTCGCCGAGAGCTGGTGACCGCGCGGGCGCTGCTGTCGGTGTCGGACAAGCGCGGCGTGGTCGACTTCGCCCGCGGCCTGGTCGCGCTCGGCTGGGAGATCGTGTCCACGGGGGGGACGGCCGAGGCGCTGCGCGCCGCCCGCATCCCGGTGATTCCCATCGAGCAGGTGACCGGATTCCCCGAGATGATGGACGGCCGGGTGAAAACCCTGCACCCCAAGGTGCACGGTGGGCTGCTCGCCCGCCGCGCGCATCCCGGCGACCGCGCCGCGCTCGCCGAGCACGGCATCACGCCGATCGATCTCGTCGCGGTGAACCTGTATCCGTTCCGCGAGACGGTGGCGAAGCCGGGCGTCACCTTTGAGCAGGCGATCGAGCAGATCGACATCGGCGGCCCGTCGATGCTGCGCTCGGCCGCCAAAAACCACCCCGATGTGATCGTGGTCGTGGATCCCGACGATTACCCTGTGGTGCTGGATGCCCTCAAGACGGGTCCAGTCGGGTCTAGTGTGCGCCGGCGGCTCGCGACGAAGGTCTTTTCCCACACTGCGGCGTACGACGCGGCAATCCATGGCTATCTGTCCCAGGGTGAGACCGGCTGGCCCGAGCGGATCACGCTCGCACTCGAGCGCCAGCAAGAGCTCCGCTACGGTGAGAACCCCCATCAGCCCGCTGCCCTGTACGCGACGTCGGAGCCCGGAATCCGCGATCTCGAGCAGCTGCACGGCAAGGAGCTCTCCTTCAATAATCTGCTCGACGTGGATTCGGGTCTAATGGCGGTCACGCCCTGGTCGGAAACGGGAAAGGGACCGAGCCGAGTCGCATGCGCGATCATCAAGCACACGACGCCGTGCGGCATCGCGCTCGGGCGCAGCGCGGTCGAGGCGTACCAGCGGGCGCTCGCGACCGACCGCACGTCGGCGTTCGGCTCCGTGATCGCGTTCACGGCCGGGGTTGATCGAGCCGCAGCGGAGGCGATGCGGGAGCTGTTCGTCGAAGTGGTAGTGGCCCCCGCGTTCGCGGACGACGCGCTGCTCGTGTTTCGGGAGAAAAAGAACCTGCGGGTGATCAAGCTCGCGACGGGCGAGTCTGCCGGCTGGGACTGGAAGCGCATCCGGGGCGGATTTCTGGTGCAGGCGCGCGCGCGCGCCGCGCAGATCGGGGACGAGTCGGCGTGGAAGGTCGCGAGCAAACGTGCGCCGGACGACAAGGAATGGCGCGATCTCCGGTTCGCGTGGGCGGCGGTGGGGGCGGTCAAGTCGAACGCCATTCTGCTTGCCCGGGACGAGGCGGCGATCGGCATCGGCGCGGGACAGATGTCGCGGGTGGACGCCTCATTCCTGGCGGTCCACAAAGCGCGCCAGGAGGGGCACGATCCCGCGGGGGCGGTGTTAGCTTCCGACGCGTTCTTTCCGTTCCCCGATGGGGTAGAAGAAGCGGCCCAGGCCGGGGTGCGCGCGATCATCCAGCCGGGCGGCTCTGTGAACGACGCGAAGGTTGTCGCCGCGGCGGATCAGTATGGCCTCGCAATGGTGTTGACGGGCATCCGACAATTCCGGCACTAACTCGTGATGGGAGCATGACGAACCAACCCACGCCCCCTTCGTCGCCGTACGCCGCCGCCTCCCAGCCTGCCGAAGGGCCGCCCTATCTCGTGGCGGGACTCGTCGCCCTCGGCGCGCTGATCATCTATATCGCGACGCTCGCGCCGACCACCCAGTTCTGGGACACGTCCGAGTACATCGCGGCCGCGTACGTGCTCGGCATCCCGCACCCGCCCGGCAACCCGCTGTTCGTGCTCATCGCCCATGTCTGGGGCCTGGTGCCCTGGGTGGCCCACTACGCGGAGCGGATCAACCTGCTCGCGGCGGTGACGAGCGCCATCGCGGCCGGCTGCTGGTTCCTGGTGGGCGAGCGCTGGATGCGTGGCTGGGTCCCGGCGCGCGGGCCCCGCCGGCTCGCCGCGGTGGCGGGGGCGCTCGTCGCCGCCACGTCGTTCACCGTGTGGAACCAGTCGGTCGTGAACGAGAAGGTCTACACGTTGTCGCTCCTCTCCGTGGCGCTCGTGCTCTGGCTCATCGTGCGCTGGGACGACCAACCGCTGGGTGAGGGACACGATCACCACCTGTTGATGATCGTGTACCTGTTGGCGCTCACGTCCACGAATCACATGATGGGCGTGCTGGTCGGGCCGGTGGTGGTCGTGCTCTTGTTCCCGGAGCTCAAGACGCAGCGGCCCAATGACCTTGCGTCGCGACGTGTGGAGTGGTCGCAGTGGTTCGTGTTCTGCACCGTGTACGCGATGATCGTGGCGAGCGGGCTCGAGAGTGCGACGCCGCTCATGGTCGCCTCCGGCCTGTTCGTCCTGGCGTTGCTGTACGCGATCATGCAGGCGCGGAACTGGGATTTCGCGGTGGCCGTGCTGGTCGTCGCCGTGGTAGGCGTGTCCGTGTATTTGTTTCTGCCGATCCGCGCGGCCCACTTCCCGCCGATCAACGAAGGCGAGCCGACCAACTGGACGGCGCTGTGGGACGTGCTCACGCGCCAGCAGTACGGCAAACCCCCCGTGTGGCAGCGCCAGGCATCGCTCTCGGCGCAGATCGGCATGTGGATCCAGTATTTCTCGTGGCAGTGGGG
>DASZCN010000119.1:0-30579 GCA_035943095.1 Gemmatimonadales bacterium | reverse complement strand
GTCGTCGAGGGAGGGTTCGTCTCGGCGGAGGAGGGGACGGGCCTCGTGCACATGGCCCCCGCCTTCGGCGCCGACGATTACGCCGCCGCGCAGCAGTACGGGCTCGCTATGGTGAACCCCGTGGCGCCCGACGGCACGTTTCAGGGCACCCGCTGGGACGAGATCAACGGCCGGCTGGTGACCGACAAGGAGACGAACCGCCTGATCATCGAGCGCTTGAAGCGCGAAGGGCGCTGGCTCGAGACCCTGCCGTACACCCACAGCTACCCGTTCTGCTGGCGCTGCGATTCGGCGCTCATCTATTACGCGCGCAGCTCCTGGTTCGTGCGCACGACGGCGGTGCGCAACCGGATGCTCGAGGTCAACGCGCAGGTGGGCTGGCACCCGCCCGAGGTGGGGAGCGGCCGGTTCGGCGCATGGCTCGAGAACAACGTGGACTGGGCGCTGTCGCGCGATCGGTACTGGGGCACCCCGCTCAACGTGTGGGAGTGCGACGCCGAAGCCGAGCACCGCGAGGTGATCGGCTCGTTCGCCGAGCTGGCGGAGCGCTGCGGGAAGGGGTTGCCCGCGGACTTCGATCCCCACAAGCCGGGCATCGACCGCTACACGTGGCGCTGCCGCTCGTGCGGTGGCACCATGCGCCGCGTCCCCGAGGTGATCGACGCGTGGTTCGACTCGGGCGCGATGCCGTATGCGCAGTGGCATTACCCCTTCGCGCACCAGGCCGACTTCAAGGCGCACTTTCCCGCGGACTTCATCTGCGAGGGGGTCGACCAGACGCGCGGCTGGTTCTATTCACTGCTCGCGATCGGGGTCACCGCGTTCGATGCGCTGGTCTACAAGAACGTCATCGTGAACGAGCTGGTGCTCGACGCGCAGGGGCAGAAGATGTCGAAGAGCCGGGGCAACGTGGTGAACCCCTGGGAGATCATCGAGGAGTTCGGCGCGGACGCGGTCCGGCTGTACCTGCTCGGCCAGAGCCAGGTGTGGCTCCCCAAGCGCTTCGACCGCCGCCAGATCCCGGACGTTACCGGCGGGTTCCTGAATGCATTGCGCAACACGTACATGTTTTTCCAGCGCTACGCGGAGCAGTGGACGCCACCGAGAGACGTGGACGCGACGCCCTTCGAGAAGCGCCCGGCCGCCGATCGTTGGCTCCTGGCGCGGCTCGATGAAGTGGTGGAGGAGGTGCGCAGGTCCTGGTCCGATTACGATGTGACCGCCGGTGTCCGGGCGATCATGGATTTCGTGGGGGAAGACTTGTCGCGCTGGTACGTTCGGCGCAACCGCCCGCGGTTCTGGGCCCCCGATCGGGCAACGGACGCCGTGGCGCTGGAGACGCTGCACGAGACGCTGGTGACTGCGACGCGCCTCCTGGCGCCCGCGGCGCCGTTCGTGAGCGATTGGATCCACCGGGCGCTGGGGGAGGGATCGGTCCATCTGGCACCGTTCCCGACCGACCAGGGCCGGCGGGCCCCGGAGCTGCTCCAGGCCATGGGGGCGGTACGCAAGCTCGCATCCCTGGCGCGGGCGGCGCGGGAGACCAAGCAGCTCCCCGTGCGCCAGCCGGTGGCCCGCATCAAAGTGGTCGTCCCGGCGGCGGTACGGGGCCCGGCCTTGGCGGACCTGTTAGATATCTTGGCCGCGGAAGTGAGCGCCAAGGACATCGAGGTCGTCGGGTCGGACCACGATCTGGTGCGCCTCAAGGGGAAGGCGGAATTTCGAAGCCTGGGGAAGCGGTACGGCAAGGACACGCCGCGTGCGGCGGAGGCCGTGTCCCAGCTCACGGCGGAGCAGCTCGAGGCTCTGGAACGTGGTGAGCCCGTGCGCGCCGGCGAGTTCGAGCTCCGGCCGGAGGACGTGCTGGTGACGCGCGAGGTCATGAGCGACTGGGCGGTTCAGGCGGACGGCCCGTACGTCGCGGCGGTCGATCCTCGCCTGTCGGAGGATCTGATTCAGGAAGGCCTGGCGCGTGAGCTGGTGAACCGCGTGCAGCGCCTCCGCAAGGAGGCGGGGTATGACTACACGACGCGTATCGAGCTCAGCGTGGCCGGCGCCGAGGAGATCGTGGCGGCCGTGTCCGCGTTTCAAAGCTTCGTCGAGGGCGAGACGCTCACTCGCAAGATCGTCCTCGGCGCCGTGCTCGAGGAGGCGGATGTAACGCGGGAAGTCGACATTGAGGCGCGCCGGGTGACGATAGCGCTCCGGCGCCATGACGGACGAAAGGGCGGTACCCGATAATGCCGACGAAATCCAAGGCCAAGACGACCAAAGGCCTCAACAAGAAGCAGCTGACGCACCTGGAAAAGCGACTGCTGGAGGAACGCGCCCGGGTGATGAAGGAGCTCGGCTACTACGGTGAGTCCTTCAACTCGAGCTTGCAGGCCTCCGACGGAGACCTTTCGAGCTATTCGTTCCACATGGCGGATCAAGGTACCGACGCCATGGAGCGCGAGAAGGCGTTCCTGTTCGCGTCCCAGGAGGGCCGCTACCTCTGGCACGTGAACCAGGCCCTGCGGCGGCTGTACCAGGCGCCCGAGAAATTCGGGAAGTGCGAGCAGTGTGGCGAGGAGATCGGCTTCGAGCGACTCGACGCGCTGCCACACGCGCGGCTGTGCATCCGGTGCAAGGCGAAGGAAGAAGATGGCAAACGGCGCTAATCGCCGCTTGTTCTGGGGCATCGCGGTCGCGATCGTGGCGGCGGATGTCGTCACCAAGTTGCTCGCCGAATCGTTACTCTCGCCGATGCGGCCGCTCCCGATCCTCGGCGACTACGTGCAGCTTCGGCTCGTATTCAATCAATGCGCCGCGTTCGGGCTATGCCTCGGCGCCTACTCGCGGTGGATTTTCTTCGGACTGGCGCTCGTCGCACTGCTCGTGCTGCGGTCGATGGTGCGCTCCGCGCGTCCTGGCGATCGGATTCGGATCGCCTCGCTCGCGCTCGTGTGCGCCGGGGCCGTGGGGAACGTGATCGACCGGATCCGCAGCGCCCAAGGTGTCGTGGACTTCGTGGATGTGGGGATCGGATCGGCCCGGTGGCCGACGTTCAATGTCGCCGACTCGGCGATCACGGTGGGGGCCATCGCCCTCGCGGTCTCGCTCTGGCTTGAAGGACGGGCGCAGGAACGAGCGAAGGAGGCCCGGGCGGCCGAGCCCTGATGGCCGCGCTCACCTTCTGCGTCCTCGCCAGCCAGACCGAGCGCCTCGATCGCTTCCTCGCCGACCAGCTCGCACTTTCACGCACCGTCGCCGCCCGCATCATCGCCGACAAACGCGTCACGTCGAATGGCCGCGCGCTTCGCGCATCGGCCCTGCTCGAGCGCGGCGCGGTGATCAATGTGGAGCTTCCGCCCGCGGAGCCGCCCCCCCGGACCTATGCTCCTGCCCATCGAGAGCTGGCCTTCGCCTACGAAGACGAGCACCTCGCGGTGCTCGACAAGCCCGCCGGCCTCGTGGTGCACCCAGGCCCCGGCCACTGGGATGACACGCTCGTCAACGTGCTGACGGAGCGGGGCACGGCGCTGGCGGCCGGCAGCGCCGAAGGCCGACCCGGGATCGTGCACCGGCTCGACCGCGACACGTCCGGACTGCTCCTCATCGCCAAGACCGACAACGCCCACCGCCGCCTGACCCGCATGATCGAGCGGCGCGAGATTGAGCGCGTGTACGCAGCGCTCGCCTGGGGTCACCTCGCGCGCAGCCCGGTCGACATCGACGCGCCCATCAGGCGTCATCCCCAGGACCGCAAGCGGATGACGGTGCTCGCGGGCGGCCGGCACGCGGTCACGCACGCGCGCGTCGTCGCCAAGTTCGCGCAGACGGACTTGCTGCGCGTGACGCTCGGCACGGGCCGCACGCACCAGATCCGCGTCCATCTGGCCCATGTGGGCCACCCGGTGGTCGGCGACCGGGAGTATGCGTTCGGCGGAAGCCGGCGCGTCACGCCTTCCGAGCGGCCCGCCGCCGAGCGCCTGGAGGCCCTGGCGCCCCGCCAGGTGCTGCATGCGGCGCAGCTCGCGTTTCCCCATCCCGTCAGCGGCGCGCGGCTCGTGCTCCGGTCGGAATGGCCCGGCGATCTCGTGCCGGCGCTCGCGAGTGCGGCCGCCGATCCGAGTTTGCTTGCTCAACGCAACCCCTTGCAGTATCTTGGCTTCTTCGCATCGGATGAGTGACGCCAGGGTCGTCCGACTGCTGGTTTTTCGGGTAGGCCAGCTCCTGTGTGCGGCCGAGGCGGACCGGGTTCGCGAGATCCTCCCGCGGCTCAGACCGACCCGGATCCCTGGCGCGCCGCCGGTGGTGGCGGGCTTGATGAACGTGCGGGGCACGCTCGTAACCGTGGTGGAGGGGTGGCGGGCGCTCCATCAGCCGGAGCCCCCCCCCTCGGCCGAGGCGGGCGGCGGCGGCGGGGAGTCCGGCACCACGGTGCTCCTCGAGGTGGACGGCGGGAAGCGCGTCCTCGGCTTCACGGTGGATGAAGTGGTGGACCTCCTCTCGGTGGGTGGGGAGGCATTGGAACGCCGGCAGGCGCTGCCCGGGATCGATCCGACGCTGGTGCGGGCCGTCGGGCGCCGCGCCGGACAACTCTTCGTGGTCCTCGATACCGACGCGCTGCTAACCCCCATACTGTCTTCCTAGGGAGGCCGTGTGAGCCACAGTGTCCTCGTCTGCGACGACGCCATCTTCATGCGGACGATGATCAGTGACATCCTGGGGCAGGCCGGCTTCGAGATCGTGGGCGAAGCGGAGACGGGGTCCCAGGCGGTGGAGAAGTACAAGCAGCTCAAGCCCGACCTCGTCACGATGGACATCGTCATGCCCGACATGGGCGGAATCGACGCGGTGCGCGAGATCGTGAAGCACGATCCCGACGCGAAGATTCTCATGTGCAGCGCGATGGGGCAGCAGGCGCTCGTGGTCGAGGCGATCCAAGCCGGCGCCAAGGACTTCGTCGTCAAGCCGTTCCAGCCTTCGCGCGTGCTCGAGGCCGTGCAGCGCGTCCTCGGCTGACCCCATGGACCTGTCGCAGTACGCCGAGCTGTTCCTGGCGGAGAGCCGGGAGCACCTGAGCGCCTGTAACCAGCTGCTGCTCGAATGGGAGCGGGCGCCGGCGAGCGCGGCCCCCGTGGCCGGCCTGTTCCGAGCGGTGCACACCGTGAAGGGCATGGCGGCGACGATGGGGTACGCCCGCGTTACCGACGTCGCCCACCGCACCGAGAACCTCCTCGACGTGCTGCGCCGCGGCTCGCAACCGGCGACCGATGAGCTTCTGCAGCTCCTGTTCCGAGCGCGCGACTCGCTGGAGCAGGCAGTGGAGCTGTCGGTCGTGGGGCGTGAGGATGAAATCGACGTCGCCGAGATCCTCGCCGACTTGGACGGCGCGGCCGCGGCGCTCACGGGTGTCGCCGGCCGTCCCGCGCCGGAGCCCCAACCCGCGCCGGTCGTCGAAGCGGCGGCCGTCGCCGGCCGTTTGGTGCAGGTCAGCCTCCGCTCGGAAGCTCCGCTCAAGGGCGGGCGGGCGCTGCTCGCGCTGAAAAAGGCGCAAGTGCTCGGTCCCGTGCGAAACGTCACGCCGTCCGAGACGGCGTTCGAGAGCGATGACTTCGACGGGCGCTTCAGCTTCCGGATCGAGACCACCGCGCCGGTCGCGGACATCGAGAAGGCCGTGCGCGGCGCCGGTGACGTGGAGCACGTCACGATCGGAGGTGAGGAGGGGCGCGCGGCGGCAACGACGGCCACGGCCGCCGCCCCGGACGCCAAGAGCCGGCACATCCGCGTCGACCTGCGTCGCCTCGATGGGCTGATGGACCTGATCGGAGAGCTCGTGACCGTGCGGGGCCGCTTGAACGAGCTCGCCGCGCAGCGGCGGGACCCCGCCGTGGACGACGTCGCGATCCAGATCTCCCGGCTCTCCACGGAGCTCCAGGCCGAAATCATTCAGGCGCGGATGACTCCTGTCTGGCAGGTGTTCGACCGCTTCCCACGGCTGGTGCGGGACCTGGCCCGCGAGCTCGGCAAACAGGTCGCGTTCCGCGTGGAAGGCAAGGAGATCGAGCTCGACCGCGCAATTCTTGATGAGCTTGGCGACCCGTTGCTGCACCTGCTGCGGAACGCGGTGGACCACGGGATCGAGTTGCCGGCCGACCGGCGGCGCCGCGGCAAGAAGTCGGAAGGCGAGATCGTCCTCTCCGCCGTACGCGAGCGGGCGAGCGTGGTGATCAGCGTATCCGATGACGGGCGTGGGATCGCGCGCGACAAGATCCTGGAGCGCGCCAAGCGGGACGGCGTCGTGGACCCTCACGCCGACGCGCTGTCGGACGATCAGTTGCTGCGGGTCCTCGCCCGGCCCGGGTTCTCGACCGCGGAATCGGTCACGAGCGTCTCCGGCCGCGGCGTGGGGATCGACGTGGCGATGACCCGCATCCGGGCGCTCGGTGGGTCGATCGACATCCGGTCCCAGGAGGGGAAGGGCACGACGTTCGTGCTCCGCCTGCCGGTGACGCTCGCGATCGTGCGGGCGCTGATCGCGGGCGTGGGTGCCGAGCGTTACGCCCTGCCGCTCACGTACGTGTCGGAGACGGTGGAATTCGGCGTCCAGGCGACGACGACAATCGAGGGGCGCGAGGCAATTGTGCTGCGCGATCGCGTCGTCCCGCTCGTACATCTGCGGCGCCTGCTCGGCGTCCCGGGCGACGCCCCGAGCCGGTGTCCGATCATCGTACTCGAGATGGGCGAGCGGCGCAGCGGGATTGTCGTGGACGGCATGCTGGGCCAGCAGGAGATCGTGGTGAAGGGATTCGACGCCCCGCAAGGCACACTGCCGGTGTTCAGCGGGGCGACCATCATGGGGGACGGGATCCCCGCGTTGATTCTCGACGCGGGCGGGCTCCTGTAAGAACGGGGGCGGTATGGAGGATGTGCGGGACCTGAAGGAGCTGCAGATCGACGCGCTGCGCGAGGTGGCGAACATCGGCGCCGGCCACGCCGCCACCGCGCTGGGACAGCTCACCAACCGCAGGATCATGATCAGCGTGCCCCAGATCAACATCGCGCGCCTCGAGGAGGTGCCCGACCTGCTGGGGAATCCCCAGGACGTCGTGGCGGCGGTGCTGATGCACATGCTGGGCGACCTGACCGGGCGGACGCTGCTCCTGTTTCCGGAGGCGGTGGGGCGGCGCCTGTGCGACATGCTGCTGCGCCGGCCGATCGGAACGACGGCGGGGTTCGACGCGCTCGAGCAATCGTGCCTCAAGGAAGCCGGCAACATTCTCTCAGGCGCCTACATGAACGCGCTCTCCGACTTCATGGGCATGCTGCTCCTGCCATCGGTGCCGAGCCTCGTGGTCGACCTCTCCGCCGCCGTGCTCACGACGACGTATCTGAACTTCGGGCACGAGCGGGATTTCGTGTTCTGCGTCGAGACCGAGTTCCACATCGACTCGGGAGAGGGGCTGCGGGGCGACTTCCTGTTGCTCCCCGATCTGGCGTCGCTCAAGGCCATCTTTGACGCCATCCGTTTGACCTGACCCGTGACGGCGCCGGCGCTCTCGGAACGCGACCTCGCCGTCCTCCGATCCTTCGCCCGCCGGATCGACCCTTCGGACGCCGGGGCGCACAACAACCTCGGCGTGCTCTACTATCAGAAGGGCCTCGTCGAAGACGCGATCGCGGAGTTCACCCGCGCGCTCGAGCTCGACCCCAAGATGCAGGTCGCGCAGCGGAACCTCGAGATCGCCTACCACGACACCGGCTACTACGACCGGCGCGTCGCGCAGCTGCGCGAGCGTCTGCGCCAGGCGCACGACGACCGCGAGGCCCGCTGGGAGCTCGGCCGCGCGTACGCGATTCTCGGCGCCCACGAGGAAGCAGTCGGCGAGTTCGAGCAGCTGCTCGCCCAGAAGGCGGACGACGGCGCGTCCATCATCCAGCTTGGCCTCGCGGAGAAGAATCGCGGCCGCCCCGAGGCTGCCACTGAATGGTTCTTGCGTGCGGTGGAGCTCGAGCCCGACTCCACGGTCGCGCACTTCTACCTCGGCGAGATCTACTACAACCGGGGCCTGAACGCGGAGGCGCTCGTGGCGCTCGAGCATGCCGTGGAGCTCAACCCCGACAACGCCAACGCCCATTACCTGATGGCGTTCGTGCTCGGAGACATGGGCCGCCACCAGGACGCGCGCGCCGCGTCGAAACGCGCCATCCAGCTGAACCCGCCCCTCGCCCGCGCCCAGACCAACCTCTCGCTCGAGCGCTACAACGCGGAGCGCCGGACCGAGGAGCGGCGTCAGCGGCTGGTGCCCGAGCCCCAGGTGGTCGAGGGGAACGAGCTCGCGCACTACAACCTCGGGCTCGCCTTCCGCCAGAAGGGCTACTACAACGAGGCCCTGCGCGAGTATCGGCTGGCGCTCGAGCGTGGCGAGGATCGGCGGCTCACCCTCCAGGCGATGGCCGAGCTGCACCTCTTGAAGCACGACTTCGCCGCAGCGCTCGAGCTGTACGACACGCTGCTGCGCGAGGTGCCGGACTCCCCCAAGCTGTGGAACGAGCGCGGCGTGGTGTTGCATCAGGCCGGCCGGTCCGACGAGGCGCTCGCGTCCTACCGGCACGCCGTGGAAGTGGACGGGAAGTACGCGATCGCGTGGAACAACCTGGGCGTGGCCCTGGCACGGGGGGGGGGCGCCGACGCCGACGCCGCGATCGAATCGTTCCGGACCGCGTTGCGGCTGCAGGGCACGTTCAGCGCCGCGCGCTTGAACCTCGCCCTGTTGCTGTACCAGCTGCGGCGGTTCCAGCTGGCGCTCGAGGCGTACCGTCAGGTCTTCTCGAGCGAGCCCAACTCGGCATCGGCGTGGAACGGCGTGGGGCTGGTGTTGGTGGAGCTCAAACGATTTCAGGACGCGCGGAACGCGTTCGTGCGCGCCGTGGAGGCGGATGCCGACCACGCGGGCGCCCACTACAACCTGAGCTTCACGCTGTCCAATCTGGGCGATTTCGACGGCGCCCTGCGCGCCACGAAGCGCGCCCTCGAGCTCGACCCGTACTACGTGTCCCAGAAGTTCGCGCTCACGATCGACCTGCAGTACGAGAAGGCGACCATCGGCATCGCGCCCGAGATCTCCGCGGACGTCACGACGGAGAGCATCGGCGAGGACTTCAACTTCGATCAGCGCCTCCTGGACAACATCTTCCAGGAGCTGGCACCACCGGCTGCGGCGCCGGAACCGCCCGCGGCGCGGGCCGCGGACGACCCGCTCGCCTTGGCGCGCGACTACGTGAGCAAGGGCTTGATGGACGTCGCCGCGGCCGAGGCGGTGCGCGCGGTCCAGCGCGGAGCCAATCGCGCGGATGCGGCCGTGCTGCTGGGCGACATCTTCGCCAAGCGGGGCCTCCACGGTGAGGCGCTCGAGCGCTACCGTGAGGCCCGCGGGCTCGAGCCCGGCCGCGCCGATGCCCGGCTCGGCGAGGTGAAGGCGCTGTTCGCCCTGGGCGGCCCACGCACCGAGGAGGCCCGTGGCCTGGCGGAAGAGCTCCACGCGCTCACGCCGGAGGATGTGGACGCGCTCGTCGCGGTGGCGAAAGGGCGGGCCGCCGGGGGCGACGCGGCCGGGGCGCTCACCGCGCTGCGACAGGCGCAGACCCGCGCCCCCGCGCGCGCCGATCTCCATAAGCTGCAGGGCGACGTCGCGCTGCGGATCGGCGACAAGGCCGGAGCGCTCGATGCGTATCGCGCGGCCCTGGAGCTCGACGCAGGGTACGTCCAGGTCTGGCTCGACCTGGGTCGGCTGCATGAAGACAAGGAAGAGTGGGCCGACGCGCAGCGGGCGTACGAGCGGGCCCTGGATGTGTTGCCCACATTTCACGAAGCGGCACTCGCGCTCGCGGACCTGCTCCGGCGCTCGGGCCGTGTGAAACAGGCGGTCGTCCGGCTCGCGGAGCTGCTCGAGCAGGACCCCTACGATCTGCCCGCCCTCCTGCTCTTGGGACGCGCGCTCCTCGACGACAAGCGCGACGACCAGGCGCTGGAGGCGTTCCGGCGCGCGCTCAAGTTCGATCCCGAGCAGGTCGAGGCGCTGTTCCAGCAGGGCGTCGCCCTGGCACGGCTGCACCGGTACGGCGAAGCGGTCCAAGCGTGGGAGAAAGTCACGCGCATCGAGCCGGGCGGCCCGTTCGCACAGCGGGCGCGCATCCACGCGCGCACCGCGCTCGACCTGCAACACATCTTCGCACCGGACTAGGCCATGGCGATCGAAGGCCCGCTCCGCGAGCTCGGCATCCACGACGTCTTCCAGCTGCTCGACCTGAGCCGGAAGACGGGGCTGCTGCGCGTGACGTCCGAGCTGCGCCACAACGCCGGGACGATCTACTTCGAGGACGGCGCCATCATCTTCGCCGAGATCCGCTCCAACCCGCATCCCCTGGGCGCGCTCCTGCTCCGGACCGGCAAGATCAGCGAGGCCGACCTGGAGCGCACGCGGGACATGCAGCAGCGGCAAGGGGACAAGCGCCGACTCGGAGAGATCCTCGTCTCGCTCGGCGCCGTCACGCCGCGGGAGCTACAGCGCCAGGTGCGGTTTCAGGTCGAGGAGGTCGTCTTCGAAGTCATGTCCTGGCGCGAAGGCTACTTCTCGTTCACCGAAGGCCCGCTCACCGACGTGCTGACTGAAGCGACGGTGCGCATCCCGACGGAGGCGCTGCTGATGGAAGGCGCGCGCCGCATCGACGAGTGGTCCCGCATCGAAGGGCGCATCCCCCACCTCGGCGTCGTCCCCACGCTCGCGCCCGCGCAGGAGGGCGGCGGCAGTGGACTCGATCTCCTCCCGCCCGAGTGGGAAATGCTGGCCATGATCGACGGGACGCGCGACGTGCGCGGGATCGCGTCAGAGCTGGGCCGCTCGGACTTTGAGGTCGCCAAGACCCTGTTCGGCCTCGAGAGCGCGGGTGTGATCGTCCTGGCGGACCCGGGCACGGTCAAGCGCGAGCGCACCACGCTCGTCGCGGATCTCGCGGAGCTGGTCGCCCGGGCGGAGGATGCCCTGGCCCGGCGCGACCTGGAGGAGGCGCGCGGGATCGCGGAGCAAGCCGCGGGCGTGCATCCGCATGATGCCGCCGTGCACCTCCTGCTCGGTCGCATCGCGCTCGCCGCCGGACGCGGCCCCGATGCGGTCGAGGAGCTCCGGCGTGCGCTTCGGCTCGATCCCCTCCTCGTGGCCGCGCATCGCATGCTCGGCTATGCCCTCGTCGCCACCGGCCGGTTCGGCGAAGCGGTGGAGCAGTGGGACCAATGGGAGCGGCTCGCGGCACGCTCGGAATCCGAGCTGACGCAGGCCGACGAGGTCGGCCGCGCCAGGGCGGCGGCGCGGACGCTCGCGACCGGCACCGGAACCGGCATGTATGGCTGACGAGATCAAGAAGCTCTCCTCGCAGCTAGCTCAGGATCCGGATAGCCTCGTGTTCCTGCGCCTGGCCGAGCAGTTGCGCCATAAGGGACAGCTCGACGCCGCCCACCGCGTCGCCGTCACGGGTCTCGAGCGCCATCCGCACCTCGCGGACGCGCACGATCTGTACGCGCGCATCCTCGCGGATAAGCACGACTATGAGCGGGCGTTCGACGAATGGGACATGGCGCTGCGAATCGCCCCGACTCATGTGGGGGCGTTGAAGGGCCTCGCTTTCCTCTATTTCAAGGTGGGCGACGTGGAGCAGGCCCTCGCCCATCTCGAGGCGGCGCAGCGCGCGGCGCCCGACGACGCGAGCATCGCCCAGGCGCTGGCGCTGGCCCGGGGGGGACACGTGCCGCAGGAGACGCCCGGCCCCCCTCCGGCGACCGCTCCGGTCGATGAGCCGCTGCCGGCGGCGGCCCAGCCGCTCGACGAGGCACGCGTGTTCGCGGGCCTCGAAGGAGCGGAGGAAGGGCTGTTGCTGCTCGACGCGTCGGGACGCGTGCTGGGCGGGGCCCTGAAAAATGCGGCGGGTCAGGACGTGACCGACGCAGTCGCCGCGTACCTCGCGGGCGTTTCCCAGGAGGCGGCCCGGACCACCAAGCTCCTCGCCCTCGGAAAATGGACCGGCGTCGCGGCCGAGGGCCGGACCGGTCACGTGCATCTCACGGCGCCTACCGACGATGCCCTGCTCCTCGTGGTGCGCGACCGCGCCGTGCCGATGGGCCGGCTCGCGATCATCGCGCAGCGCGCGGCCGGAGCGGCGCGCCGCTGGCTCGCGGCACACGGATGACCGCCACCGCGAGTTACGGCCGGGCGCTCGACCTGATCACCCGCGTCAGCGGGGTGCGGGGCGCGATGCTCGTCTCCGCGGAGGACGGCATCGTGGTGGCGGAGCAGCTGATGGAAGGCATCAAGGGCCCGGCGGTGGCGGCGCTCGCGGCGAGCCTCGCGACCCGCCTGCGGCGGGCGATGGAGGCGGCGGGAGTCGGGGCGAGCCTGTTCTGGCACCTGCAGGCGGAGCAGGGCGCGTTGCTCGTGGTGCCGACGCCCAACGGGATTCTGGTGGTGGCCGTCGCGGAGCCCGATGTGAACGTGGGACTCGTGCGCCTCGAGCTGTTGCGGGCCGCGGAGGTAGTGGCATGAGCACGCGCGCCGTCGAAGCCTGGACGCTCGAGCCGCTGGTCACGTTCGTGAAGGAGGCGGGCGCGCGCCTGGTGCTCGTGATGACGTCGGCCGGCCAGGTGCTGGCGCAGCACGGATTCTCGCGGGCCATGGACGTCATGTCCGCCGCGGCGCTCGGCGCCGCGATCATGGCGTCGACCGAGGAAATCGCGCGCCAGATGCAGCAGCCGCCGTTCGCGGCCCTGAACCACCAGGGCGAGCGGCATGGAATCTTTCTCGCCGCCGTCAAGACGGGGCGCGGCCGGCTGATCGCGCTGGTCGCCTACGACCTGGACGCTTCGTCGCTCGGCCTGGTGCAGTTATTCTTTGAGCAGCTCGCCACCGATCTTCAGGCCGCGAGCCCCAAAGACAGCGTGCCCAAGCAGGTGCTGGCGGCGGATTTCGAGCGCGAGCTGAGTGACAGCCTCAACACGCTGTTCGGGAGATAGCACGGTGTCCCTGGTCAACTTCACGACGCGCGAGATCACCTGCAAGATCGTCTACTACGGCCCGGGACGGTCGGGCAAGACGACCAACCTGCACTACATCTACGGCCGCGTGCCGGATTCGCGTCGGGGGCGCATGGTGTCCCTCGCCACCCAGACGGACCGCACGCTGTTCTTCGACTTCCTGCCGATCGACCTCGGGCAGATCTCGGGATTCTCCACGCGGTTCCAGCTCTACACCGTGCCGGGGCAGGTGTATTACAACGCGACACGCCGGCTCGTGCTCCAGGGAGCGGACGGCGTGGTGTTCGTGGGCGACAGTCAGGCGCGCCAGCTCGACGAGAATATCGAGAGCCTCCAGAACCTGCAGAGTAACCTGCTGGAGCATGGCGTGGACGTGCGCACCATCCCGCTGGTGTTGCAATACAACAAGCAGGACCTGCCGCGGGAGCTGATCCTCTCCGCCGCCGATCTCGACGACGCGCTGAACTTCCGTGGCGTCCCGAGCTTCAGCGCGGACGCACTCCATGGGAAGGGCGTGTTCGAGACGCTCAAGGCCATCTCCGAACTGGTCCTCAAGAAGCTGGCGGCCGGGACCGCGGCATGACCAGCGCGCTCAATCCGAAGTATTCGTTCGACACGTTCGTGGTGGGATCCGCCAACCGCCTGGCGGTCACCGCGGGGCACACGGTCGCCGAGAATCCGGGCGCGGCGTACAACCCGCTGTTCGTGTACTCGGGCTCCGGACTCGGCAAGACACACCTGCTCATGGCCATCGGCCATGCGGCCAAGAAGACCGCCCCGTTGCTGAACATCGAGTACTTGACGCTCGACGAGTACGTCGAGGCGTTTCACGCGGCCATCGCGGCGGGGCAGGGTGACACGTTCCGCCGCCGCTTCCAGAACGTGGACGTGCTGCTCGTCGACGATGTCCAGTTCCTCACCAACCGCAAGGAAATGCAGTCCGAGCTGCTGCGGCTCACGGAGGCGCTCCAGGTCGCGGGACACCAGATGGTGCTCACGAGCGACCGGCCGCCACCCGAGATCGCCGATCTGGACGAGCGGCTCATCTCGCGGCTCTCGGGCGGTCTCGTGGTCGACATCGGCCTGCCGGACTACGAGACGCGCGTCGCCATCCTGCGCCGCAAGGCCGAGGAGCGCGGCGCGCGCTTCGCGCCGGGCGTCCTCGAGACGGTGGCACAGGCGGAGGCGGGGAGCGTGCGCGAGCTGATGGGTGCGCTCAACCGCCTCGTCGCGTTCCAGGCCGTGAACGACACGACCATCAACGCGGAAACGGCGAAACAGATCCTCGGCCTGGCGAGCGGCGCGCCCGCGCCCGGCGACGGCGGCACCAAGGCGGCGGCGCGGGATGGCGGGGACGAGTTCGGCGCGTTCCTCGCCGATGTGACCGTCACCGTCGGAAAGGCGGTCGAAGCCTGGCGCGCGCGCGTGGGCGAGGCGGTGCTCCGGTGGGAGGGCGAGGGGTATCGGACGCAGCGCCTCGAGGCGCTCCTCGAGCAGGATGCCCCCCGGTCCGTAGATAAGGCGATCGCGGAGTTCACGAAGGACGTCGAGCGACTGAAGGAGCTCGAGGCCGAAGTGGCGGAGCTCGATCCCCAGGCCGCGGGGGAGAGCGTGTTCCGCGATCCCGAGCGCATCGCCGAGGCCGAGGAGGCGGCGGCCAAGGTGCGCGACGGAGCCGCGCCGCCCCCGGGGCCCTCCGCCGCGTTCCCGCTCGCGGCGTACGCCGTCGGTCCATCCAACCAGGTCGCGGTGAGCGCCGCCCGCGCGGTGCTCGACAAGCCCGGGAAGAAGTACAACCCACTTGTGCTCGTGGGGAAGAGCGGGCTCGGCAAGACCCACCTCCTGAACGCCATCGGCCTGGAGCTGGCGCGTGGCCGCCGCGCGGTGGTGGCGTGCCTCTCTACCCAAGCGTTCATCGACGAGCTGATCGCCGCGATCGACGGCAACCGCGTGGATTGGTGGCGGGCACGCTACCGCCGCGCGACCGCGCTGCTCCTCGACGATATCCATCTGATCGCCGGCAAGGAACGCACGCAGGAGGAGCTGTTCAACCTCTTCAACCTGTTGCAGGACAAGGAGCGCCAGCTCGTGTTCACCGCGCCCGTCACGCCGAACACGCTGACGGGGTTGGAAGAGCGTATCGTGACGCGGCTCGAGGGCGGGCTCGTCGCCGAGCTCAAGGAGCCGGACCGCGAGGTCAAGCGGGTGGTGCTCGAGCGACTGCTGTCCCAGCAGAACGTCACGCCCGAGCCCGCCCTGGTCGACTACCTCGCCGATCGGCCGGCCGACTCCGTGCGCACGCTCGTTGGCGTGATGCAGCGCGTGGTCGCCGCGGCGGCCGCTCAGGACGGGCCCCTGAACGCCGGGCTGGCGCGCGAGGTGCTCGAGGGCCAGACGGCGCGCGATGCGCGCCGCTCGAGCGGCTTCCGCACGTCAGGGCTCGTCGTGTCGAGCCTCGGCGGCATCAAGAGCCGCGAGAAGATGGTGTGGGAATGGGCGGACGTGGCGGACCGCGTGATCGAGGAGTTTCGCTGATGGCCATCAAGGGTTCCCTCAAAGAGGCATCGCTGCCCGACGTGCTCCAGCTGCTCGCGCTGGGACAGAAGACGGGCTGCCTCTCCATCGCCGATCGTTCGAACTTCGGTTACATCTACTTCGAGAAGGGTCGCATCTGCTACGCCTCGATCGTCAACCGGCGCGACCGGCTCGGCGACATTCTGGTGAAGCACGCGAAGATCACCCAGGAACAGCTCAACGCCGCCGTTCACCGCCAGACCACGGAGCACGGCAAGAAGCTCGGCCAGGTGCTGGTCGCCATGGGGGTGATCTCGCAGGCCGACCTCGAGCGCTACATGCGCGTGCAGATCGAGGAGTCGGTCTACTATCTGTTCACCTGGACGCAGGGCACCTTCAACTTCGAGGCCGACGTCCGCCCCGAGCGGCAGGACTTCCTGGTGTCCATCAATCCCGAGTCGCTGCTCCTCGAGGGCGCGCGGCGCGTGGACGAGTGGAGCCTGATCGAGAAGAAGATCCCCTCGTTCGACCTCATCTTCGCGGTGGACAAGGACCGCATCGCGATCAGCGAAGCCAAGCTCAACGACACCCAGCACCGGCTCCTGCCACTGCTCGACGGATCACGCGATATGAACCACGTGATCGAGGACTCCGGGTTGGGCGAGTTCGAGATCGGGAAGGCGCTCTACGGCCTGATCACCGCCGGACTGGTCCACCGCGCCGGGCGCACCGCCTCGGCAGCGGACGCCCAGATCACCGATGCGCGCGTCGAGGAGCACCGCAACCTGGGAGTCGCGTTCTACAAGACCGGGATGCTGGACGAAGCCACCCGCGAGTTCCGGCGTGTTGCGGAGCTGCGCCCCGGGGAGGCCAACGCGCATTTCTATATCGGGCTGGTGGCGCTGAAGCAGGCGCGCTGGCGCGAGGCCATGGAGACGCTGCGCCTCGCCGCCGAGAAGGGCGGGGGGCGGCCCGCGGTGTTCCACAATCTCGGCTTCGCGTACGAACAGATGGGCCGGCTGGACGAAGCCGAAGCGGCGTACGCCGAGGCGGCGGCGCGGGCGCGCACCGACGCGAAGGTGTATCTCGGGTGGGGCGTCGTCGCGCTGAAGCGGGGGGATCATGCGAGCGCCGCGGGGCGGCTCGATCGCTCGCGCGAGCTGTTCGGACAGGTGCCGCCACCCGCGTGGTTCTGGGCCCGGGCACTCACCGCCGCCGCGGCCGGCGAATTCGAGGCAGCCGAGGAGCTGGCCGAGGAGGCGGCGGAGGCATACCCGTCGCACGCGGCGCTCCAGAACAACCTGGCCGTCCTGAAGGAGCTCTCCGGTGACTTGACCGGGGCGGAGGAGATGGTGCGCGCGGCCCGCAAGAACGAGCCCTCGCTCCCGCAGCTGTCCAAGAACCTGGGCGACCTGGCCTACCGCGGCTCCCGCTACGACGAGGCGTGGGAGGCCTACAACCGGGCGGTGGAGCTCGCGCCCGATCTCGGAGACGATGTCTACTTCAAGCTCGGCAACATCGCCTACAAGCGGAACGAGCGCGAGCTCGCCTCGCAGCTGTGGCAGAAGGCGCTCGAGATCAACCCGAAGCACGAGCTCGTCAAGGCCAATCTGGATACCCTGAGCGCGCTGTCGTGACGTCGGAGCAGGACGACCGAGCGTTCCGAGCGCTGACGCAGAAGATCACGCGGGCGCGGGGCCTGGTCTGCGACTCCTACAAGGATCGCTGCCTGCGTCGCCGCATCGCGGTACGCATGCGCGCCCGCGGCGTCCACACCTTCGACGAATACGGCCGCATCCTCGACCAGGACATCCACGAGTACGACCTCCTGCTCGACGCGCTGACGATCAACGTCACCAAATTCTTCCGGAACCTGGAGACGTGGCGCGCGCTCGAGCCGCGGCTCGCGGCGCTGTGGACCGCGCGCCGTGGCGAGGTGCGGGTCTGGTCGGCGGGCTGCGCCTCGGGCGAAGAGCCGTACACCGTGGCGGTCGCCCTCGCCGAGACGGCCCGTCGGCTGGGGCAGGAGACGCTCCTGGCCCGGGCGCGCGTGGACGCGACCGACATCGATCGCACGAGCCTCGAGCGCACGCGGGCGGCGCAGTATCCCGAAACGGCGTTCACCGAAATGCCGCACGAACTCGTGCGCCGCTACTTCACCGCGGAAGTACCCCGCCAGCCCCTGCCCGAGCTGCAGCGCATTGTCCGCGTCGTGAAGCACGACCTGACGAGCGAGCCGCCTCCGGCGCCCCCCTACGATCTGGTCGTGTGCCGGAACGTCGTGATCTATTTCGACCGCCGGATGCAGGAGCGCCTGTTCTCGCTGTTCGCCGACGTTTTGGCACCGGGTGGCGTGCTGCTGCTCGGGAAGGTCGAGACGCTGTTCGGCCCCGCCCGCGAGCGGCTCGTCCTCGAGGAGCCACGCGAGCGGATCTATCGTCGGGCGCCTGCGGGAGCGTGATGCCGACGCTCGAGCGGATCGTCAAGGTGGCGGACTGGGCCGCCGAGCGCGGCGACGCGGTTCTGATCACCCTCGGGCTCGGGTCGTGCGTGGCGATCATGCTGCACGACGCGGAAGCCTGCGCCGGCGCCATGGCCCACATCCTCCTGCCGTCCAAGAGCCTCGCGCGCGATGCCACGAACCCGGCCAAGTTCCCCGAGACGGCCGTGCCCCTCCTGGTCGAGCGGCTCGGCGCCCTCGGCGCGGAGCCGCGGCGCCTCGTCGCCAAGCTGGCGGGCGGGGCGAGCATGTTCGCCCAGCTCATGACGCCCGGATCGGTGCAAATGGGCGAGCGCAACATCGTCGCCTGCCGCGACGTGCTCCGCCGCGCGGGCATCCCCCTTGTGCGCGAGGCGGTGGGAGGCGGAGCGGGGCGCTCGGTGCGGTTTTCCGTGGCGGATGGCCGGGTCGAGATCCGCTCGGTCGGAGCCCATGCCATCGTCCTCTGATCGCCGGCCCAGCGTGCTGGTGGTGGACGACAGCGCGCTCATGCGCCGCGTGCTGACCGACGTGCTGGGTGGTGGAGCCGGGCGGGGCGGAGGCAGCGACGGCGAGTTCCGTGTCGTCGCGACCGCGCGTGATGGATTCGACGCGGTCCGCAAGGTCCATCAATTCGATCCCGACGTGGTCACGATGGACCTCGAGATGCCCGAGCTCGATGGTCTCGGAGCCATCGGCTACATCATGTCGGAGTCGCCGCGACCGATCGTCGTCGTGAGCGCGCACGCCGGACCGGGCACGGGCGCCGCGATCCGCGCGCTCGAGCTCGGCGCGATGGAAATCGTCGCCAAGCCGGACGAAGCGAATCGCAAAGCGCTCGAACGGATGGGTCCGGAGCTCCGCGCCGCCCTGCGCCGGGCGCTCGCGGCGGACGTGTCTCACGTCTCGGTGATGGCCCGGCCGCCGGTCCCCGCGCGCCGCGCCCCGGAAGCGGGTCTGCGCGCGCGGGCCCGCTTTGCCGTCGCGGTCGCGGCATCCACCGGCGGGCCGCGCGCGCTCGCGGAAGTGATCCCCAAGCTCGCGACGGGCCGGGGCAGCGCAGTGCTCGTGGTGCAGCACATGCCCCCCAAGTTCACGCGCTCGCTGGCCGAGCGGCTCGATTCGCTGTCGGCGTTGCGCGTCGTCGAGGCGGACGACGGCGCCCCCATCGTCGCCGACACGGCGTACGTCGCGCCGGGCGATTATCATATGCGGGTGCTGCGCGCGGCCGACGGTCCGGCGATCGCGCTCGATCAGGAGCCGCCGGTGTGGGGGGTCCGCCCCGCCGCGGATCCGCTGTTCCGGTCGGTGGCGCAGGTATTCGGCGCGAACAGCCTGGGGGTCGTGCTCACCGGCATGGGGCGGGACGGGGCGGAAGGCGTGCGCGCGATCCGGGCCGCAGGTGGCGGTGGCATCGCCCAGGACCGCGCTTCTTCTGTGATCGCCGGCATGCCGACGGCAGCGGTGCAAATCGGGGGCGTAGAGTCCGTGCTTCCGCTCGCGGAGATCGCGAACCGCATCGACGTGGAGCTCGCGGTGCGGGGGGCGCGGGCGCAGGAGGGAATACGATGACCCGGGGATATCTCCTGGTCCGCGTCGACGGCAAGGCATACGGGCTGCCGCTGACTCGGGTGGTCGAGGTCGGCGATCTGGCGGAGGTGCTCGAGGTGCCGCGCGCCCTCGCCGCGATGCGCGGGCTGACGCCGTTGCGTGGCCGGCTCGTGCCGGTCGTGCACCTCGGGGCCCTGATGGGCGATCGGTCGCCCCCCAGCGCCCGCGGCCGCGCCGCGGTAGTGGTGGAGATCGGCGCCGGTGAGGGCGCGCGCTACGTGGCCCTCGAAGTGGACGACGCGGACGACGTGGTGCGCGAGGCGCCGCTTCCCGTGCCGCACGGTGAGTCGCTGCCGTGGGCCTCCGGGGTGGCGCGGCGGCGCGGTGCCCTCGTCCCGATCCTCGACCTTGATGCCCTCGGAGACCGCATCGGATGACCACCGGCGACGACGTCCAACTCGTCACCTTCAAGTTGTCCGGCCAGGACTTCGCCTTCAACATTTTTCAGGTGGAGCGGATTCTGCGGTACGAGGCGCCCGCGCCCCTTCCCAAGGCGCCCGATTTCCTCGAGGGCGTGCTGCGTTACCAGGGCGTCGCCGTGCCGCTCGTGGACCTGCGAAAACGCCTGGGCGCGGCGGCGCCGCTCCGGGAGGACACGCGCACAGTGATCCTCGAGTGGGAAGGCGGGAAGCTGGGCGTCATCGTGGACGCCGTGACCGAGGTGCTGCAGGTCGCGGCACCCGAGATCACCTCCCCGCCGGGGATCGTGAAGGGCCTCGCCGCCGAGTACATCGCGGGCCTCGTGGTGAAAGACGGGCGCACGATCATCGTGCTCAACACGGCGCGCCTGCTCTCGTCCAAGGAGAAGCTCGCGCTCGACACCGCCGTGCAAGAGACGGCGAGGGCGACCTGATGGTCGATTCGCCGCTCCCCGCCCTCCGGGTCGAGTACGAGCAGATCGCGCGTCGCCTCGAGTCGGTGACGGGCGGGGCGGAGCGCGAGGCGGTGAAGCGCGAGATCATCGCCTACTTCAAGCGGGTGGATGCGCAGATCGGCGAGCTGACGGCACTCAAGGAGGACGTTCGCAAGCTCGTCGACCGCTTCAAACAGGTCTCCGCGTCGACGGCAGAGGCGGCCGCTCCGGAGTTCACGGGTGCCCGCCCCGCGGTGCACGCCGACCACATCGGTGCGTCGACGTTCATCGAGAAGGGGTGGAGCCTCATTTCGCTCGGCGATTACTCCGGGGCGATTCAGGCGCTCCAGAAGGCGCTGCAGCTGTCGCCCGGCGAAACCCAGGCGGAGTCGCTGCTCGGATGGGCGCAAATGCTCCACGAGGAGTACGACGACGCACTCTCCACGTTCCAGAAAGTTCTGATGAAGGAGCCGGCGAACTCCCTGGCGCGCATCAACGTCGGCTACATTTGTCTCAAGAAGCGGATCTTCGGCGAGGCGATCGAGCATCTCTCCAAGGCCATCCGTCTCGACAACGACAAGAAGGCCACGTTATACGCTCACTTCTATCTGGGGCTCGTGTACCTGCAGCGCGAGATGTACGAGGACGCCCAGACGTTCTTCCAAAAGACGCTCAAGCTCGGGCCGAACCTGATCGAAGCCTACTATGAGCTGGGGCGTGCGTACTGGTTCGCCGGCGATCAAGAACAGGCGCAGCAAACCTGGGAAGCGGGACTCAAGGCGAACAAGTTCAATCCGTGGGGCAAGAAGTGTGAAGACACGCTGGCGCAGGCGCGCCAGGGGCGGGAGCCGCCGCGCTCCTAGTCCTGGCATGGCTGGTGGCGCAGGCGCCTCCGCTTTCCACCGTCACGGTGGGACGGGTGACCGCGGTCGCGTGGCCCGCGCAGGCCGGCCTCGCCGCGGCCCTGGCTGAGGCCGCGGATCGTGCCGCTCCATTTCCGGGCATCGGGCCGTTGCCCGACCGCCCGATCCGCGTGATCCTCGTCCCCAGTCGCGCCAAACTCGATTCGGTGACGCGCGGGCGGTTGCCGAGCTGGAGTGAGGGCGCCGCGTTTCCGGAGCGCGCCACGGTCGTCCTCTTGTCCGATCGACCGAGCGTCGACCTGTCCGGCGCGCTCCGGCACGAGCTCGCCCACCTGGCGCTGCGATGGCGCGCCGGGGAGAGTCGCTCGCTGCCGCTGTGGTTCGAAGAGGGATACGCCGCGGTGGCGGCGGGGGAGTGGGACCGTCTCGACGCCCTGAAGCTGAACTGGCAGGTCGCGCGCGGTGTGCAGCCCGACCTGGACGAGCTGGACCGCGAGCTTCGCTCGGACCGGGAGGACGCCACGACCGCGTATGCGCTGGCGACGACCGCCGTCCTCCTGCTCGAGCGATGGGGCGGTCGCGACGGGCTGGCGCCGCTCATCGACCGACTCTCGCGAGCGCCGACCTTCGACGCGGCGCTGCGGGATACCTACCACGTGACCGAGGGCGATTTTGAAGTACGGTGGCAGCGCGACGTGCAAACGCGCTACGGCTGGCTCGGTTGGGCGAGCGCCGCGGGACTGTTCTGGGCGCTCCTGGGTCTCGCGCTGGTGTGGCTCGTCCGGTTGCGGCGGCGTCGCGATGCCGTGCGCCGGGCGGGGCTCGAAGAGGGATGGGCGATCTCCGAGGACGACGAGCCAACTGCTTGACGTCGTTGACATTGCCGCGTAAACTCTTGCCCTTATGCCCGACCTGGGTTTGGCGCGCTCTCGCCTGCATTTCGGACCGAAGAACTGGGCGTTCCTGGCGGCGGCCGTTGTGGCGCTCGCCGTCGGGTATTGGCTGCTCCATCAAGGTTCCACCACGGCCGCGCCGATTCTGCTCGTCCTCGGGTACTGCGTTTTCTTTCCGGTAGGCCTCGCCCTGTAGACGTTCGTCGTGCGGGCGAATAGCTCAGCGGTTCAGAGCGCCTGCCTTACACGCAGGAAGTCGGGGGTTCGAATCCCTCTTCGCCCATTGGGGTAACAACCGGAAACGTGAGGAATGCGCCCGTGAGAATCTTGCCGGTCGTGGTGGCGTTGGGCTGTATCGCCGCCGCGGCTCCCGCACAGCAGGGGTATCAACCGCCTGCCATGAAGTTGCTCGTGCTGCCGCTGATGGCGAAGACGCCGACGGACTCCGCGATGAGCATCGCCGTCATGGACGTGGCGCGCGACAAGCTCGGGCAAATGGCGCGCTCCAAGGCGCAGGTGATCGCCAAGCCGAAGCTGTGCGAGGCGCTCAAGGCGTCCGACTATCCGTGCGACGTCCTGCTGGACGAGACGCAGGCGAACCAGCTGGCACGCTTCCTGACCGTCAACGCGTACACGACGGGCACGGTCGAGCGGAGCAACGGCGCGCTCGGCGCGACCATCCGCGTACGCGACATCGGCAGCTCGGGTATGGCCGCCCTCGTCTCGGTCTCGAGTCCCAACCCGGGAACCGCCGCGGCGCTGGGCGAGGGGATCGCGACGCGCTTGAACAACGTCGTCAAAGCCGCCGAGCAGGCGCGCGAGTGTACCGACGCACGTCAGAAGAGCCAGTTCCCGAAGGCGCTCGATGCCGCCCGTAAGGCGCTGGTGATCGAGCCCAACCTTCCTGCCGCCCACATGTGCATCGCCACCGTGTACGAGGCGCAGCACATGTCGCTCGACAGCCAGCTCGTTGCCTACCAGCGGGCGGTCAAGGGTGACTCGCTCAACGCCACCGCGTGGGAGAACATTGCACACCTGTACCAGCAGAAGGGCGACACGCTCAAAGCGATCGACGCCCTCACCCACGAGCTCGGCGGAGAGCCGCAGAACATTCAGCTACGCCTGGGCATCGCGGAGCTGTTGCGACAGCAGCGTCAGTATGAGCGGGCGAAGGCGCTTCTGGAAGACTGGCTGTCGCGCAACCAGGCCGATGAGCGGGCGGGTTCATTCCTCCTGCGTATCTGCATCGAAGGCGGCCTGTACCGGTGCGAGCTCGACATTTTTGCCAAGCAGTTCGCGACCGATACCGCCAAAGGGGCCGACTCGGCCTTCCTCAAGGCCACCATCGGAGCCGCGCAACAGGTGGCCGACACGCAGCAGCTGTTGGTATTTGCTCACGTCGCCGTGCGGCATTTCCCCAAGTCAGCCATATTCTGGAAGACGCTGGGTGCCGCCTTCGACCTAAAAGGTCAGCGGGACTCCTCGCTCTGGGCGTACAAGCAATCCCTGGCGATTGATCCCAACGATATCAGTAACACGCTGCTCGTCGCCAAGGCGATCGTGGACGGCACCGTGTACGACACCGCACAGGCGAATAAACTGAAAGGCGACACCGCGCAGTTGCGGGTGTTCCGCACGGGGTTCGCCGACCGCGTCGACTCGGCGAAAGTATTCCTCGATCGCGCGCTCGCCTCGAGCGACTCCACGCAACGCCTGAACGCGATGGTCATCATGCTGACCGGAGCGTCGAAGATCGCGCAGGCGGGAGCGTACGATCGGGCCTACCCCTGGCTCGACCAGCTGCTGACCGCCGCCGCGCCCAAAACGCCGGCGGACACGGTGGGGCCGCGCCAACAGATCCGCATCCAGGCGAGCTTCTGGTACGGACTCGCGTCGCTGCAGACGCTGGGCGTTCCCTACTCGGCGATGACCAAGTCCAAGAACTGCGAGCAGGCGAAGGGGATCAACGAACGGATCAAGCGAACCAAGGACGCGATGGATCTCGGCATGCGTGTGGCGCCGGATTTCGTGAGGAAGCTCCAGGAGGGCATCGCGAAGTACCAGGAGGCCATGCTGAAAGTGAAGCAGGCCTTCAAGTGCAAGAATTTCTGAACCATTGAATTGACTCCGGCGCAGGCCTATATTGCCACCCTCCGTCGCAGGGGGCTGTAGTTCAGCTGGTTAGAGTGCCGGTCTGTCACGCGGAGAGGAACGAAGCGGGAGCAGAGGGCATGCTCCCGCTTCGTGCTTCATCGAGTACGGACTCCGACGTCCGCCGACATCGACCGGCAAACAATGGCAAACAGAGAGTCTGCTTTACGGCTTATCTCGTTTGCGGTCGTCGTCGCTCCGTGCCTCGGCCATGATGCGCGCTTTGATTTCGCGCGCACCGTTGGCGTAAATGCTGTGCGGCGGCACACGGAGGAGTACGCACAGGCTCGCGGGCATCGGTTCGGTATTGTCTTTCAGTAGACCAGCAACGGTCCACGGATCGCGCAGCACGACGGCGACGTTATCGAGCGAGGCGCGCTCTACGTGGGCTCGGAAGGCAGCAGCAAGTTGCGGTTCCGGCATGCGCCCACCCTACAGTCGCCTCAACGGCAAAACAAGAGCCCCGGTTCTGTCCAAGCAACCGGGGCCGTCGCACGGCGACAGAAGGTCTACGGCGTGACCGTCAGCGTCACGCTCGCGGAAATCGGGTGAACTAACGGTCTATAGCAAGCGCACGCCGCTGGGTGGCGTGCGGCGCTCCGCCCTCGCACGCCCCTGGCCGCCGGAGCGACGATCCGCGCCGCTACGACGCTCGAACTGAAGCGCGACCACTTCGCGGCGCCGGTCGCGCATCATGCGGCGACCGTGGTCCCGCCGCCGGTCCCATCCATGGCGCTGGGGTTGCTCCCGCGGCATCGTCTCGTTTGGCATGTCGGTCCGCCTCCCCTCCTGACAAGGCATGGCAGTCCGCTCACGCTGGATGTGGGTTTCTGTTGGACGACAGTCCGGCGGCCTACGTGGGCGTCAACTCGTGGTGGTTCGTCCGCACGACCGACTTACGTGCTATAGCGCATCCAGCGCGGCGCGGGCTACGGGTTGCATACGGGGGGCCACGTCGAGGGCGTTTGGCTAGGTCACGCTATCACGTTGGAGGAATTTGAGATGTCACGTGACCACAATCCTGGGTCACGCGATCTCACACGCGAAACTGTTGGGAAGGTTCAACGAAGTGATGCGGCAAGGTCACTGGGCGTCCGACGTCGAACCGAGACCCCGTTCTACTTGGCTGGCGTGCCCTCGCGCTCTAGCTCGAACTCAAAGACGCCGCTGCACCGCCCACAACGCATCTGCTCCGGCGGCGTGCCCACCGCCACGCGTTCGGCGCAGTTGGGGCAGACGGCGTAGTGCTCTTCAGCGAGGACCGCCCATTTGCTCGGGCGGGTACCGACGATGTCTAGATACGACGGCGGCACGATCACTGACTGGTGACGTACGACGAGGACGACCTCGTCCTGCCCGACGCTCAGCACGGGATACCAGGCGCCCCGGCGCAGGTGGCATTGCTGTATGTCGTCCCGTAAGCGGGCCCACCGTCGGACGGAGAGTCTGTCGAGACGTTCCAACGCTTCCACCTCACCCGGCGCCGCACAGTGAACCTACACGTTCCCAACGTGTCAAGAATACGCGGTGATCCCCTGCTCGGTAAGACCGCTCGCGCACAGCGGCACGAGCTCGGCCACCCGCTTGCGTCTGTGCGGCTCGTTTAGTATAGAAACGAGGCGGTTATAGGCGCTGCTCATGGTAGCGCTAAGGGGCAGGGAACATGTCCTCGCTCGAATACGATGTGTTCGAGGTGTTGCCCAATGGTTCCAGGGTGCAGCGCGCCTCCCTGTCTGGGCTTGAGGCTGCGTGGGTGGAACTTTCCAGACTAGCGAAGGGGACAACCAACGAACTTCTTGCAACTCAATCGCAAACCCACCAGGTGGTCGCTCAGGTCAATGTGCCCCCGGCGCTGGAACGAGCGCGCAAACGAATTTTTCAAGTCGCGTACACCGAGGCATTAGGCATTGCGAGGTCTGAAGAACTCACGCACCGGGGTTATCGCGTCACCACGGTCATTGGCAACGAGAGGGCAAAGCACGTCTTAACAGACTCAACTCAGCCCTACGACCTCTTTGTCATCGCCCATGCCGCGCCCAAAAGGACCAGAGAAGAAATGGTCGCCTGGCTGCGGGCGAATTATCCCAACGGGAAAATCCTGGCGCTGAATCCAGTTCATGAGTGGCTCCGCGATGTCAGTTACAATGCGCCATTGCACAGTCCGGAGACGTGGATGCCCATCGTCGCACGAGCACTCGATTGACGCCCTCATAGGGTAGCGCCTCTGCGGCAGCGGTAAAGGCAGTTGAGTCGGTGGAGGTGCTCCTCCATTCGGTCCGAGAAGGTCAGTTGTCAGTAGATGACGTAGCTTTCTCCAGCCAACACCAGAAGCAGAACCAACGTGATCAGCCACCGTACTAGCCAGCGAGGCGCGCGGTCGTCGTTCGTCACGTGTTCAAGTAGCTCGTGACCGGCGTTTTCGCGGCACCGAGGGGCGGATTCGCGACACGCCGCGCGACTGTGTGGTCTGCTCCCCGTCTTTCGGACCAGTCGAAATGCGACATATGCTACAGGGTGCCCGAGAGTGAGCGTCCGATGCAGATTAGTCGATTTCACAGGAGGCAGATCGAGCAGTTCTTGAGACTCGCTTGAGACCGGCCCGCCAGGTTCCCTCGCGGGAGGTGACGTATGAAACGCATCTGCTGCCGCTGCTTCGCCCTCGCGCTCGGCTTACCGCTCGGCGTCGTCGGCGCGCAAGAGACACCCGCCCTGGTCCTTGGCGCTCGCGTCCGCGTGACCGCGCCAAAGCCCGACTGCACTTATCCAGAGACAGCGCCTTGCTACCGGAAGGTGGTCGGCAAGGTGGAGTCGGTGGACAGCGCGACAATCGTCGTGCGCCTGGCGAATGGCATGACCCTAGACTTCCCGCGCGAGCCCAGCACGCGGCTCGAAGTCAGCACGGGCCCCGGCTTCTGCGGCGGGGGACGTCGAGGCCGCTGCATCGGCATCGGCTTGCTCAGCGGGGCCGCTCTCGGCGCCCTTGCGGGTGGCATCGCCAGCGGCGGGTGCGGGGGCGGAAACGTACCCTGTGCTGCGTATTACGCGCTGGCCATACCTGGAGCGCTGGTGGGCGCGATTGTCGGTGCGGTGGTGCCGGGCGGCGAGCACTGGAGGACAACCGCCCTTCCCGCGCACCTTTGCCTTGGACCAGCCGGGTCCGGCCGGTTCGCGCTCGGACTGTCGGTGCGGTTCTAGCAACGGCGGGCTGTTCCAAGACGCTGGTGGTGCACGGCGGACAGACACCCGTCGCTGTCGCATAACCGTGGTCCGAAGAACGGGGGCAGCCACAAGCCGTTGACCGAGCAGGCCCTTGTCCTAGCTTGGAACTGTGCCGGGAGGACTCACGTGCTGAAGACGACACTCAATGCCCTGGTCCTGTCCGCCCTCGCGGTCTCGTACTGCTTCGGACAGGCCGACGACGAGAACTCTCGCGCGACACTCGCCAGCATAGGGGCAGTTCGCCTTGTGATCACAGCACTCCACCGTGACGCGGAGAGTGATGGGCTCCGAAACGAACAGCTTCGCACTGATGTCGAGCTGAAGCTACGTCAGGCGAGCGTCGCGATTTGCACTCAGGACACAATGAGATGTGCGATGGGCCCAGTGCGACCTGGGAGGCGACGCCCATGACGGGCATTGTGGGTGCAGAACGGCTTAGCGCTTTTGCGCGGGACAAGGTACGAGACATGATGGACCAATTCGTAAACGCGTACTTGGCAGCGAACCCCAAGCGGTAGGTAGCCAGCTCCTCATTCCATGAGAAGAAGGGAAAGAAGGGACTAGGCGAATGACGATGTATCGCCCGCCGCGGCGCGTGGTGATCCGCCTATCGGACGGCACCGAGCTGATCGAGCACGATCCGCCGGGGCGCTTTGGACCCCGCATTGTGAACGAGGGTCCGCCCCCTGCTCAGGCGGACCCGTCTATCGACCGGTTCGAGAATGATCCACCTCCGCTCGACTCGGTCTCGTGAGATTGACAGAAGCGACGGTGCCCAACTTGTACGTTGCCGTTTTCCTCGCACGGCGCTTTGGCCGTCGGCCGCCACGTGCATCAAAGGCCGCTGCCGCCCTTCACGACTTCGGTCCATCGGCATCGTTTCCTTACGACGGAGGCGACGACCGTGGCCGACTTTAAGGCGTCTGGGGAGGCGCCCGAGCGGCCGAGCGTGGAAGCACACTGGCTCGAAGTGTCGGACGCGGCGCTGCTGCTCGAAGCCGCGCGCCTCTATCGCCCGACGCCCGGGTTTGATGGCGGCCGGGCCGCGGTGCCATTCCTCTATCCGCTGATCGCCACGTTGCTCCTGACGGGTGGCCGAGAGACTGAGGTGTTGGGGCTCGAAGTCGATGACGTGAGCTTCGACCGGAGGACCATCACCTTCCGGCCGAACACGTGGCGGCGCTTGAAGACGAAGCGCTCGCACCGGACGGTTCACATGTGGCCGCAGTTGGAGGAGATTCTCCGGGCCTACGTCTTCAACAGCCACCGACCGCCGTCGCGGT
The DNA here is from genome assembly GCA_035943095.1 of Gemmatimonadales bacterium. Lineage (GTDB taxonomy): Bacteria > Gemmatimonadota > Gemmatimonadetes > Gemmatimonadales > GWC2-71-9 > AG41. The sequence goes on along the minus strand of DASZCN010000119.1, from coordinate 1,647 downwards.
TGCTCTTCCCGAGTCCCTACACGCGGAAGGAGCAGATGGTCACGGACTGGCGGAAGGGGCTCGATGCCGTCGCCGTCCGCGCGGGCTGGAAGGTGGGCGAGGTTCGCTCAAAGCAGTTTCGGCACACCTACATTACCGCCCGGCTCCAGACGCTGGACCACGGCGAGCCCGTGAGCACCTGGACCGTGGCGAAGGAGGTTGGCCACCGTTCAACGGACATGATCGAGGAGACCTATGGCCACCTCGGCCAAGTGCGGCACCGGTCGGAGGTTGTGGAGTACCGCGTCGAGCAGCACAGCGCTAAGTTAGGGGACCGTCTGACAGCACTGTGGGATGTTTGCCGTACGGAAGGCAAACAAGGAGCGTCGTCAGCGATGCGGGCAAGCGCGTAAGTTGTTGTGGGACCTCTCCGGGGCTGTAGCTCAGCTGGTTAGAGTGCCGGTCTGTCACACCGGAGGTCGCGGGTTCGAGCCCCGTCAGCCCCGCCTGAACCCGCCTCGCGGGACGACGCATCCGGCCCCGTCTGCCACGGCAGGCGGGGCTTTCGCTTTGTGGGAAGGGAGCATCACGGCCTCGTACCATGTCCCGGTTCTGGCAGGCGCCGTGCGGGCCTGGGCGCAAGGCGGCCGCCGCGCCGTGGATGCCACGGTGGGCGGCGGCGGGCACGCCGCCTTGCTCGTGTCCGCCGGCGCCGAAGTGCTCGCCGTGGACCGCGATCCCGAGGCGATCGCCGCGGCCCGCGCCGGGCTCGGCGAGGCGGGTGTGCGCTACTCGACCGGGGCGTTCGGCTCGGCCAAGGTGCTGGGCACCATCGAGACGTTCCGGCCCGACCGGATCCTGCTCGATCTGGGTGTCTCGTCGCACCAGCTCGATACGGATGCGCGGGGGTTTACCTTTCGTCCCGGGGCGCCGCTCGATATGCGGATGGCGGCAGGACGCGGCGTGACGGCCGCGGACATCCTCAACACGTGGCCCGAAGGGCGGCTGGCCGAGGCGTTCAGCGAGCTCGCCGACGAGCCACGGGCACGGCGGCTCGCCCGCGCGATCGTGCGGCGGCGGGCCGGCGCGCCGTTCGCGACGAGCGACGACCTGGTGAACGCGATCCGCGAGGCGCGGGGCCCCCGGTCGGGTCCGGGCGACTTCGCGCGGCTGTTCCAGGTGCTCCGCATCGTGGTCAATCAGGAGCTCGAGCAGCTCGAGCTCGCGCTGCCGGCGCTACGCGCGACGTTGCAGCCCGGTGGCCGCCTGGCGGTGATCACCTACCACTCCGGCGAGGACCGCATCGTCAAGAACGCGTTCCGCGAATGGAGCCGATCCTGCGTCTGCCCGCCCGGGCAGCCCGTCTGCACGTGTCGCGGCCGCCCGCTCGGCCGCGTGCTCACGAAGAAGCCGATCCGCCCCGCTCCCGCCGAAGTGCGCGACAACCCGCGAGCCCGTTCCGCCGGCCTGCGGGCCTTCGAGGTGGCGGCTGATGATTAAGGGCCGCCACTGGGTCGCCGTGTGGCTCGTCGCGTTTCTCGCGACCACGTGGATCGTGTACGCCCGGCAGACCGCGGCGATCCGCGCCGCGCGGGAGCTCACCGACCTGCGGGCCCGGCGCGCCAATCTGGAAGGACATCGGACCGACCTCGAGCGCCGCATCCGGAC
>DASZCN010000118.1:0-19474 GCA_035943095.1 Gemmatimonadales bacterium | reverse complement strand
GCCGTTCGCGGTGCTTGCGGAGCTGATCAAGCAACTGACGCTGCAACGGGCGATCGGCGGAGCCGACCCGGAAGCCTTGAGCGAGCTGACACGCGTATCGCCGGAGATCTTCACTGCCTTTCCGGGCGTGCCGAAGCCAGTCGAATGGGCAGCGGAGGTGGTCCCCCTACGGCTCGCGGACTCTTTTCTGAAGGCGGTTGAAGCCGCCACCGAGGAGAGCCCTCTCGTTTTGGTGGTCGACGACGTTCATGCGGCGGACAATGCTACCGCAGCGATCCTGCACGTCGTTGCGCGAAAACTGCCGCGCGCCCGGCTGCTCCTCATTCTGACCGCTCGCTCGCACGAGCTTCGGATCGCTGCTGCCCCGAGTGCACTCGCTCGTGACGGAGGAGTCGCAGGCGTCCAGACGCTTGAACTCGCACCTCTTTCCGTACAGGCAGCGGAGCGGCTCATCGGAAGCGTAGTACAGCTTGCGGAGGGGCACCCTTTGGACGTTCCTATTGACCGGATTCTGCAGGCGGGCAATGGGAATCCCTTCGCTATTACGCTCTTAACCCGTGAATGGCTCGCACATGGCTCCGCCTCATTGCTGGCCGACATAGAGGCACTGAACACTCAACCCGTCGCGAGCCTCGGCATTCCGAGAGCGATCGCAGCGGTATTTGATCGCCAAGTTCGCCGCTTAAGCGCCGCTGCCCATGCCGCATTAGACCTTGCGGCGGTGCTCGGTCGCAGGCTGGCGGACCTTCCATCTTACGAAGCGGCGGAGCTGTCACCAGCGGCTGCGAGCGAAGCGCTGTCGCTATTGATGAACGAAGGGTTTCTTCGCGAGGTGCACGGCGGGCTGGAGTTTCGAAATGAGTTGATCAGAGCCCAAGCGTACTATGCGATTGCCGGGCCGACGAGGCAGCGGTTACACAGGCGGATCGGAGAGCTGCTCGCTTCACGAACGGTCGAGAAAAAGTCCATCCAGCTCGAGGTCGGATGGCACTACCTGCGGGCTGGAGAGTTCGCCCTAGCGCTGAAGTACGGAATCGAAGGTGCTGAAGCGGCGTTAGGGGTCGGAGCGCCCTACGAGGCGGAACGGATCCTTAAAGCTCTGATAGCCGCCCGAGGAAGCAAGGTGATCACGCGGCGGCCCCAGCTGCTGTTGGCAAAGGCTCTAGTCGACCAATCCAAGGCCGCGCCAGCAATGCCAATCCTGGATGACCTCCGACGTGACACAGGCCTTTCTCGTCGCGACACTGCTGATGTCGCTCGCATGCGCGCTAGTTGTCTGTACCTAATGAGTCGGGAGCCTCACGCCGAATATCGAGAGGCGGCGGATGAGGCGCTCAAGAGGGCGCGGGCGACCGGTGACATTGAACTGATCGTCCAGGCTCTACTGGAATCAGCGAGGGCTGGAGCGGAAACCGGTGAGGAAGCACCTGTTCTGGTAGCAAGAGCCGACGTTCAGGGACTCATCCGGACTCGGCCAGCCCAGAGCCTCCCGATAGCGTGGTACACGTTGGGGTACTGTCACTACCTTTCCTACGAACTCGAGCAAGCCGCTGCCTGCTTATACCGCGCTATTGATTTACTTAACCGCTCACCAAATAGCGTTGGCCTCTCCATGGCTCATAACGCTCTGGGCCTATGCATGTACGGCGCGTGCGATCTCGGCACGGCGCGAACGGCACTGCTCGAAGCGCTCACCCTCGCGCGAAAGATGGGCGACGATGCGCGGGCATCACTCACAGCCGCTAACATTACGGAAGTCTACCTGGTTCAAGGCAACTTCCCTGAAGCGGCCGAGATGGGAAGGTGGAGCGCGAAACTTGGAGCGGGGTTAACGGGCCAGCCGAGAATGATTAACGCCTACATGAACGCCGCAGAGGCGTTCATGATGTGCGGGAAGAGGGACGACGCTGCCCATTACATCGAGCTTGCAAAAAACCACCTCGCTGGCCAGCGCACGTGGAGGACCGAACTCGACTTCCTCTGCGAGAACGCAAACCTAACAATGATCAGCGGTAACACCTCCCTCGCGCTTGAAATCATCGCGGCCGCCGAAGCCGCAGCCGCGGGTCGCGAGAGCGCGGTGCCGGAACCTGCCGTGTTCGCGAGGCTCCGCGCATTTAGAGCTGCACACCTATGTGGAACGGAGAGCGCCCGTTCAATTATTGAACAGGCCCTGAGCCGTTTTCGCGGGCGGCATCTGCTGTATTTCCTGGAAGTCCTCGCCGCTAAGGCGTGGCTTGAACAAAGGACGGCCGGCAGCTATCTCAGTCAAACCGCGACTGACCTAGAGTTATTCGACCGAGTGGGAGCACGCGGGTTGAAGGCCAGACTCACGGCTGCAGGCTTCCTGATCTGACAACGGGGGCGTGAAGCTACACGAACTCGGGAGGAATTAGCTCGGAGGCGGGCTCGCGACTCCCGCGCGCCCATGCCCGCTCAGGGCCTTTCGAGGGCATCTGTGTTGGTGTCTCACCGCCCAACAGTCTGCGTATACTGCGCGATCGCGCGACTAGTCGGACGAGTGCAGGATCGAACTGAGTGCCCGCGTACTCTTGCAGTTCCTCCATTGCCCTTCCGAATGTCATTGCCCGTCGGTATGGGCGATCTGTCGTCATGGCATCAAGTGTGTCAGCAATCATAATGATCCGCGCACCGATTGGGATACGTTCGCCACCAATCCCATCCGGGTATCCAGTCCCATCGTAATTCTCGTGGTGGTGTCTGATCATGGCTTCCACCGAGCCTCTCAGCTTGGCAGCTGTAGCCACAAGCTCCGCACTGCGGACCACGTGCGTCCGCATCACCACGCGTTCCTCTGGTGTCAAGCGACCTTGCTTACGAAGCAGGGGCGCAAACTCCTCGTAAATCTTCCCAACGTCGTGCAGCAGGGCAGCCCTCTTGATCTCGTCCAAGGCATCTGCCGATAGCTTCATCTCCCTACCAATTGAAAGTGCATACTCCGCAACGCGCCGTGAATGCCCCGAGGTGTAAGGATCACGCGCCTCCATAGCCTTGACCATCAGTTCGAGTTTCTCCTCCAACTCCTCCTGCAGTTGGCGATTCATTTGGTATAGCTGTCGGACGAGGAATAGCGGAAACACCAGAACTGCAATTCCAGGCAGCTGTAGCTTGACGTACAGGAAGACAAGCAGAATCGCGAGGGTACTGGACAGCAGGTCGTTTACCAGTGCTCGTCCACCGATGCGACCCCAAGCCTCACGCACCGGGACGCCAGTACTGAACGCGACAGCGAGCGCCACGCTCCCTTGATTGACCAGAAAGAATGTGATGACCAGGGCGACAAACGGAATGAAGAGGAATAAGAAGTTGTCCAGCCCCACGGGCCCTCCGAGAGCCCTATACACCCACCCTGCAATACCGACGGCCAACATGTACTGGGCGGTGTTGAACACAACCCGAATTCTGGGCTTCCTTCGAATGAGGGTGTCGACGACAAGAGCGGTGAAGCCGCCGATCAGCATCGGCCAAGGATGACCAAACAGTACGACCGCCGCTTGCAAGGGAATGAAGGCAAGCGATGCATTCGCCTTCGCTATTGGAATACTGAAGAACAGGGAATCACTGACAATTGATAGCAGGACAAAGGCAGCTATTGCGTTCCAGAATTTAGTTTGCGGCGAGGGAGGCAGCTGCCAGTCGAGCGCGAACACGACAACCAATGCTAGCGCCGCGACCACCCCCACGAGGAGGTAGACACGCGGCGGGAACGAATCCTTCCTACGTAGGTCGTCGTTCATGCTTGTGTTGTCGTGACTCGGGCACAAAGCTTGAGGGGGACCCCAAGTCCCCCACCTACCACGACGCCATGCCATCCGCGAAAAACAACTTCGCAAAAGCTGCAAAAAGCGCTGCGAGCAAATGCAACATTGAGCGTCACCCCCTTCTAGAGACTGCGAGTCGTTGTCGACCCACTAGGAGTGGCACGCCTCGCTATGGCGTACCCGACGCTCCGCTCGTATGCTTTCCGCTCAGCTCCGCTCTAGGCTGGCGGTGACCAGGGGCCCCTTTGTTTCAAGTGTCCGTATGTGGCTCGCCGGCTCCCACTCCGTCCGACGCAGCCGAGACAACCATGAATCCGTGCGCTACGCCGCCTTGCGCCGCTCGAGCGCCTGCCGCATCGCCTCCACCACGGCCGGCATCCCGTCCGCTTTGTTCAGAATCACCTTCACGCCCATCTGCCTGAGCTCTTTCCCCGCCGCCTCTGGCATCCCACCCGTCACCACGATCACCTCGGCGTGGAGCTGCCGGCCCGGCTCGAGCAGCCGCCGGATGACCTCCGGCGCGTTCAGATCCGGCAGGCTGTAGTCGAGCACGATCAGCGACGGCTGCACCCGCCCGATCTCGAGCAGCGCGTCCACCCCCGTCGCCGCCTCCACCACGTCCACGTCCAGATCGGACCGCTCGATCGTCAGCACCAGCGCCTTCAAGTAGCCGGGATCGTCGTCCACCACCACCACCGCGTCCTGCTCCGACCCCTGATCGAGCTCCGGCGGCACCGCCATCGCGTGCGCGCGCAGGAACGCCGTGAGATCGTCCGCCGAAACACGCCGCCGCCCCGTCGGTGTCTTGTGCCCCTTCAGCAGCCCCTGGTCGATCCAGTTCGCCACCGTCGCGGGAGACACCTGACAGACGCGCGCGACACGCTGCGTCCCCCAATACCGCCTGCTGTTCGGTGTATTTGGAAAAGTCACGAAACACGAAATACCACCAAAACGAGAAGTGCGCAAGACCCTTTGTTGGGTTCACGCAACAGCTGGAAGGATTACATATAAGAGTCTATGATACAATGACTTACATAACAATATCGGGAAGGCCCTTAGGTATTTTCAGCGCCGCGCGTCGGTCCACCTGTTGGTTGCATCCAACACCGCGAGCACCGCGCTCCGCTCCGTGCTCTCGCGGATCTCGCACGTGCCAGTCAGGAGCTGCGCCTCGCGGCCGCCGAGCCCGTGCACCGCCACGAGCACGAACTTCCGGTCGAACGCCTCGATGATCGTCGCGCCCTCGAGTGCGATCGAGTTGTCGGGCAGCAATTCGTCGAGACAGAGCGCCGCAGCGCGCGCCGCAGCCTCCACGCGGTTCCGCGTCGTGTCCGTTCCCTGCTCCTCCGCCTCCGCCTCGCGCCCCTCGAACGACAGCTTGACCCGCACGATCACGCGCTGCGGCCGCTCGGACGGCCGCACCTCGAGCCCCTGAAAAATCACGACGCGCCGCTTGGCCCGCGAGCGCACCGCATCCTCCTGCAGCTGCTCGATCGGCCGCACGTCCGCGGTCTGGGCCACGCTGATCTTGCGGTGATCGATCTTCATGCCGAGCTGCGCCATCAGCGCCGACTCGATGTTGCGCACCACCTGCTTGGCCTGGACGTCGCTCGTCGTCAGCACGTGGATCTCGCTCACCTCGCCGAGCGGCGTGACCACGACCCGTGCCGACAGGATGCCCGTGAGCCCCGTGATCAGGTTCTCGGCGCGCTTCACGCCCCACGGATCGGGGATCTGCCCACCACCCGCCCCCGACCCAGGGGTGAGCGGGGGCATGTCCCGCTCGCTCCCGCCGCCTGTCTCCTGTGGATTCGAGGTCGTCACGTCAGTCGCTCCCCTGTCGACACGCGGTTTCTCCCAGAGGCCTTGGCGCTGTACAGCGCGCGGTCGGCCGCCACCAGCACATCTTCCGATTCGGGCGCCCGACCCGGGGCGAACTCCGCCACGCCGATGCTCACGGTCACGAGGCCCGCCGGATAGCCCAGGCGCTGCCCCATCGTTTCCACGCTGCCGCGCACCTTGTCCGCCACGCCGAGTGCGCCGTCCACGCCGGTCCGCACGAGCACCAGCACGAACTCGTCGCCGCCGTAGCGCGCCGCGAGGTCCGTGGTCCGGATGTGCACGCCGCACTCGCGCGCCGCCCCGCGCAGCACCTCGTTTCCCGCCTCATGGCCGAACTGGTCGTTCACCTGCTTGAAGTTGTCCAGGTCCACGAACAGCACGGCGAACGGGTCGCCGGTACGGTCGCTCCGGGCCACTTCAGTGCTGAGGCGGTCGCGCAACACCCGGTACGTGGCGAGCCCGGTGAGCCCGTCCACGGCGGCTTGAAGCTGCGCCTGCCGGGCCACCTTGTCGAGATAGGGGGGGCAGGACTTGAGCGTCGTCCGCCCGAGTGCCGCGGCGGTGGCGAACGCGCGGCAGCTCACGTACCCGCACGCACCGCAGTCCCACGCCTTGCCGTTCGGGGCGAGCCCGATCTCTCCCAGGATGCTTTCCACCGCCTCGGCCTGCGGCCCGTGACCGTTGCCGTGCACGAAGAACGCCTCGGCGACACGCACCTTCCGCGCTACGTCTTCCTCCACGACCGGAGCGCGTGCGCGCGCCGGCTCGGTCGCGCCAACGATCTCGCGCCGGCGGAACAGCTCGTCGCGCGGCCCCAGCAGCGGATGGTCGAGGCACCCCTCGCACGGCAGGATGTCCACAAACCCCAGATCGATCCGGTCCACCGCCACGGCATGGGCGATGGCCTCGAGGTTGCCGAGCCCGCGCACCTTGCGAAACCGCCGGCTGGCCTGGGTTTCCTCGAGCAACACCTCGAGCGGCAACCCACCGGCCATGCTCCAGTGCCGGCGCCGCTCCTCGGGCACGCGGCTGAAGTACGCCGGTTGCTTCTCGACCTCGATGCCTCGGCGCTTGAACACATCCGCGAGCTCGTCGAACGTGATCGCCGCCTCCACGTCGGGTCCGCCTTCGGTGATGCACACGCCGGCGTAGGCAATCGGCATTTCGGGGCCGTACAGCTGCTTCAGGTAGCGCGCCTCCGCCGCGATCGGCGTCGCCACTGGCGCCAGGTAGGGGATCAGCTCAGGGTACTGCTTGCGCACCGTTTCGACGATCACGGGGCAGGTGCTCCGGATGATGGTCCCCCAACCCTGGTCGGCCCAGAGCGAGAGGTACTCCCGGGCCACGAGCTCGTCGCCGAGCACGCCGCGGTGCACGGTGCGAAAACCCGCGGCGTAGCACGCGTTCACGACCTGCTCGGGTGTGGCCGGATAGAAGTAGACGGCGCATTCCACGGAGAGGATCAGGGCAGCGCGGCCCGAGAGGGCGAGCTCGAGGGCCCGCGGCACGTCGCCCGTGACCTCGATCGCATCGTGCGGGCAGGCCGGCAGGCACAGCCCGCAGCGCGTGCACGCCTCGTCCACGATGCGCACCTGCATCCCTTCGACCGCCACGGCGTCCGCGGGGCACACCCGCACGCACGCCATGCAGGCGACGCAGGAGTCGGGATTGACCTTAAAGTCCACGGAACCGCCGGCCGGGGCACTGCGGCCCTGAGAGTGAGACCCAACAAGGGCGCCGAAACATGGCCCCCGCCGCACCGCCCGTCAATAGCCGCACGCAGGACAACCCTTTGGCAGAGGGTGATTTAGGCGAGCGCGTACTCCTTGAGCTTGCGGTACAGCGTCCGCTCGCCGATCCCCAGCACTTCGGCCGCCTTGCGGCGATTCCCCTTCGTGTCGCGTAGAGCCGCCTGGATCGCAGCGCGTTCTACCTCCGCCATTGTCATGCCGGGCCGATACAGCAGCTCCCCCTCCGGCGCGTGATCGCCCTCGGCCAGCACCGGCGTGCTAACTGACGACCCCGGGCCGACCTCGATGACTTCGACCCGCTGTGGACCCTGGTCCAGCCGCCGCCGCAGCTCTTCGACCTGTAACTTGAGCTCAACAAGACTGTGCAGGATGAACGCCAATTCCTGCCCCCCCACCCCGGTTGCGCCACCACCGAACTCCGCCTCGCGGCCGGGCGTGACCAACCGCATCGGGAGCCCGCGGAGGTGCTCGCGAATATCGGGCGGGATGTCGCTCGCCCGAATCTCTCCTTCCGGCGCGAGCACGACCATCGACTCGATCAGGTTGCGCAGCTGCCGGATGTTGCCGGGCCAGTCCGCATCCACGAGGATCTGCAGCGCCTCGGGCGTGATGCCTTTGAATGCCCGCTCGTGCTCGGCGGCGAACCCCGCGATGAAGCGGCGCACCAGCAGCGGGATGTCGCTGCGCCGCTCGCGCAGTGGGGGCAGATAGATCGCGAGGACGTTGAGCCGGTAGTAGAGGTCGTCGCGGAAGCGGCCGAGCGCCACCTGCTCCTTGAGCGACTTGTTGGTCGCGGCGATCACGCGCACATCCACCTTGATCGGCTGCGTGCCGCCCACCCGGAAGAAGGTCCGGTCCTCGAGCACGCGCAGCAGCTTGACCTGGGTGGCCGGTGGGCACTCCCCCACCTCGTCCAGGAAGATGGTCCCGCCGTCGGCCAGCTCGAAGCGGCCCAGCCGCCGCTCCGCCGCGCCGGTGAACGCGCCCTTTTCGTGACCGAATAGCTCGCTCTCGAGCAGCGTTTCGGGTAGCGCCGCGCAGTTCACCACGATGAACGGCTTGCCTCGCCGCGGCGACAAGTCGTGAATCGCCCGGGCCGCGAGCTCCTTGCCGGTGCCCGACTCGCCCTCGATCAGCACGGTGGAGCTCACCGGGGCCATCTGCTCGATCTTGACGAGCACTTCCTGGATGGCCGGCGATTCGCCCAGGATGCCGGTGCGTTGCTGCAGCTTGCGGCGCTCGATCAGCCGGCGCACGGTCGCGGTGACTTCCGCCGGGTCGGCGGGCTTCGCGAGGAAGCCGGTGAGGCCGAGCTGGCGGGCGACACCCTTCGCATCGGGCTCGGTCTGCTCGACCAGGCCGAGCGTCGAGATCTCCCGCTCGCGGGCGAGCGCGAGCAGCTGGGCGGCGCGCGGCTCGTGCAGGCCGCCCGTCACCACGACGCAATCGGGAGGAGGCTCGCGACGGATCGCCTGGCGCGCCTCGTCGAACGACGTCGCGAGCGTGGTGCGGAACCCCGCCTGCTCGAGCGCCGCGTTGATGCGGACGGCGTGCTCGAGATCGTCCGTCGTGACGAGGATGCGGTCAGGCATGTGACGAGGGTGTCCGGGGTCCGGTGTTCGGTGTCCGGTGATCAGTGCGCGTTCCCGTCACCAAGTCCACCGCGTGATCCAGCAATTCCTCGAGCACGGCGAGGCCGTCCGTGACACCGCCTGTTGAGCCCGGGAGGTTCACGATCAACGTCTTGCCTCGCGTGCCCGCCAGGCCGCGGGACAGCCAGGCGCGGGGGAAACCGGGCGCGGCGCTCGCGCGGAGCGCCTCGGCGATTCCGGGCGCGAGGCGGTCCACGACCGCCTCGGTCGCCTCGGGCGTCACATCACGCGCCGTCAACCCCGTCCCACCCGTCGTGAGTATCACGTCCACCTCACCCGAATCCGCCCAGCGACTGAGCTTTCCCGCGATGCGATCGGTCTCGTCCGGCACCACGCTCCGCACCGCTACCTCGTACCCGCGCTCACCCGCCCAAGCGAAGATGGCATCACCGGATGTGTCCGCGCGCTGCCCTATCGCCCCGAGATCCGATACCGTCAGTATCCCGATTCGCATGTCCTAAGCGCCTAACCGTCTAACCGCCTGACCCTTTAGTCCTATGCGCAACGAAAGGCATCTTCACCACCTCCGCGGGCGCCCGCTTACCCCGCACATCGATCGTGAACTGCGTGCCGGGCTTGGCCGCGGGCGTAGGCAGATAGGTCATACCGATGGCGCTGTTCACGGTCGGCGTCACCGTGCCGCTCCGGACTTGGTCCACGCTGGCGCCGTCCACACACACGTCATACCCGTGCCGGGCCACCACTTTGGGCTCGGTCACCTTGAAGCCCACGAGCCGTCGCTTCGTCCCCTCGAGCTTCTGCCGCTTGAGCGCGGGAAGCCCGGTGAAGTGGGCCCCCTTCTCGAGCTTCACGATCCAGCCGAGGCCCGCCTCGTACGGCGTGACGGTGGCGTCGATGTCGCTGCCGTACAAGGGGTATCCCGCTTCGAGCCGCAGCGTGTCCCGCGCGCCCAGGCCGCACGGCACCGCCCGCCCGGCGCCCGCGAGGGCGAGCCACAGGGTCTCCAGGTCAGCCGCGCGGCAATACAGCTCGAACCCGTCCTCTCCGGTGTAGCCGGTGCGGGAGATGAAGCACTGCACGCCCGCGACCTTACCCTCCGCGAAGTGATAGTACGGGATCATCGCGACTCCCACCGGCGTGAGCTGCGCGAGGAGCGTCTCGGCCTGGGGGCCCTGCACCGCCAGCAAGCCGGTCTCGTCCGACACGTCGCGCAGCCGCACGTTGGCGCCGCGTTTCTGGGCCACGATGTGCGGCCAGTCCTTCGCGATGTTCGCGGCGTTCACCACCAGCATCAGCCGCTCCTCGAAGCGGTACACCAGGCAGTCGTCCACGAACGTGCCTTGCTCGGTGAGAATCGCCGAATACTGGGCCTGCCCGGGGCTCAGGGCTCCGACGTCGTTGCACGTCACGAGCTGCACGAAGGCGTTGCGATCGGGTCCCGAGACCTCGAACTCACCCATGTGCGACACGTCGAACACGCCCACGCGCTCGCGCACGGCGCGATGCTCGGCCGCGATCCCCGACGGATAGCTCACGGGCATCTCGTACCCACCGTACGCGACCATTTTCGCGCCGAGCGTAGCGTGGACGCGGTGGAGCGGGGTGCGCTTGACGGACGGAGTCTGATCGGCCACGGTGTCAGCCCATTAACGTCGCCAGCAGCGCCTTCTGCACGTGCAGCCGGTTCTCCGCCTCGTCCCACACGCGCGACTGCGGGCCTTCGATCACTTCGGTCGCCACCTCCTCGCCGCGATGCGCGGGCAGGCAGTGCAGGAAGATCGCCTTGGGGTCGGCGAGCCGCATGAGATCCCGGTCCACCGTGTAGCCGCGGAACGCATTGCGCCGCGACTCGGCCTCGGCCTCCTGTCCCATGGACGCCCACACGTCGGTGTTCACGACGTGGGCCCCTTCCGCCGCTTCCTCGGGGACCTCGGTGATCTCGATGCACGCGCCGGCGGTCTTGGCGCGATCGAAGATCGCGCGATTGGGCTCATAGCCTTCCGGGCATGCGAGCCGCAGCTCGAAGCCCAGCACCTGGGCCGCCTCGATCCAGCTGTTCGCCATGTTGTTGCCGTCGCCCACCCAGGCGATCCGCTTCCCTTCCCAGCCGCCGAGCGCCTCGCGCACGGTGAACAAATCGGCGAGCACCTGGCACGGGTGCGACAGGTCGGTGAGGCCGTTGATCACCGGGACCGAGGCATGGTGCGCCAGCTCGACCACCTCGCCGTGGTCGAAGGTGCGAATCATGATCCCGTCCACGTAGCGCGAGAGCACTCGCGCCGTGTCGGGGATGGGCTCGCCGCGACCGATCTGGATGTCGCGCGACGAGAGGAACAGCGCCTGGCCGCCCAGCTGGTAGGTCCCCACCTCGAACGACACGCGGGTGCGCGTGCTGGACTTGGCGAAGATCATCGCCAGGGTCTTCCCGGCGAGCGGGGTCTCCCGATACCCGCCCCCCTTCATCCGGGCGGCGAGGTCGAACAGCCGAAGGATCTCGTCCCGCGTGAGGTCGGTGACGGCGAGGAAGTCGCGCTTGGCCATGGATTGCCCTAGAGGTGAGCCAAAATGACAGCCTTCGACTGCTAATTCTACCTAGAGGATGTATCGGCGCAAGTCTTCGTCGTCGACGATCTTCGCGAGCCGGTCGCGCACCTGGGGCGCGTCGAACACCAGGCGCTTGTTGGGAAGCTCGGGGAGGTCGAACAGGACGTCTTCGAGCAGGGTGGTCATGACCGTGTGGAGCCGCCGGGCGCCGATATTCTCCATGCGCTCGTTGGCCTTGGCGGCGATGCGCGCGATTTCCTTCACGCCCTCGCCCGTGAACTCGAGCGTGGCGCCTTCGGCGGCGCACAGCGCGGCGTACTGCTTGGTGAGCGCGTTCTCGGGCTCCGTCATGATGCGCACGAAGTCCGCCTCCGTCAGCGGCTGCAGCTCGACGCGAATCGGGAAGCGCCCCTGCAGCTCCGGGATCAGGTCCGACGGCTTCGTGGCGTGGAACGCCCCGGCCGCGATGAACAGGATGTGATCGGTGCGCACGTATCCGTAGCGCGTCTGGACTGTCGAGCCCTCCACGATCGGCAGCAGGTCGCGCTGCACGCCCTCGCGCGAGACGTCCGGTCCCACCGTGCCGCGCTCGCCCGCGATCTTGTCGATCTCGTCGATGAAGATGACGCCGTGGTTCTCTACGCGGTCGAGCGCCTCGTTCACCACGTCGTCCATATCCACGAGCTTCTTGAGCTCTTCGTCGATCAGGATCCTGCGCGCTTCGTGCAGGTGCACGGTGCGGCGCTTCTTCTTCTTGGGGAGCATGTCCTGCAGCCACTCGGTGAAATTGAAGTCCGTCCCTTCCATGCCCTGCGGTGGCTGCATCATCTCGATGCCAGGGAATCCCTGCTGCTGCACCTCGACCTCGACCTCGCGCTCCTCGAGCTTCCCGTCCTTGAGCTGCTGGCGCAGCTTCTCGCGCGTGCGGCGCCGTCGCTCCTGCGCCTCCACGTCCGCCTCGACGTTCTTCGGCGTCACATCGCCCTTGGACGACACGACGAACAGCGGCGCCTTCTCCCCTCTCCCCTCTACTTTCTCCCCGGCGGCGGAAGCCGCGGGAAGCGTTGGGGTGGGCATGGGAAGCAGCAGGTCGAGCATCCGCTCCTCGGCGCGCCGCTCCGCGTCGGGATAGACGTCCTCTTCGCGCTCCGTGCGCACCATGTTGATCGCCACGTCCACGAGCTCGCGCACCATGGATTCGACGTCGCGCCCCACGTAGCCGACTTCCGTGAACTTGGACGCCTCGACCTTCAAGAACGGCGCGCCCGCGAGCCTGGCGAGCCTTCGCGCGATCTCCGTCTTCCCCACGCCGGTGGGGCCGATCATGATGATGTTGTTCGGCAGGATCTCGTCCCGAATGTCGTCGGGCGCCTGGGCGCGGCGCCAGCGGTTGCGCACCGCGATGGCGACGGCCTTCTTGGCCACCTCCTGGCCCACGATGTAGCGGTCCAGCTCGGCCACGATCTTGCGCGGTGGCAGCTCTTCGAGCCAGGGAAGCGCATCCTCCGGAGGCTGGTGAGAGGGGGGGGGAGGAGTTGGCACGCTCTCGTCGGACGTCCGGGTGGGCTCGGCCATTTTAGAGCTCCAGGATCGAGATGTGCGTGTTCGTATACACGCAGATCTCGGCCGCGATCTCGAGCGACCGCTTGACGATGTCCTTGGCCGGGAGCTCGGACGACGTGAGCAGGGCGCGCGCCGACGCGAGCGCGTAGCTGCCGCCCGAGCCGATCGCCAGCACGCCGTCGTCCGGCTCGATCAGCTCGCCCGACCCCGAGATGACGTAGCCGTGGTCCCGGTCCGCCACGACGAGCAGGGCCTCGAGGCGACGCAGCACGCGGTCCGACCGCCAATCTTTGGCGAGCTCGACCGCCGCGCGCGGCAGGTTGCCGGGATAGCGTTCGAGCTTCTCCTCGAACTTTTCGAACAGGGTGAAGGCGTCCGCCGCGGCGCCCGCGAAGCCGGCGAGGATCTTGCCGCCCTTCAGCGTGCGCACCTTGTTGGCGTTGGCCTTCATGACGGTGTCCCCAATGGTGACCTGGCCGTCACCACCGAGGGCCACGTGGCCATCGCGGCGCACGCACAGGATCGTCGTCGAATGAATGCTCTGTATGTCTCTCATGCCCGGGGATGTGCCTGGTGATACACCCGCTTCAGTCGTGTCACGGACGTATGAGTATACACCTGCGTGGTCGAGAGCGACGCGTGCCCGAGCAGCTCCTGCACGGCCCGCAGGTCGGCGCCGGCGTCGAGCAGATGCGTGGCGAAGGAGTGGCGCAGCGAGTGCACGTGCAGGTCGCGGCCGCGGCTCCCGCCCAACACGCGCAGCAGCCGCTTGATGGCGAGCTGGACGCTTCGCTCCGTGAGCCGCCGGCCCTGCCGGCTCACGAACACCGCGCGGCGATCGAACGTTCCCTGTCCCGCCCCCACGAGGCCATCGCGACGGCGGTAATAGCGCCGCAGCGCGCGGGCCGCGTGCGTTCCCACCGGGACGATGCGCTCCTTGCGCCCCTTACCCCGCACCTTCACCTGATCCGACACGAGATCCACGTCCTTCTCCGACAGCCCCACCAGCTCCGCGAGCCGGATCCCCGTCGAGTAGAAGAGCTCGAGCATGGCCAGGTCGCGTGCCTCGGTGAATCCCCCCCCCCTCGCCTCCGCCCGGCGCTCGGCCTCGGCGAAGACGCGCTCGATCTCCTCGCGATCGAGATAGGAGGGCAGCGCTCGCCCGAGCTTGGGAGTGCGCGCCGCCTTCGCCGGATTTACCTCGAGCCCTTCGGTCGCGTTCAGGAACCGGTAGAACGTGCGCAGCGCCGAGAGCGCGCGGGCCGCGGAGCGTTTCGCGAGGCCACGCTGGTGCATGGCCGCGAGCCATCCGCGAATCGTCAGGCGGTCCACACCGGCCCAGCTCCATGCGCCACCGTAATAGTCGGTGCAGAAGGAGGCGAAGTCGGCCACGTCCCGCGTGTAGGCGGTCACCGTGTGCGGCGAGTCGTTGCGCTCCTTCTCGAGGAACGCGCCGAAGGCCGCGATCATGTCGACGCCCGTCACGCGGTCACCTCCACTCCTAGCTCCCGGGCAAACACATCGATCTCCCGCAGCGCGCGCTCTACCAGCTGCTCTTTCCTTTTCTGCTTGTCGCGCTCCAGGCGCTCGAGCGGCTCGAGCAGGCCGAAGTTCGCGTTCATCGGCTGGAAGTGATCCGGGTCGGCCGTGTGCACGTAGCGGTACAGCGCGCCGAGCATGGTCGTCGGCGGCGGTACGACGGGCTCCTCGCCCGCGAGCAGCCGCGCCAGGTTGATCCCCGCGAGAATCCCCGTGGCTGCGGACTCCGTGTAACCCTCCACGCCGGTGAGCTGCCCCGCGAAGAGCAGCATGGGATCGTCCTTGGCGGACAGGTGGGCCGTCAGCGCCCGCGGCGAGTTGATGTACGCGTTGCGGTGGATGCTGCCGAACCGCAGGAACTCGGCGTGTTCGAGCCCCGGAATCATCCGGAACACCCGTTGCTGATCCGGAATCTTGAGCCGGGTCTGAAAGCCGACCAGGTTCCACATCTGTCCCGCGCGGTCCTCCTGCCGGAGCTGGACTACGGCGTACGGCTCTCGATCCCCGGGCTCGCGCCCGGGGTCAGTCAGACCAACGGGTTTCATGGGTCCGAACCGCAGCACGTCGCGCCCGCGCGCGGCCATTTCTTCCACGGGCAGACAGCCTTCGAAGTAGGGCGTCTTGTCGAACTCGTGATGCGGCTCGTATTGCTCGCCCGTCCGAAGGGCCGTGACGAACGCGTCGTACTCCGCTTCCGTGAACGGGGCGTTCCAGTAATCGTCCCCGGAGCCCTTGCCGTAGCGCGAAGCGCGGAACATCCGGTCGCGGTCGAGCGAGTCGGCGGAGACGATGGGCGCGATCGCGTCGAAAAACGCCAGCGCGCGCGCGTCGAGCCGCCGCGCGACCGCGGCGGCGAGCGCGTCGGAGGTGAGCGGCCCGGTGGCGATCACGGCGGGCGACGCGAGCTCCGTCGCTTCATCGCGGACCAGCGTGATCCGGGGATGCCCGGTCACCCGCTCGTGCACCGCCCGCGAGAACGCGACCCGGTCCACGGCGAGCGCGGCGCCGCCGGGAACGCGTGCCGAGTCCGCGGCGTCCAGCATGACGCTCGACAGCCGGCGCATCTCGGCCTTGAGGAGGCCGTGCGCGTTGGTGGGCTCGACGGACTTGAAGGAGTTGGAGCAGACCAGCTCGGCCAGCCGATCGGTCTGGTGCGCGGCCGTCATGCGGACCGGGCGCATTTCGTGAAGCGTTACCGCGATCCCCCGCTCGGCGAGCGCCCAGGCGGCCTCGCTTCCCGCGAGCCCGCCGCCTACCACAACGGCGCCTCTCAGCTCGCCACCGATTCCGCCGGCGCCGGTTCCTCCACCGTGATCTCGTGTCCGCACTTCAGGCACTTGCGAGAGACCCCTTTGGTCTTGGTCTGCTTCTCTTCCATCCCGAGGAATCCGCAGCTCGGGCATGCGACCGCGACCGGGCGGTTCCACGTCGAGTAGTCGCACCCGGGATAGCGCAGGCAACCGAAGAAGTTGCGACCCTTCTTGGTGCGGCGCTCCGCGAGGTCGCCCACTCCGCACTTCGGGCACTTCACGCCGAGCGGCACGGGCCGCGTGTGCTTGCAGGCGGGGAAGCGGGTGCAGGCCAGGAACTCCCCGTAGCGCCCGGTCTTGATGACCATCGGCGCGCCGCACTCCTGGCAGATCTCGTCGGTCGGCTTGTCGGGCACGCGGTCCCGCCGGAGCGGCCGTGTGTAGCGGCACTCGGCCGGGTAGCGCGTGCAGGCGATGAACGGCCCGAACCGGCCGCTCCGGACCTGGAGCGCGCTGCCGCACGTGGGGCATTTCTCCTTGTGCAACTCCGAGAGATCGTGCACGTCGTGGATCAGCCGTTGCACGTCGACCGCGTCCAGCGCTTTCGCGAACGGCCCCCAGAAGTCGCCCAGCACCTTTTGCCAGGCGAGATCGCCCTCCTCCACCTTGTCGAGCTCGTCCTCCATCTGCGCCGTGAAGCCGACCTCGAACACATCGGGGAACGACCGCTTCATCACCTTCCACACGGTCTCCCCCAGTGGTGTGGGCGCGAAGCGGCGGTCCTTGGCCGTGGCGTACCACCGCGTCTTGAGGGTGGAGATGATGCTCGCGTACGTCGAGGGGCGCCCGATCCCCAGACGCTCGAGCTCCTTCACCAGGCTTGCCTCGCTGTAGCGCGGGGGCGGCTCGGTGAAGTGCTGGTTGGGCGTGATCTGCTTGACGGTGACCACATCGCCCTGCGCGAGCGGCGGGATCGGGGGCAGATCTTCGAGCGTCTTCCCCTCTTCCGGCTCGTGCGCCTCGTGATACAGCACGTGGTAGCCGTCGAACAGGACGCGCGATCCCGTCGCCCGGAACACGAACCGGCCGAGATCGAAGTCCACCTTCGTGGTCTCGAACACCGCGGGCGTCATTTGCGAGGCGACGAACCGGCGCCAGATCAGCTGGTACAGCTTGAACTGCCGCGAGTCGAGATACTCCTTCAGGTCGTCCGGGCGGCGGAGCACGTCGGTGGGCCGGATGGCCTCGTGGGCGTCCTGCACGCGTGAGTTGCTCTTCCCGCCCTTGTGCACCACCGGTTCGCTCGGGAGGTAGGGCTTGCCGTACTCCTTCGCGATATAGTCGCGGGCCTGGACGATGGCCGAATCCGCCACGCGCACCGAATCGGTGCGCATGTAGGTGATCAAGCCCACCGGACCCTCTTCCCCGACCTCGATGCCCTCGTACAGCTGCTGCGCGAGCCGCATCGTGACCGCGGCCGAAAACCCCAGCTGTTTCGCCGCTTCCTGCTGGAGGGTGCTGGTCCGGAACGGTGGCGGCGCCGGCCGACGGCGCTCGCCCTTCTCGACCGTCGTGACCTTGAACGGGATCTTCAACGCCTCGACTACGATGGCCTTGGCGCTGGCCTCGTCCTTGATCTCGGGCTTCTTGCCGTCGAGCTTGTGCAGCCGCGCCTGGAAGCCCTGGCCGTCCTTCTCGAGGTCGGCCTCGATGGTCCAGTACTCCTGCGGCACGAACTTGCGGATCTCCTCCTCGCGCTCGCAGATCAGGCGCAGGGCCACGGTCTGCACGCGGCCCGCCGACAGTCCGGTCTTGATGCTCTTCCAGAGGAGGGGCGAGGTCTTGTAGCCCACCAGCCGGTCCAACACGCGGC
Organism: Gemmatimonadales bacterium; assembly: GCA_035943095.1. Classification (GTDB taxonomy): domain Bacteria; phylum Gemmatimonadota; class Gemmatimonadetes; order Gemmatimonadales; family GWC2-71-9; genus AG41. The sequence goes on along the minus strand of DASZCN010000118.1, from coordinate 1,717 downwards.
GGGCCTGCTGGGCGTCCACCTTGCGCTGGTCGATGTCCAGCGGATGGGCGAGCGCATGGGCCACCGCGTCCTTTGTGATCTCGTGGAACAGGACGCGCCGCACCTTGCCGCCGTTGCCCAGCTGGCTCGCCACATGCCAGGCGATCGCCTCGCCTTCACGATCCGGGTCGGTGGCGAGCAACACGCGCGCCGACGCTTTGGCGGCCTTCTTGATCTCCGCCAGCGTCTTGGCCTTCTCCTTGATCGTCACGTATTCCGGCGTGAAGCCGTTTTCCACGTCCACGCCGAGCTTGCGCTGCGGCAGGTCGCGGAGGTGCCCGACCGTGGCCTTCACCGTGTAGCCCGAGCCCAGGTACTTGCCGATCGTCTTCGCCTTGGTGGGCGACTCGACGATGACGAGCGCACCCTTCCCTTCGGCCGCGGCAACGGCCTCCGTCTTGGCGCGCCGCCGCTTCGGCTTCGCGACCTTCACTGCCTCCACATCCTTCACGACACTCTTTTTAGCAGTCACTCGTCAATCCTTCGTCAAACGACACGAGAGCGCATCTTTACCATCCCGCACTCGATTGCGCAAGCCTGATCACCTCGCTTACCACCTGTGGCGCCGATTTCCCTTCGGTGTCGACCTCGGCGTTCGCGGCGCGATAGAACGGCTCGCGCTCCTTCTGCAGCTCCCGCATCCGCGCCAGCGGGTCCTCTCCCATTAACAACGGACGGTTTCCCTCGGGCGCAGCGCGCTGCGTCGCGGTCTCGGGACGCGTGCGGAGATAGATCACGAGCGCGCGGCCCTTCGCACCTTCGAGCGCGCCCGGCTGCGCGGCCCAACCACCGCCCGGCGCGATCACCGCCGCCGCGTTGCCGAGCGCGCTTTCCATTTCCTTGCGCTCCATGTCGCGGAATGCCGCCTCGCCTTTCTCCGCGAAGATCATCGTGATCGGCTTACCTTCGCGGCGCGCGAGAATCGCGTCGATATCGACGAACGCCGCCTGCAAACGCTCGGCCACGAGCCGGCCCACGGTGGTCTTGCCGCATCCCGGGAGGCCGACGAGGACGATGTGCCGTCTCACGAGGCAGCTCCCTTGGGCGTGCGGGCGCGAACCTGAGCCAGATACCCCTCAAAGTTCCGCTTGGTCTCACTCAGCGCGTCGCCGCCGAACTTCTCGAGCAGCGCTTGCGCGAGCACCAACGCCAGCATCGCCTCCGCGATGACGCCCATCGCGGGCACCGCCGTCACATCCGACCGCTCGGATTGCGCCTGCGCCGGAGTCCCGGTCCGGAGATCCACGGTGCGGAGTGGCGCCATCAGAGTGGAGATCGGCTTCATCGCCACGCGCGCCACCAGCGGCTCGCCGGTGGTCATGCCCCCTTCCGTGCCGCCGGCGCGGTTGGTGGCGCGGGCCAGACCCGGGAGGATCTCGTCGTGCACCTCGGAGCCCTTGCGCCGCGCCGCCTCGAAGCCCAGCCCGAGCTCGACTCCCTTCACCGCCGGGATCGACATCAGCGCCTGCGCGAGGCGGCCGTCGAGCTTCGTGTCCCAGGAAACGTGCGAGCCGAGGCCCACGGGCAGGCCCAGCGCTACGACTTCGACCACGCCGCCCAGGGTGTCGCCCGCCGCCTTGGCGGCGTCGATGCGGAAAATCATTTCCCGCTCGGCGTCCGCATCCAGGCAGCGAACGGGGCTGGCATCGGAGGCGGCGTTCAACGAAGAGGGTAGGGG
>DASZCN010000117.1:0-45187 GCA_035943095.1 Gemmatimonadales bacterium | reverse complement strand
CGCTTCGCACAGCGGTTCGGCGTGCCGGCCCTGATCGACCGCGATGCGAAGCGGTTTGCCGAGCTCGGCCTCGCGTCCGCGCGGCTCTCGGAGGAGCGTTGGCTCGAGCGCCTGAGTGTCGAGCCCCTGCTGCTCCGCATGCCGTTGGTCCGGCAACAGCAACAGCTGACCATCGGCCCGGCGGAGGATACGTGGCGGGCCTGGGTCGCCGCGGGGCAGGCCTCCGCGTAGCTTCAGTCTATTCCCTACACAACGGAGCCACCCGTGACGTCCAAATACGAAAGCGCCAAGCTGCTCCTCGAATTGTACGACCTGCGCCGCGAGCCGGTGATGCGCAAGGCGCGCGCCTGGTTCCGCGAGGATTTTCACCCGAAGAGCGCACAGGAGATCCTGGCGATCTACCGCGGCAAGTCGAGCGCCGCGTATCGCATGGTGACGACCTACTGGAGCATGGCCGCAGCGCTCGTCCTACATGAGGCAATCGACGAAAGGATGTTCGCCGACGTGAATGGTGAGCATCTGATGGTGTACGCGCGACTGCAGCCGTTCCTCAACGAGTTCCGCGGGTTGCTCAACAACCCGACTTACTTGGACAAGCTGGAGCAGCTGATCCTGAAGATGCCCGACGCCCAGGCCCGGCTCGCCCGGTTCCGCCGCGGCGCGCCTCCTCCGAAGGCTGCCTCCAAACGACCCAGGAGGGTCGCGTGACTGTCGCCGCCATTCCGCGCCCGACGGCGGGGGAATACGCGCCGTACTACGACCGCTACATCGGCAAGGTCCCGCACGGCGACCTGCTAGGGACGCTCGAGAGTCAGCGGCGCGAGACCCAGCAGCTACTTGCCGGACTGTCGGAGCAGAAGGCGCTCCATCGGTACGCGCCCGGGAAGTGGAGCATCAAGGAGGTAATCGGACACGTGGCGGACGCCGAGCGCGTGTTCTGCTATCGCGCGCTGCGCTTCGCGCGCGGCGACGACCAACCACTCCCTTCGTTCGACGAGCAAGCGTGGGCTCCCGCCGGGAAATTCGACGCGCGGCCCCTTGCAGATCTCACCGCCGAGCTCGACGCGGTGCGCCGGGCCACCATCGCGCTGTTCGCCGGGCTCCCGCGAGAAACGCTGGCCCGTCGCGGCGTGGCCAGCAACAACGAGGTCTCCGTACAGGCGCTCGCCTGGATCATCGCCGGTCACGAGCGCCACCACGTCGCGATCCTGCGCGAGCGCTACCTCGCATGACCGCCGCGATCTTCCTGTTGGTCGCGGCGGCCGTACAGGGAGACACGGGTAGCTTTGTCATCAAGGACTTCCGCTTTGCGAGTGGTGAGACCCTCGCCGAGCTGCGGATCCATTACCGCACGCTGGGCCACCCTCGCCGCGACGCAACCGGCGTCGTCCGGAACGCGGTCCTGATCCTGCATGGGACCGGAGGGTCCGGGAGCCAGTTCCTCTCCCCGCTGTTCGCGGGCGAGCTCTATGGGGTCGGGCAGCCGCTCGACACGACCACCCACTATCTCATCCTGCCGGACAACATCGGGCACGGCCGGTCGTCCAAGCCGAGCGACGGGCTACGCGCGCGGTTCCCCCACTACGGGTACGAAGATCTCGTGGCTGCCCAGTACCGACTCGTCACCGTCGAGCTGCGGGTGGATCACCTGCTCCTGGTCATGGGCACCTCGATGGGATGCATGCACAGCTGGATGTGGGGCGAGCGGCACGCCGACTTCATGGACGGGCTCGTGCCGCTCGCCTGCATCCCGACCCAAATCGCGGGACGGAATCGCATGTGGCGCCGGATGATCATCGACGACATCAAGAGCGATCCCGACTGGAAGAACGGCGACTACACGGTGCAGCCTCGAGGGCTGCGGGCGGCGCTCCAGCTGTTGTTCATCGCGGGCAGCGCACCGCTCGTACAGCAACGCGCCGCGCCGACTCGCGACTCCGCGGACGCGGTGATCGCCCGCTGGCTCGACACGCGCTACGCCGCCACCGACGCGAACGATCTCCTCTACCAGGTGGATGCCTCGCGCGACTACGACCCGAGCGGCGAGCTCGATCACATCAGCGTGCCGGTGCTCGCGATCAACTCGGCGGACGACTTCATCAATCCGCCGGAGTTGGGTCTGATGGAGCGGTTGATGCCGCACGGGAAGAACGCCCGCTACGTGCTCATTCCCACGAGCGAGCGCACGCGGGGGCATGGGACCCACACCGCGGCGGCGGTCTGGAAGGAGTACTTCGCGCCGTTCGTCGCCGGCCTCGAGCGGCGCGCGGCGAGATGAGCGTCACCGTCGGCCAACGGGCGTCCCGCCGCCTCACCCTCACCGCCGACCACGTGAAGACCTTCGCCCAGCTGACGGGCGATTACAATCCGCTGCACTTCGATCCCGCCTTCGCAGCCAGAACGACGTTTGGGAAGCTCGTCGTCCAGGGTGGGCTCACCACCGGCCTGTTGCACGCGCTCGTCGCGATGGATCTCCCGGGGCCCGGCACCGTGTTCCTGAGTCAGAATTGGAAGTTCACGGCCCCGGTGTTCATCGGCGACACGATCACGGCCGAGGCGGAGGTCCTGAGCGTCCACGGGTCCAAGCCGGTGTGCCAGCTGAAGATCAAGGTGAGTCGGCAGACCGGTGGGACGGTGCTGGAGGGCGAGGCGTGGTGCTACAGATTCGCGCCTACCGGTACCCCGCCGCCTGGAGACTGAAGAGCTCCGCATACAGTCCGGCGCGTGCCACCAGCTCCTCGTGCGTTCCCTGGTCGACCAGCTCGCCACTCCTGAGCACGAGGATCCGGTCGGCCATTCGGACGGTCGAGAACCGGTGTGAGATCAGCACCGCCATCCGTCCCTTCGTGAGCTCCGCGAAGCGCAGGAACACCTCGTACTCGGCCCGCGCGTCGAGCGACGCGGTGGGCTCGTCGAGGATCAGCACTTGGGCCTCCCGCATGTAGGCCCGCCCCAGCGCCACCTTCTGCCATTCCCCACCCGAGAGCTCCACGCCGCCTTCGAAACGGCGGCCCAGCATCTGGTCGTATCCCCGCTCCAGCCGCCCGGCGACCGCGTCGGCCAGGCTGCGGCGCCCGGCTTCGCGCACGCGCGCGTCGTCATCCAACGCCTCCACCTGGCTCACCCCGATGTTCTCCTTCAGGATGAAATCGTACCGCACGAAGTCCTGGAAAATCACCCCAATGTTCTTGCGCAGGCTGATCAAGTCGTAGTCACGCAAGTCCACGCCGTCGAGGAGAATGCGTCCTTCGTCCGGGTCGTATAGACGGGCCAGCAGCTTCACTAGCGTGGTCTTTCCCGCGCCGTTCTCTCCCACGAGCGCGATGCGCTCGCCGGGCTCGAAGGTGAACGTCAGGTGGCGCACCGCCCAGCGATCGGAACCCGGGTAGCGGAACCCCACGTCTTGAAACTCGAAGCCGCGCCGAATCAACACGGGCACCGCTCGCGCGCCGGGCTTGGACGTCACGCGCGGCTGCACGTCGAAGAACGTGAACAGGTCAGAGAGGTACAGGCTCTGCTCGAACACCTGCGAGAGCGACAACAGGATTCGCTGGATGAGGTCGCGACTCTGTCGGAACGACCCGGCGAGAAACGTCAGCGCGCCGATCGTGAACTGACCGAGCACGGTGAGATAGATGGTCACCGCGTAGGCGCCATAGTAGCCCAGTGTGCCGAGGGTCACGAACGCAGTCGAAACGACGTTTCGCCTGATGGCCAGCCGCTTGTTGGCGTCGTAAAACTCGTCGGACAGCTTCGCGTACCGGTCGACCAGGAAGCTCGAGAGATCGAACAGCTTCACCTCCTTGGCCATCTCGTCCGAGGCGCCGGCGTAGCGCAGGTAGTCGAGCAGGCGGCGCTCCGGCGTCCACGAAAAGAGCAGCGAGTAGCCAAGCGCGGCGTAGTGAGTCTCGCCCAGGAAGGAGGGGACGACCGCGACCACGAGCAGCAACAGCAGCCACGGCAGCTGCACCAGGAGCACGGCCGCGAGCGACACGAGCGTCACCAGGTCCTGAGCCGTGGAGAGCAACAAGGCCACGAGCCCGATCCGCCCGACCGTCTGCCGGCGCGCGCGCTCCAGATGATCGTACGTCTCCGAGTCCTCGTACTGCGCGAGGTCGAGCGTCGCCGCGTGCTGCATGAGTCGCACGCTGATCCGATTGGAGAACAGGTCGCCGAGCAGGCTCTCGAGGAGCGACGAGAGGCGCGCCAGCCCCTCCCCCCCGACCGCGATAGCGAGCTCCAGGGTCACGAGCCCGCCCAGATACCACCAGTCGACCGCCCCCCCTCCCCCGCCCCCGGTCTCCCGTACCCGCATCGCCGCTATCACACCGTCGATGATCAGCTTGCCGATCCACAGCACGGCCAGCGGGATGAGCGAGCGCACCGCCCGGAGCGCGAGGATCGCGACCGTGTATCCGCGGTGCGTCTGGTACACCAGCTTGAGGAGCGGGGGCACGTGCTTGAGCGCCTGGAGGCGCTCGGACCAGGTGGGTGGCTTGCCGTCCGGCTCCGACAGTAAGCTCCTGGCAGTTGGGAGGATACCGTGCGAAACGAAACGGCGTGGAGCGGTCACGACCTTAACTTCCCGAGGTGGCAGTTCGTCAATATACCGCATGAAATACCGCACCCTGGCGTGCCTGCTGGCCGGCGTGGTGGCCTGGCCCACTGTAGGGGCGCAGCATGCCGCGCCGCTACCGACTTCCGGGCTGTCCGCCCGTGACTCGGCGCTGCACGCGCTGAACCGCCTGGCGTACGGGCCGCGGCCGGGTGAACTCGACCGCGTGGCCGCCGAGGGCGTGATGCACTGGACCGACCGCCAGCTCGCGCCCCGGAAGATCGACGACGACGCCCTCGCGGTGCGCGAGCACGAGTTTCCCATCCTGAACTACGACCGCGGGGATCTCGCGGGCATGTACGCGGAGGTCCAGCGTGAGCGCCGGGAGCGAAAGCAAGCGGCGAACAGCGGGGCCGACACCACAGTCACTCCGCGGGAACGCACGGCCCGCCGCTTGGCCGGACAGTTTCAGGAGCTCGCGGTGGTGCGCGCTGCGCTCTCCGAGCGCCAGTTGTACGAAGTCATGGTCGACTTCTGGACCAATCATTTCAACGTGTATTTCGGCAAGGGCGCCGACCGGTTTCTCACGCCCGATTACATCGAGCATACCATCCGTCCGAACGCGATGGGGCATTTCTCGGACCTCCTGATCGCGACCGCCGAGAGTCCCGCGATGCTCTTCTATCTGGACAACTGGGAGAGCGTGGCGCCGGGCTCGGTTCCGCCGGAAGCGATGCGGGTCCGAGCACGTCCCTTGTTCGGGCGCCGCCCCGGACTCTTCAGTTTTCCTCCGCGCGATCCGGCCGAGCGGGACTCCATGCGCCAGCTCGCGCTTCAAAAGGCGCCCCAGGGGATCAACGAGAACTACGCTCGCGAGCTGCTCGAGCTGCACACCGTGGGGGTGGACGGGGGCTACACGCAGCAGGACGTGATCGAGGTCGCGCGAATCCTCACGGGCTGGAGCATCAAGCGCCCGCAGCAAGGCGGAGATTTCGAGTTTCACGATTGGGCGCATGACGGCGGGGAGAAGCAGGTGCTCGGTGTCCAGTTTTCGGAAGGGCACGGCCGGGACGAGGGCATCCGACTCTTGAAGATGCTCGCGAGCCTGCCGGCGACCATGCATCACGTCAGCTCGAAGTTGTGCCAGCGATTCGTGAACGACGATCCACCGGACGGCTGCGTCGACGACGCGGTCGCAGCGTGGAAGCGGTCGAACGGCGATATCGGCGAGGTGCTGCGCGCCATCGTGACCGGCCCTGATTTCTGGGCACCCCAGAACGTCAGGGCCAAGGTCAAGACCCCGCTCGAGTTCGTCGTCAGCGCGGTGCGGGCGGTGGGCGCCGATCCCGATACGACGGCCCGGCTGGCCCAGGTCGTGGCGCGGCTCGGCGAACCACTCTTTCTGCACGTGGCCCCGGATGGCTATCCTGAGATGGAAGCGGCGTGGGTGAACAGCGGCGCGCTGCTCGACCGCATGAACGCCGCCGTGGCCCTGGCCGCCGGCAAGCTGCCCGGGGTCACCGTGACCGGGGACTCGGGCTTGGAGGCCGCGGCGAGCCCCGACGTGCTGATCGCCACTGTCAACCGAGAAATCCTGGGCGGTACGATGTCGGAGAATACCAAGCAGGTCGTGCGGCGTCAGATGTCGGACTTGAGCGATCCCCGACAAACACGAGCCCTGGCAGTAGGGCTTGCGCTTGGCGGGCCGGAATTTCAGAGACAGTAGCTAGACGGTTAGAGGGTTAGACGGTTAGACGGTTAGGGAGGCGCTTACATGACGATCTCGAGACGAGTGTTTGTGAAGTCGGGTGGGCTAGCCCTCTTCAGCCTGGGGCTCGACCCGCTCTTTTTGGCCCGTGCTGCTTACGCGACGGCTAACCGTCTAACCGTCTATCCGTCTACCCGCCCGGTTCTCGTCTGTCTCTTCCAACGCGGCGCCGTGGACGGCCTGAACATGATCGTCCCGCACGGCGATCCGCTGTACTACAGCGAACGACCGCGTATCGCCGTGCCCGCAAATGACGTCGTGGACCTGGATGGACATTTCGGTCTGCACCCGCGCCTGGCGGCGCTCAAGCCCCTGTGGGATGCGAAGAGCCTCGCCATCGTCCACGCCATCGGTTCTCCGAACGCGACACGCAGTCACTTCGATGCCCAGGACTACATGGAGTCCGGTACACCGGGCGTGAAGGCGACCCCCGACGGATGGCTCAACCGCTATTGCCAGCACGACCGCGAGCACCAGGACACGCCGTTCCGCGCGGTCGCCTTCGGTCCCCAGCTCCCACGCATCCTCGCCGGCACCGCTCCCGCGCTCGCGATCGACGACTTGCAGGCGTTCGGCCTGCGAGCCCCGCAACCAGCCGCCCGCGATCGGCTCACGCGAGCCTTCGAGGAGCTGTACGCGGGCTCCGCCACGGGGCTCCTGTCATCGTCGTCTCAGGAGGCGTTCGAGGCGGTGCAGAAGCTCAAGCAGGTCGATCCCACGCAGTACCAGCCGGCGAACGGAGTCGACTACCCGCGGGGCACGCTCGGCAAGTCCATGCTCGAGATCGCCCAGCTGATCAAGGCCGATGTCGGACTACAGGTCGCGTTCGCGGACGTCACCGGATGGGACACACACGTGAATCAGGGAGGGGGCGAGGGGCAGCTCGCCGCGCGGCTCGCGGAGCTCGGGCAGGCACTTGCCGCATTCACCCAGGATTTGGGCGAGCGGATGCGCGACGTGGTCGTGCTGACGATGTCGGAGTTCGGGCGCACCGTGCGGGAGAACGGCAACGCCGGGACGGATCACGGACATGCCACGGCCATGCTGGTGCTCGGCGGTCCCGTCCGCGGCGGTCGGATGCTCGGCCGGTGGCCGGGCCTCGATCCCGCGCAGCGATTCGAGGGCCGCGACCTGGCGGTGACGACGGACTTTCGAGACCTGTTCGCCGAGCTGCTGGCGCGCCACCTGGGCGCCACCGGACTCGATGCGATCTTTCCGGGCTTTACGCCGGATCCCGCCCGGTTCCCGGGCGCGATCAGCGCTTAGCGTTCGCCGCCTGCTCCAACGCCGCACGCAGCGGCTCCAAGTCCCACGAGTCGTCGTGTCGCACGCCGTTGATGAAGAATGTGGGCGTGCCGTTGACGCCGCTCAGCACGCCGCTGCGGAAATCCTCCCGCACACGGGGTGCGTACACGCCGGCCGTCAGCTCTTTCTCGAAGCGCCGAGCGTCGAGGCCCAGATCGGTCGCGTACTCGATCAAATACTCGTCGTCGAGCGCAAACTGGCGCTCGAACAGCCGGTCGTGCATCTCCCAAAACTTCCCCTGGGCGCCCGCCGCCTCCGCCGCTTCCGCGGCGTGCTCGGCATGGGGGTGGCTCTCACGCAGGGGAAAATCTCGAAACGCGAACCGCAAGCGCGGCCCCATCGCCTGCTGGACGGCCTTGACGATCGGGTACGCGCGGCCGCAGTGCGGGCACTCGAAGTCTCCGTACTCGACGAGCGTCACCGCCGCGTCGGCGGGGCCCTTGACGTGATCGCGCCCGCTGATCGGGGGCGTCAGGACCGCGGACTCGGTGCGACGGCTCAGGCCGGCCTCGCTTCGGGGACGAGCGCTTCCAGCGCGCGCAGAATACCGTCCGCGCCTGGGTTGACGTCGATCGGCGACACGTAGCTCCACCGGACGACGCCGTCGCCGTCGATGACGAATAACCCCCGCTCGGTGAACCCATCGCCGGTGCGATACACGCCGTACCGGCGGGCCACCGCTCCCTTCGGCTCGAAATCCGCGAGAAGTGGAAAGTGAAGCTTCCGGTTCGCGGCGAAGGCCGCGTGGCACCACACGCCATCCACCGAGATCCCGAGCAGCTGCGCACCGTAGCGCTGGAATTCGGGCAGCACCTCGTTGTACAGTGCCATCTGGTCCCCGCAGACCGGGCTCCAATCCGCAGGGTAAAACGCCAGTATCACCGGCCGACCCAGAAATTCCTTGAGCGAAACGGTTCGATCGGGGGCGCTCGCCAGCGTGAACGCGGGCGCCCGCGTCCCCGCGGGAAGCGGGCTTTGCGCAGGGCGTTCGGTATCGGTCATGGGACGTCCTTTTTAGTTGGTCGCCGCGGCGGACTCCTCGGGGACGATCGCCAGCTCGAGCCGGTCGGCCTTGCGCAACACGACGATGGTGGTGCGCGCGCCGATGCTCTCGGTGACGAGCAACCGGTGGAGGTCGTCGACCCCCGTCACGGCCTTCCCGTCGAAGTCTACAATGATGTCGCCCGATGCGAGGCCGGCTCGCTCGGCCGGGCTGCCGGCCTCGACACCGGTCACGAGCACGCCGCTCTTGGCGTCGAGCCCGTGCGCCCGCTGGGCCAGTCGGAGCAAGGGCATGCTCTGCCCCGCCACGCCGATGCGACCGCGCCGAATCTTGCCGTGCCGGATCAACTGGCCGGCCACGAATTTCGCGGTCGTTATCCCCACCGCAAAACAAATGCCCTGCGCGGGCAGGATGACGGCGGTGTTGACACCCACCACTCGGCCCCGCGAGTCCACGAGCGGCCCGCCGGAGTTGCCCGGGTTCAACGCAGCGTCCGTCTGGATCACGTCGTCGATCAGGCGCCCGCCAACCGAACGGAACGACCGGCCCACGGCGCTCACGACGCCGGCGGTGACGGTGCTCTGGAACCCCAGGGGATTCCCGATCGCCACGACGAGCTGCCCGACGCGGAGCGTACCCGAATCGCCGAGCTCGGCGACGGTGAGCGCGACGGGGGACACCCGAATCACGGCCAGATCGGTGCCCGGGTCGTCTCCCACGATGTCGGCCTGGACTCGGTGGCCGTCGGCAAACGCGACATCGATCCGCGTCGCGCCGTTGACCACGTGGCTGTTCGTCAGGACAAATCCGTCGGGTGTGAACACGAAACCCGACCCGCTCCCCGGTACCTCGCGTGCGGGCCTGCCACGGCGCTCGGCGCGATGGCGCACCTCGACGCTCACGACGGCTGGCCCGACTTTTTCGGCCGCACTCGTCACCGCGCGAGAGTACGCATCGAGCAGGTCGTCGTCATTGGCGGGCGGGACGGCGGGTTTGGCTTCGGTGGGTGTAACGATGTCGTCGGCTATCAGGGCAAGCGCCGCTTCCATTGATCCTCCTCTATGACCCGAAAACACCGGCCGGTTCCCATCCCCCTTCGTGCTGATGGGAGCCATATATTTGACCCCCTATGGAACTTCCGGGCTCGCTCGCGGTGATCACCGGGGCCACCGAGGGAATCGGCCGCGCCACGGCGTTCGCCCTGGGGCGTGCGGGGGCGCGCGTCGCCATTTGCGCCCGGACGGCAGCCAACGTGGACGCCACCGTAGGAGCCCTCCATGCCGCCGGGGTCGACGCGATTGGCATGCCGTGCGACGTGTCAGACCCCGCCTGCGTGACGACGTTCGCGGCGTTCGTGAGCCGCGAGCGCGGTGCCCCAGGAGTCCTGGTGAATAACGCAGGGATCGGCCGTTTCACACCGCTGCTCGACCTCTCGCTCGAGGACTGGGATCAGACGATGAGCGTGAACGTGCGCTCGCTCTACCTGGTGACGCGGTCATTCCTCAGGGGAATGGTGGATGCGGGGACGGGCACGATCGTCAACATCGCTTCGCTCGCGGGCAGGAACGGCATCGAGGGCGGGACGGCCTACTGCGCCTCCAAGCACGCGGTGCTCGGCTTCTCGAAGAGCCTGATGCTCGAGGTCCGAAAGCGCGGCATCCGAGTCGTCGCGATCTGTCCAGGCTCGGTGGCCACCGAGTTCGCGGAGAAGGGAGAGCGCGTCCGGCACAACCGGGATCGTGTGCTCACCGCCGAGGACGTCGCGCACGCCGTGCTCGCCGCGGTCACCGCCGACGATCGAGCGATGATCAGCGAGCTCGATATCCGACCGACCAACCCCTAGGCGATGCTCGACCCAATCCGGAAGCTTCTGACCGAGGCCGGCCGCGCCAAGCAAACGCGGGCCTTCTGGCAGGCGGCCACCGACATCCTGAGCGATTGGGCGGGCGGCGCGCGGGTCGAGCTCACCTACAAGGGCCTCACCGAATCGGGCAGCGTCGACGCGGGCGTCGCGGGGAAGGAGGGCGAGCCGTTTCTCACCGACTATCACGACGCCGAGGGGCGCCACGTCAGCGCCCGATTCCAGGGCCTGCCGGCCGGGTTCCCCGGCGACGCGCTACGCTCGACGATCGAGATCGCGACGCACCTCGCGGTGATGGTGGCGCGCCGCAGTGGGCTCGAGCGTGAGCGCCGGCTCGGGACGTTCCTGGTCGAGCTGTCGCGTTGGCTGCTCGCGGCACCGGAGCGCGAGCTGTTGCTGCGCTATACGCTGCAAAGCGTCACGAGCCTCGTCGAAGCTCAGGGTGCCTACGTGGCGTTGCGGGGCGCCGACCCCGACACGCTGCGAGTCGCGGCGACAGTGGGCCAATGCGTGGAGCTCGACGGCGCCCAGATCACGATCGACGCCAGCCTCAACGGACGCGTGGTGCGGACCGGCGAGGCGTTTCTCACCGACAACATCATGTCAGAAGAGGGCGCGCAGCGGTCGCTCTCACCCTCCGGGACGGCCCGGGCGGCCATGATCGCACCGCTCCGCACATCCAGCGGCGTCGTGGGCACCGTCGGCGTCGTCCGCTACCAGCGCCCCGGAGTCAACCAGCCCCTGCCGTTCGCGTTGATGGAGCTGCAATACTTGACGGCGGTGGCCGCCTACATCGCGGGCGGGCTCGAGCTGTCGGAAGCGGTGAGTGGAGCCCGGGCCGCTGCTGAGCGGGCGCACGCCATGGTGGACGGCAGCCCGCTGCCCATGGCGCTCGTCGACCGCGGGGGTCGCGTCCAACAGCTGAACCAGGCGGGCTGCCGCCTCCTGGGCATTCCAGCGGAGGGGCAGGCCCTGGGCACCCACCTCGAGGCCCTGGGCCTGTCCCCGAGCGAGATCTCGCTCCATCTGGTCCTCGCTCGCCCGCGCCAGGGTGAGCCGTGGCATGGCCGCGTGCTCGTGACCCAGCCGTCGGGCGACCGTCGCATCTGCGACTGCACGGTGACCGGCCTCTCGGGCGTCGGACCGGACAGTCTGCTGGTGGCACTCTACGACCGGACCGACGAGCTCCGGGCGCAACGCGAGCTGATCGCGCGCGAAAAGCTGGCCACCGTCGGGGAGATCGCGAGCGGCGTGGCGCACGAGGTGAACAACCCCCTCGCGGCGATCCGGATGGAAGCGGAGCTCCTCGGGCGCGCGAGCAAGGACCCGGAGACCAGCACCACGGCGGCGACCATCACCCGCGAGGTGGACCGCGCCGCGCGCATCGTCCGGAGCCTCCTGCGGCTCGCACGCCGCGCCGACACGACCCCCACGCGGGTCCAGATGAACGACCTGGTGCACGACGTGTCAGAGATCCGCCGGCGAGTGCTGCGAGCCGAAAGCATTGAATTCCGGACGACCCTCGATGACTCCGCCCCGGCGGTGCTCGGCCTGGGTCAGGAGCTGCAGCAGGTGGTGATCAACCTAGTGACCAACGCGGAGTATGTGGTGCGCGGGCGGAATCCCGCCGTCATTCAGCTCCGCACGCAGGCACGCGAAGGTTGGGTCCGGCTCACCGTCGACGACTCGGGGCCGGGCGTCCCTCGGGACATCCGGGGCCGCATCTTCGACCCGTTCTTCACCACCAAGAGTCCCGACGAGGGGACGGGGCTCGGGCTCGCCATCTGTCAGCGCGTGGTCACCGAGGTCGGCGGCAAGATCTGGATCGAAGACTCGGAGCTCGGCGGAGCACGCTTCGTCGTCGAGCTACCCGCCGCACCGGAGCACATCGAGGTGACGTCGGTTGGTTGACGCCGGTCAGTGCTCCAGGATGCGCGCGCGGTACAGCCCGAGTGCGATCAGCCCGTAGGCGCCGAGTCCCACCAGCAGCGCCGTGAGTCGCCAGTCGAACTCGAACCGGGTGGCGCCGATGACCGCGGCGATGAGCCACGCCACGCTCGCGACGAAGCCCAGGATGATGACTTCCTTCCGCGCCATCAGGATGCCGAAGACGTAGCCCCAGCTGAAGCCACACACGGCGAGGAACATGAGGCCGTGCGGGATCTTGCCCGGGTCGATCAGGTTGAGCGCGCCTGCGAAGAAGCAGAACAATCCCAGCACGGTGTAGCTCGCGAGGTGTAGGGCGAGCGGCAGTGGGACGGTGCCCATCTTGTTGAAGGTCATGGGGAAAAAAGATAGGTTGGTAGATTCCCGCTGTGCAAGCCATTCGGACGTACCTCGAGCTCACGTCGCCGGACCAGTTTCAGACGGCCTTCGGGGACTTCCCCGACTTAGTCATCGACCACGTCCGCGGGCCGAGCCCGGAGCTGTATCGCCGCTGCTACCGCACGGTGGGGCAGGCGTATCACTGGCGTGATCGCTGGGACTGGACTGACCAGGAGATCCGCGACCACCTCGCCCGCCCCGAGATCACGCTTCACGTAGCCCGGCAAGGCGACGCGCTGGTGGGCTGGTACGAGCTGCGCCGCGTGCCGGAGGACCGCTCCGTCGAGATCGCGTACTTCGGTCTCTTCCCCGCCGCCATCGGCCGCGGCCGCGGCAAGCATCTCCTGTCGTGCGCCGTACGGGATGCCTGGGTCCTCCAGCCAGCGCGCGTGTGGCTGCACACCTGTACGCTCGATCATCCCGCTGCGCTCCCGAATTACAAAAAGCGCGGCTTCGCGCCGTACAAGACGGAGACGTACGAGGTTAACTTCACTTCGTGAACTTCACGCTCTCGCGCACGCAGAAGCTCATCATCGCCGGCGTGGTGATCCTGCCCATCGTCGTGTTCGCTCTGTACACCTGGGCCGCCCTCACCTGGAGCTACTCGAAGGGCGAGCGCGCTGGCTATGTGCAGAAGTTCTCGAAGAAAGGCTGGATCTGTAAAACCTGGGAAGGCGAGCTCGCCATCGTATCCATCCCGGGGACCATGGCCGAAAAATTCTACTTTACCGTTCGAACCGACTCCATCGCCAGGCTGGTCAATCAGACCATGGGGAAACGGGTGGCACTCGCCTATCATCAACACATGGGCATCCCGACGAGCTGCTTCGGGGAGACGCAGTACTACGTCGTGGACGTCAAGGCCGTCGAATGACCTCGTCAAACAGCTTCGGCTCGGCTTCACATCTCACGGTCGGGAATCGGCCGTTCCAGATTTTCAAGCTGGAGGCACTCGAGCGACGCGGGCTCCCGGTGTCGCGGCTCCCCTATTCGCTCCGCATCCTGCTCGAAAACCTGTTACGCCGAGAGGACGGGCGCACCGTGGCGGCCCGCGAGATCGAGGCGCTCGCGCGCTGGGACCCGAAGAAGACCCCCGAGGACGAGATCGCATTCATGCCGGCGCGCGTCCTGATGCAGGACTTCACCGGCGTGCCGGCGGTGGTGGACCTCGCCGCGATGCGCGACGCGATGGAGGCCATGGGCGGCGACCCGAAGAAGGTCAACCCCCTCTTGCCCGCCGAGCTCGTGATCGACCACTCGGTCATCGTGGACGAGTTCGGTACCCCCACCGCATTCCAGGTGAACGCCGATCTCGAGTTCCAACGCAACCGCGAGCGCTATGCCTTGCTTCGCTGGGCGCAGCAGACGTTCAAGGGGTTCCGGGTCGTGCCGCCCGATACCGGCATCGTGCACCAGGTCAATCTGGAGTACCTCGCCAGAGTGGTCTTCACCGACGAAAGCCGCAAGCCGCAAGCCTACCCTGACACGCTGGTAGGGACGGACTCGCACACCACGATGATCAACGGGCTCGGCGTGCTCGGGTGGGGTGTGGGTGGGATCGAGGCGGAAGCGGCGATGCTGGG
Organism: Gemmatimonadales bacterium; assembly: GCA_035943095.1. Lineage (GTDB taxonomy): Bacteria > Gemmatimonadota > Gemmatimonadetes > Gemmatimonadales > GWC2-71-9 > AG41. The sequence continues at coordinate 30,787 of DASZCN010000117.1, read as the reverse complement.
ACAGCCGGTGTCGATGCTGATCCCTCAGGTCGTGGGTTTCCGCCTCACCAGCAAGCTCGCCGAGGGCGCGACCGCCACCGATCTCGTGCTCACGGTCACCGAAATGCTCCGCAAGAAGGGTGTGGTCGGCAAGTTCGTCGAATTCTACGGCCCGGGCATCGCCGCGCTCCCCCTCGCCGACCGCGCCACAATCGGCAACATGGCGCCCGAGTACGGCGCCACGGTGGGGATCTTCCCCGTGGACCAGGAGACGCTCCGCTACCTCGAGTTCACCGGTCGCCCCAAGGAGCAGGTGCAGCTCGTCGAAGCCTACATGAAGGAGCAGGGGTTGTTTCACTCGGCGGGCGCCCCGGAGCCGATCTACTCCGATACGCTCGCCCTCGACCTGTCGACCGTCGAGCCGAGCCTCGCGGGTCCCCGACGCCCTCAGGACCGCGTGTCCCTGCGCGACCTACCCCGCAACTTCCAGCTCGCGCTTCCGGCGCTGGTCAAGCCAGCCGCGCCAGCCGCGAACGCCGGACGCTGGGAGGCCGAGGGCGGCCACGTCGCCACCGCACTGGAAGCGCCGCCGCAACGACGCACCCACGTGGATCTCACGATCGATGGAAGGGACTGCAAGCTGCAGCACGGCTCGGTCGTAATCGCCGCCATCACCAGCTGCACCAATACGTCGAATCCCTCGGTAATGGTCGCGGCCGGGCTCGTTGCAAAGAAAGCGGTCGAGCGAGGCCTCACGTCGCAGCCGTGGGTCAAGACGAGTCTTGCGCCGGGCTCCAAGGTGGTAACCGACTATCTCCAGCAGGCCGGCTTGATGCGCTACCTCGAGCAGCTGCGATTTCACCTCGTGGGCTACGGCTGCACGACCTGCATTGGGAACTCAGGTCCGCTTCCGGAAGCCGTCTCGGCGGCGGTGGCGGAAGGGGAACTCGTGGTGTGCGCGGTGCTATCGGGGAACCGCAACTTCGAGGGCCGGATCCAACAGGAAGTGCGCGCCAACTACCTCGCGTCGCCGCCGCTCGTGGTCGCGTACGCGCTGGCCGGGCGGATCGATCTCGATCTCCAGGCGGAGCCTCTGGGAACCGGGAAAGACGGGAAGCCGGTCTATCTGCGCGACATCTGGCCGACCACCAAGGAAGTGGACGACGTGGTCCGCTCGTCGGTTAAGTCATCGATGTTCCACAAGGAATACGGCGAGGTATTCACGGGGGACGAGCGCTGGCGTGGCTTGCCGGTGCCCTCCGGCGACCGGTTCGCCTGGGAGCCCGACTCGACGTATATCCGCAGGGCGCCATACTTCGACGGCATGCCGCGGACCCCGCGGCCGATCACCGACATCCCTGGCGCCCGCGTGCTCTGCCTCCTGGGAGACAGCATCACGACGGACCACATCTCGCCCGCCGGCTCCATCCGCAAAACGAGCCCCGCCGGTCAGTACCTCATCGCCCGCCGGGTCCAGCCGGTGGATTTCAACTCGTACGGCTCGCGGCGCGGCAACCACGACGTGATGGTGCGCGGCACGTTCGCGAACGTGCGCCTCAAAAATCTGCTCGCGCCCGGGACCGAAGGACCGGTGACGGTGCACCTTCCCGACGGCGAGCAGATGACCATTTATGACGGATCGGTCAAGTATCAGGCCGAGGGCGTGCCGCTCATCGTGATCGCGGGGAAAGAGTACGGCTCAGGTTCGTCGCGCGACTGGGCCGCCAAGGGGCCGCGCCTGCTCGGCGTCCGAGCCGTGATCGCCCAAAGCTACGAGCGTATCCACCGTTCGAACCTGGTTGGGATGGGGATCCTGCCACTCCAGTTTCTCGCGGGCGAGACGCCCACGAGCCTGGGGCTCACCGGTCAGGAATCGTTCGACATCGCGGGCCTGGCCGGCATTCTCTCCGAGGGGTTCCCCAAGGGGAAAGAGCTGGAAGTGAAGGCGACGCGGCCCGACGGCTCGAGCGTCCGGTTCATCGCGACGGTCCGGATCGACACGCCGCAGGAACTGCAGTACTACCGGCACGGCGGCATCCTCGAATACGTGTTACGGCAATTGCGGGACGGCTGAGCTTCAAGCGCGGGGCAGGGTCGTGCCGATCGCCCGAATCCGGGCTTCGCGCGCAAGCCGGTCGAGCTTCTCGAGGGGCAATTCCAAGAGCAGGTCGATCCGCCGGCCGATCACGAGCAACGCGTCTCGAAACGCCGCGCGCTTCGCGACATCGCCGCCGTCGGTCTCTGCGGGATCCGGCATGCCCCAATGCGCGAGGACGGGTTGGCCCGGGAAGATCGGGCAGGCTTCCTTGGCGCGATCGCACACCGTGATCACGAAGTCCCACGGCTCGCGCTCCAGGCCGTCGATGCCCCGGGGCTCGTGTCCGCCCCATGGAACGCCGTAGTCCCGCAGCGTCTCGAGCGCGAGTGGGTTGACGCGCGCCGCGGGCTCGGACCCCGCGCTCTCCGCGCGGAATCGTCCCTTCCCTCTGAGGTTGAGGAGCGCTTCCGCCATCTGACTCCGCGCCGAGTTGCCCGTACAGAGAAACAGCACCCGGTACATCGGCTAGCTCGCCGCCTTCCGCGCCCGCACGAACGCTCCCATGACCCGCCCTGCGACCTCGCGCGCCAGGACTAAGGGCTCGAGCCCGGCGCCCGCCAGAACCGCCCGCGCATCCTCGAATTCGTAGATTCGAGTCGGCTCGACGTCGATCGCCTGAAACCCGGCCTCCGCGAGCAGCTTCCGGTATTCGGCTTCTTCCAGCGCGCCAGCAACGCACCCCACCCACAGCTCCATGCTGTGTCGCACGGCGGCGGGCAGCTCCCCCCGGACGACCACGTCCGATACGGCAAGTCGACCACCTGGCTTGAGCACGCGGTACGCCTCGCGGAGCACCTGGCCCTTGTCGGCCGAAAGGTTGATCACGCAGTTCGAGATGATCACGTCCACCGACGCGTCGGGGAGCGGGATGTGCTCGATCTCTCCCTTCAGGAACTCGACATTCGTGACACCGGCCTCCCGCTGGTTGTCGCGAGCCAGCGCGAGCATCTCGTCGGTCATGTCGAGGCCGTAGGCCTTCCCGGTGGCCCCCACACGTCTGGCGGAGAGCAGGACGTCGATCCCACCACCCGAGCCGAGGTCGAGAACCACCTCTCCCTCGCGCAGCTCGGCCAGCGCGGTTGGATTGCCGCAACCGAGTGAGGCCGACACCGCGTGCTTGGGGAGCCCAGTGGTCTCCCGCGCGTCGTACAGATTCGACGTGATGGGGTCGCATTCACCGGCGGCCGCACTCGCTCCACAGCAGGACGACCCGCGCCCCTCCACGACCCGCAGGGCGGCCTGTCCGTACTTTGCCCGCACCGTCTCTCTCAGGTCCTTCGCCACGGTCCCTCCTTAGGATTCCGTCAAGCAAACGTGCTACTCACAGCATGCCAACCGGCAGCTCCCCGCGTGTTTGCCGGGCTTCACCGCCGACGTGAATTCCGCGATCTCTTTCAGCGCGTCACCGTTCAGGGCGTAGTACACCCACCGGCCCTCCCGCCGGTCGCTGACGAGGCCCGCGTCCTTCAGGGTCTTGAGATGGAAGGAGAGGCGCGACTGCGCCGCACCGAGCACGGTCTGGAGCTCACAGACGCACCGCTCGCGGTGCGACAGCATGCGGACGATCTCGAGGCGCGTCTCGTCCGACAGGGCGTGGAACTGTCGCGCTGCCCGGGCGACGTCAGGAAGGGTTGCGGCGGCCATCGTTTCTATTATATCAACAATTCTTGATGCGTCAAGCCTCAGTGTGACGGGCTGGGCTGCATCATCTGCCGGTGCTGCCGCATCCACGCCTGCATTGAGTCGGCCCACGCCTTGAGCTTCGTTCGCTGAGCATCAGTCAAGAGCGCTCGGGCCTCCAGGGCCGAGCGGATCGCCAGCCAGCGAGCCCGGCCCATCGCGGCGTGCGCCGCCTGGAAGTGCGTCTTTACGGCGTTCGTATCCGGGGACGCCGCCTCCGCGGCGGCTTGCAGCTCCTCCAGGTGGGTCTTGGCCTCGGTCATGGCGGCGTCCTGCGCTGCCGTCGTTGCGTCGCGCAGCGCAGTAAGCCGCGCGACCTGATCGGCGGTGAGCCCCAACCCGTCCTTGCGGGGGAGGAGGTGTTGCGGCGTGTACAGCATCACCTGCGCCATGGGCGCCATCATCTCCTGCATGCCCATCGGATCCTCCATCACTCGCCCGGCGGGGTGCTGGGCGGCGAGCGGCGCGGTGGCGAGGCCGATCACGACCAGTAGGCGGGTGGTGATCATCGGAGGCGGCTCCTGTTGAGGCCTCTCCAATACTAACCTTGCTCCCCGTCACGGCCGAGTCCCGAGCGCACGGCGGTTTACGTGCGCGCTGGACTCCTGTTTTGAGACGCGGGTGTCATCACTGTACGACGATCGTACCGGTCATGAGTTGGCCGTGGACGGCGCAGTCGTACTTATACGTGCCCGGTGCCGTGAACGTGACCGCGTAGGTCCCGCTGCCGGTCATCGTAGCGCTGCTCGCGAAGCTCGGCGAACCGACCGACTGAACGCTGTGCGGTAGAGAGCCCGTCCACGTCCAGGTAACGGTGCCGCCGACCGGAATGCTGTCTACGGCCGCATTCGTGCTGCCGTTGTGACCACTCGTGAATTGGATTCCGGGGCCGGCCGTCACGGAGCCAACGGCGCCGCCTCCGCCACCACCGCCTCCCCCACCCCCCCCTCCTCCCCCGCCCCCATAGGGACCACTCGCCATGTACCCGCCGCAGCCACCGAGCGCCAGGACAACAACCAGGCCGATCACTTCGCTTGACAATCGCATTTGGATTGTGCTCCTCAGCTCGCCGGCTTGCGGGAGCTGGACTTTTCCCAGTTGACGAACAGGAACCCGCCCGGCGCGTCGAACTTCGGCTCGCCCGGTCCGGGGAGGATTTGCAGCTGTAACTCTTCGATCTTGTTCTTCGAGCAGTCCCAGCAGGCGAGCGCGAAATCGCCGTCGCGCCGGGTGCGCGACAACAGCATCACGTGCACCATCGCGTTGTCGGTGACCAGCACGTCATTCTTGTAGAGGTGCCCGAACGCCCACAGGGCCACCGCGCTGTTGATCGTGGGCACGAGCGGGGTGTGGACCTGCGTCACCCCGTGATAGTAGAGCCCCATGATGACACCCCCGAACCGCGGGTGGTGCGCGACGTCCTTGGTCTGCACGCGATCCATCACGAGCTTCCAGCGGGCGCCATCTTGAGTGGCGAACTCGGCCACGCCGTCAACCGAGTCGCGCACCGCGCCCTTGTCCCACGCCGTGAAGGTGAACGTACCGGCGCTCTGCGCGACGTTGTTGGAGTATGGTCCGTTCTTCACTTGCGACTCGAGCCCCTCGCGCTCGTCGCCGAACGCCCGGAGGATCGGAGCCGCGCTGTCCGGGAACGGGAACGGGCCCGGCAGGATCTGGATGACGGGCCCGCCGCCCGTCACCCGGATCGCCTGCACCTTGGCCTTCGACTCAACCATCTCGGACGTGTGCGATTCCCTCATCTCAGAACCGTACCCGGACGAGCCCGAGCTCTTCTCGCTTCCCACCGTGAGGTGGGTCTCCATGCCCAGCTTTTTGTGTGAGTCTTCACCCACCGGGCAGTACACCTCGTACGTCCCGGACTTGAGCGTCAGCGTGAGCGTGTCGCTCGCGCCCGGCTGGATCGTCTCGATCTCCTTCTCGATGCCCTTGCCCTCGACCTCGAAGCCGTGCGGGATGCTGCCGACGTTGGTCACCGCGAACCGGACGGTTCCTGCGGCGATCGTCTGCTGCGACAGCTCCACCTTCCATTCTGAAAGTCGCACAGTCACCTGGGACGGGGCATCGGAGCTGTGTCGCGGCGCTGCGCCGAGCACGGCAAGGAGCAACACGCCGCCGACGGCGCTCCAACCCATCCGATACTTCGACTGCTTACCCATAGCGATATCCCTCATCAAAGGGGTTCACTTGAATCCTGCGATCACTGAGACCGCGTCGAACGCGTTCCTATTCCCCGGAGACCGTCTAGGCAGTGGCGTGGAGTAGTGCGCCTGCGAGGAGGACCAGAAACCACAACGCGAGGCTTGCGACCGACGTCCGCCGGAACCAGCCCCAGCCGGCGACCGAGTCTTGCCGTAACGCGATCTCGACGCGCAGGCGGGCGTATCCATTGGCAAGAAGCAGGGCGATGAGCCCCATCTTGAGCCAGAAGACCGCCGAGGTCGCAAAATTCTCGACCTCGGCCAGCATCATGAGCAGGCCGCTCGCGAAGATGAGCGCGAGGCCGGCAACTACCCAGCGATGCACGGCGGCGAGGCGGTCGAGCTCGGAGCGCCAGTCAGGGGCAGCGGCAGGCGAGAGTCGCAGCGAGGCGCGATCGGTCGCGATCGCCAGGCCTCCGCCCAGCAGGATGCCCGCCAGATGGAGATAGGTGACGGTGGCACGAAGCGCGGTCGTGTTGTTGTAGACGTGCGCCCATGGCGCGAGCAAGCGCGCGGCAGCCGCTAGCCATGTGGTGTTTCGAGTCGTAACGTCGAATAAGGCTGTCATGTCCGGTCTTCCTCCCGTAAGCGTGGGACAGCAGTATGGTCCGATGCGGGAGACCCCGCGCACCCCGCGCCTATTTCCCCGGGAATAAGGCCGCCGCTCGCGGAGTCCTCACCCCGACAGGCTTACCGCGCACCCTGAGGACCGGTTGGAGCCGAACGAGCTCGAGCGATTCGAAGCCGTCGTACTGCCGCACCTGGACGCCGCCTATACCTTGGCGCGCTACCTGATGCGTGACGATCACGACGCGCAGGACGTCGTGCAGGACGCCTACCTGCGCGCCGTCAAGTATTTCGGCGGCTTCCGCGGCGAAGGCCCTGGCGCTGGGCGGCCGTGGCTGCTGACAATCGTGCGGAACACGGCCAACACCTGGCGGCAGCGCCACCGCGCGGACGCGCTGGCCACCGAGTTCGACGAGGAGCGGCATAGCGAGATGGTCGCCGACGACCATCCGGAGGCCACGGCGGTAGCCCAGAGCGAGCGCGCTACGTTGCGACGCGCGATCGACGACCTACCGCCCGAGTTTCGTGAGGTGATCGTGCTGCGCGAGCTGGAGGGGATGTCCTACAAGGAGATCAGCGATGTCGCCGGCGTGCCCGTGGGCACCGTGATGTCGCGCCTTTCGCGGGCGCGCCGCCGACTCGAGGAGGCGCTGTGCCCCGCATCGGAGGATTGCTGACATGACGCATCCCGTCTTCGTGACACAGCTCGACGCGTATCTGGACGGTGAGCTCGCCGCGCCCGAGGCGGGCGAGCTCGAGGCCCACCTGCGGGTTTGCCCGGATTGCTCGCGTCTCGAGCGGCGGCGACGGACGTTGAGCGTGGCCCTGCGCGAGCAGCTGCCCCGCTACGAAGCCCCGGACACCCTTCGCGCCCGCGTGCGAGCCGCCCTGCGCGAGCAGTCGAGCCACGCCGCGCGTCGCCGGACCGTGCCGTGGCGCGCTCTGTCCGTGGCCGCGTCGCTCGTGGTCGTCGCCGTGGGGAGCTGGCAGCTCGCGACGCGCAACGCGGGGAGCGAAGCGATCGCCGATCAGGTACTCGCGAGCCACGTGCGCTCGCTCATGGCCGGGCATCTCGCGGACGTGCCTTCGTCCGACCAGCACACGGTCAAGCCGTGGTTCAACGGCAAGCTCGACTTCTCGCCGCCCGTGTTCGATTTCGCCGGCCGTGGTTTCCCGTTGCTCGGTGGACGGCTCGATTATGTCGATGGGCAGCAGGTCGCTGCTCTGGTGTACGGCCGGCGCCAACACGTGATCAACGTCTTCCTGTGGCCGGCGGGGCGCGGACGTGCCGCGGGATCGGGCGCTCGAGAATTCACGCGGCAGGGGTACCACGTGCTCCATTGGACGACGCCCGAGTATACCTACTGGGTCGCGTCCGATCTGGGGCTACCCGAGCTGCGGGACTTCCTGGTGTTGGTGCAGCGTGGGGATGCGGCCACGCGGTGAGAAAATGAAGCGGGCCCCGCCGTCTTCGGAGCCCGCTGGCCGTTCGCCTCTTCGGACATCACCTCCCTCAGGGTGAGTTGGGTTTAGGCTCCCTCCGGAGCCGCTCGTCCATGCGACGCTCGAGCTCCTGGAACTTGGTGCGTTGCGCCGGTGTGAGCTGCGCGCTGATCTCGGTGTGGATCGCGGCGCGAACGGAGTCGAACCGCGGGCGCATCTCGCGCCACAGCGTTTCCATTTGCGGGCGGTGGCGCGCGAAGATGGCCTGTACCGAGTCCTCCTGCACAGGCGTCAGGTCGAGTTCGCGCTTCAGGAACGAGCCCGGACCACCTCGCGCGCCACGTGCCCAGGCCGGGCCGTCTGCCCTTCCGCCCCGATGACCGTGGCCGGCACGTGCCACTCCCCACCCCACGAGCCCCCCGGCCACGAAGACCGCGATCAGTGTCGCCACCGCCCAACCGGGCGATTGCTTCAGCATGGCCCTGGCTCCCTCATCAATTGGACTCGTCCGACGCGTACAACACTGTCGCGTCAGGGGCGTTCTCAGACGTGAACAGCGCGGCAGCCGCCGAGCTGCCCGTGGCCGCGGCCACCCAGTCCGTTTCGAGCGCAAGCGCCGGCTCGGGAGCGGTTGGGGGCGTGGTCTGAATCGCGAGGGCGCTGCCCACCGCGGCGATCACGAGGCCCGCGACCGCGACACGGGCCCACCGACCCAACACCGCCCGCGTCGAGCCGACACCGGCGGCCGCCGCAGCCGCCATCACCGCGGCGACGAACTCTTCCTCGCCGGGGCGATCGAGGAGCGCGCGCAGCTCGGTGCCCAGCACCCGGTCCGGCTCCGCCGAAAAGGCCTGCGATTCAGGATTCACCCGCCTCCTCCTTCCTTCCAGTCCCCGAGCCATTTTCGCAGCCGCCGCCGTGCGTGAAACACGGCCGATCGAACGGTGCCAGGCGCGACGCCGAGGATCTCGGCGATCTCCGCCTGCGAGTACCCTTCGACGTCGAACAACACCACCGCCGTGCGGTACCGTTGCGGGAGCTTGTGGAGCGCCATCGCGAGGCGCTGCCGCAGCGCGCGTCGGTCCACCTCCACGTCCGGCAACGGGCCCCCGCCCGCCAGCGCCTCGTCCAGCTCGCTCGTATCCCGTACCGACCGTCGCCGCCGGCGGTCGATGGCCGCATTCGCCACGATCCGCATCAGCCAGGGCCCGAAAGGGCGGGTCGGGTCATACCGGTCGAGCTTGACCAGCGCCTGCAGCACGCCATCCTGGGCCGCATCGTCGGCCTCATCCGCGTCCCGCAGGATGGCGTACGTCAGCCGGCGGACGGGGGCGGCGAACCGCGTGATGAGAATGCCGAGCGCCGTGCGATCACCTGCGAGAGCCCGCGCGACGAGGGCCGGCTCGTCGTCGTCCCGAGAGCCAGCCGCTTCCCGGTCGGGCACCGCGCTCATGTTGGTTGGTACGGCCGCCGCCGCCTAGATGCTGACCCGGCGGGACGAGGCGTTCGGACCCCTTGAACTCCGGCCCCGAGTGAGCGTATACAGAGTGTCCCGAAGTACCTGACCACCGGATCGATGAGGAGAGACTTATGCGGAGCGCCGTGAGTATCCTGACTGTCATGCTGTTGGCGGCCTGCGCCGTGCCGCAACCCGGCGGCATCCGGCCCGGGGCCGATCCGGTCAGCACGCGGTACATCAATCCCGGGACGCTCGCCGCGCTGCCAGGATTCACGCATGCAGTCCGTATCGGATCGACCCTCTGGGTCTCGGGCGAAGTGGCGCTGGACAGCACCGGTCGCCTGGTCGGCCTAGGCGACTTGCGCGCGCAGGCCACGCAAGCCTTCGCCAATCTCGAGACGGTCCTCCGGATCGGGGGGGCAAGGCCGACCGATGTCGCCAAGCTCACGATCTACGTGGTCAATTACTCCTCGAAAGACCTCGAGGTGATCCAGCAGGCCGCCCCGGAGTTCTTCCCGCCGCGCAACCCACCCGCGGGCACCGTGATCGGCGTCCAGTCACTGCCGCAGGACGGGTTGCTCATCGCCGTGGACGCCACCGCGGTCGTGCGCGCCGCGATCCTGCCGCGCGAAGAGCGCATGGGGCAGCGGTGACCGGGTGAGCGGCACCCTCACGCCCTACGCCGATCCGGAGACCGGTGTCCGGCTGTTCACGACGTCCGAGGGACGACTCAATGGGGATGAGATCGCAGGGACCTTCGCGACCCGGAGCGCTGCGTCGCCCGACGCGGTCAGGGGCGAGTGGAAGGTGACGCGGCGGAAACAGTAGCCGGCGCGGCCGGCGCGGTCACACCGGGACCGTCGCCCCGTCTCTCGCGATCTCCACGTTCCAGCCGAGCCGCTCTCGCAACGCCGCCGCGAGCGCCGCTGCTGCCTCCGGTTCGCCGTGGACGAGATACGTCACGCGGGGGGGCCGCTCGAATCCGCGCAGCCAGCGGAGGATCTCGTCACCGTCCGCGTGCGCCGACAGGGCGTCGATCCGCTCGATGCGGGCATGGACCGGGACTTGTTGCCCGAAGATGGTGACCTCCTTCGCACCGTCCTCGAGCGCGCGGCCCCGCGTGCCGATCGCCTGAAACCCCACCAGGAGCACCGTCGCGCGGGAATCCGGCAGTCGCTGCACCAGGTGGTGCAGGATCCGACCGCCCGTGGCCATCCCGCTCGACGAGATGATGATCATCGGGCCCCGCACGCCATTGATCGCCCGCGACTCGGCTTCCGTACGCGCCACATGGAGGTTCCCGGGGTCGAGCGGACGTTCGCCCGCCGCCAGGGCGGCGGTCATCTCCGCGTCGCAATCCTCCGGATGGCGGCGGTAGATGTCGGTCACCTGGATCGCCATCGGGCTGTCGATATAGACGGGGAGCGAGGGCACGCTGCCCGCCTTCTCGAGGCGATGCAGCATCCACAACAGCTCCTGCGTCCGGTCCACCGCGAACGCGGGCACGAGGATCGGACCGCCCTGGCTCGCGGCGTCGCGCACGATGCGGATCAAGTCTGCGTCCGCGCCCGTTGGATGGGGTCGATTCCCGTAGCTCGATTCGAGGAGAAGGACGTCGGCGGCGGGCACGGGCGCGGGATCGGGCAGGATGGGCCGGCCGTAGCGCCCCAGGTCCCCCGAGTAGACCAGCCGCGCGCCCTCGAGCTCGAGCTCGACCGTCGCCGAGCCCAGGATGTGACCGGCCTGGCGCAACAGCGCCGTCGCGAAAGGGGAGGCGGCAAACGCGCGGTTGTACTCGCACCGCTCGATCAGCTGCAAGGCCGCTTGCGCGTCTTCCACGGTGTAGAGTGGCAAGGCGGGCGTATGCTTCGAGTAGCCCTTGCGGTTCGCGCGTTCGGCTTCCTCCTCCTGGAGGTGTGCCGCATCCGGAAGCACCACCTCCAACAGGTCCGCCGTGCCCGAAGTGCAGAAGATGGATCCTCGGAATCCCTGCCGCGCGAGCAGGGGCAGGTACCCGGAGTGATCGATGTGAGCGTGACTCAGAACAACAGTGTCGAGGGTGCGCGGATCGGGGACTCGAGGCTCCCAATTCCGTTGGCGGAGTGGCTTCAACCCCTGGAACAGGCCGCAATCGAGCAGCATACGGTGGTTGCCGGCGGTGACGAGGTGCATCGAACCCGTCACCGTGCCGGCCGCCCCGAGAAACTGAACGGTCGACAGATTCCCTCGCCCGAGCGGGACGAGGGAATCTAACGTGACCGAGTCGGCTTACCGCGCCAGTCCGAGCAGGTGATCGAGCGAGTACGTCCCGGGTCCGACCAGCGCCAGCGCGAGGGCCGTGATGATCAGCACCAGGTTGTACTCGTAGCCACCGTTCTGCACAAAAAACCCCTTCGGGCCGTGCACCTTGGCGATAGCGACGCCCATGGTGGCGAGCACGAGCAAGCCAGCCACGGGCGTAAACAACCCCAGCAGGTACAGCGCACCCGCGAGCAACTCTCCGCCCACCGCCAGGCCGGCCCAGAGGCGCGCCGGGCGGAAGCCCAGGCTGCCGATGAAGCCCGTCGCACCAGCGAACCCCGGTCCGCCGAACGCGCCGAAGGACTTCTGGGCGCCGTGGCCCAGGAACACGAGCCCCACCGTGATGCGGAGCGCCAGCAACCCCAGATTCGTCAACATTGTCGACCTCCCAATAGATATCTAGAAATCGAGATATTAGATTTCTAACAAGGTGGGAACACACGGGCCCGCCGGAAGGTTCCAAGAGGCAAGATGAAACGGTCCAAGGCGGTCCGCCGCGACGTCCCGTTACACCTCTGGGTGGTGCTTGCCCGCGCGTTCGACGCGGTCAATCGCCACTCGCGCACGAGCATCGCGCGCTTCGGCCTCGGGGTGACCGAGTTCGGCGTCCTGGAGGTGCTCTATCACAAGGGAGAGTTGCCGGTATGCCAGGTGCAGCAGCGCATCCTGGTGGAGTCGTCCAGCACGACCTACGTAGTGGACAAGCTGTGCGATCGCGGTCTGGTGCGGCGCCGGCCGAGCCCGGCCGACCGCCGCGTCACGCTCCTCTCCCTCACGGCAGAGGGCCGCCGGATCATCGAGCGCATCTTCCCGGTGCACGCGGAGACGATGCGGCGGGCGGTCGGTGCGCTGCTGCCGCGCGACCAGACCCGGACCATCGGATTGCTCCGCACGTTGGGATTGGGCGCTGCCCGCCGCCACAAGACAAGCGAACCTACAAGCCCTGACTGAAGCGGAGGCCGAGCGTGCGATAGCGGAACGGTCCGCTCGTCACGTTGGCGTTCGACGCTCCCGCGCTGTTCGTGATCGCCCCCACGAGCGCGACTTCGTTGTTGGCACCCCAGCCGCGCGACAACGACACCGCGCCGTGCCATTCCGTCTGATACGGGGCCGGGGGTTGGTGGTACCCCTGTACCTGCTGCGATCCCAGGCCGCCGTCGGCCCGCAGCCCCCAGCGATTCCGTTGCCACTGGTACACCGCGCGGCCCTCGATCACGAGGAACCGTTTAGGGGTGAAGTAGAGCCCGATCTCAGGCAGTCGATACCCCATAACGCGGACAAACGGGCCGATCTGAAGTCCTTTTACGACGCGGCCGAGCACGGCACCCACCGCCGAATAGCGGCTGTTGCGGTCCGAGAGCCATGCGCCGCCGCCACCGCCGGAGACCGACCACCCCGCACCGGGCGACAGGTCGAAGCTGAAGTCGAGCGCGTCGACCGTAAGGTCTTGGCGCATGAGCCCGGCGGTCTCATCGAACGGGGTGCGGGAGTAGCCGACGCCGAGCGCCGTGTAGCGCGCCGGGTGCAACCCGAGCCCGAGCTCAGCCGTCAGTGGCGTACTTGCCGGCCCCACGTCCGGCTGCACCCGTCGCACCCCCAGCCCAGCCCGCATGACCGCCCCGTGGCCGAGGGACCAGATGCCGTAGCCACCCGCGCCGTAGCTGTTGCCGCTCCCTACGGGGTCCGTGGCATGGCGCCACCCCGCTCGCAGTGTCCCTCGCACGTTGGGGGCGAGCGATGTCGTGACCGTCGCTTGCTGCGCGACAAATTGGTTATCGTCCGAGTCGCTCGCTCCGTCCACCGAGGTGCTGACCTCGGGACGGACCGCGGCCCGCACCATCCGTTCGAGATCCCGCGCCGTGCGGTCCTCCGGCGCCACTGCCCGTGCGTGAGCGGCATAGGCCTCGGCGAGCTCGGGGTGACCCTTCCAGTAGAGCGTCTGCGCGAGCCCGATCAGGAGCTCGGCATCGTCTGGATGTCGCTCCAGAGCCTTCCGCCATAGCTCCTCAGCGCGATCCAGGTCGCCGCTCCACGCGATCGCCCGGGCCCGCCCCGCCAGCGCGTCCGCCCGGTCCGGGAATCGCGCCAGCACCGAATCGTACAGGGCCTCCGAGGCCGGCGTCTTTCCCGCCCAGGCGAGGACCTGCGCCTGGCTTACCATGATGTCGGGGTCGCGAGGGTCGATCCGCCGGATTCTGGTGAACCGCGCCAGCGAGCGAGCAGGTTTGCCGTCCCAGCTGTCGAGGAGGGCCAAGCGGTAGAGCGCGCGCTCGTTGAGGGAGTCCTGCGCCAGGACCCGTTCGTAAGCGGCGCGCGCGGCGGTGTAATCGCCCTTCCCGAACGCGGAGTCGGCATCGGGCAGCTGGGCATGGAGGAGCACCGGAGCGCCGAGCAGGGCCAGGGCCCATGCCGCCCTCGTCACCACGACCCCCAGACCTCGCGCATCGCGAAATAGGCCGGCTTCAACCGCTCGTGCCACACGGGCACCTCCCAAGTAGGCCAGGCATAGGTCCGTTCGGGCTCGAGACGGGCCACCGCTCTCCCGCTCGCCCGATCGAGCGCGGCGACCGCGAAGCGGAACCCATCGGTCCGTGCGGTCTCGAAGACTCCGTCCCGCCGGTACCGCACCATCACTCGCCGCGACGACGGGTCGGTGACGTTCAAGAGTCCCCAGGCGAGCCGAATTTCAATTAGGCCGGACGAGGGCTCGACGTACCAGTCCGAGAGCGTCGACTCCGCGGTCCGGCCGTAGCGCAACCGGCCCCGATTGACACCCCTGGCGGCGTGCGTCCGACCATCCCGGCCGATCCGCCAGCGGTTGGTGGTCACGAACAGCGAATCGAACGGTGCTCCTCGGGCCTGCCCGATTGGATTCACCGTGGCCGCTTCATTATAGAAGCGATCCAAGGCCGTCGGCCCCATGCCCTTCCGCGGCCCAAGGTAGGGGTTGTACCACGGCGCTACCAAGAGCTGCGCGTCGCTTGTGTCGTTCAAGGCGAGCTGGAACTCGCCCCGTCGATACGTATCGATCCCGACGACATAACGCGCCGTGCCGAGCCTCGGTCCGCCGGCTAGCGCAAGATACAGATATGAAGGATCGGACCCCCCACGCAACGTGAGCGTGTCGGAGCTCCCTTGCCCGACCAGGGGCAGCGCTTGCCAAGCGCCCGGATCGCCCCCGGGCTCGGGCGTGCCCGGCCAGGGCCCGGCGTACTCGCCCAGGAGGCCGTAGCTCTGCTCCGCGTCCTCCACGTTGTGCCACAGCCTGGTGCGCTCGGCCGGCACCTCCAGATCGATCGTCGCCCAGGTGTGCTTGAACCACTCGTCCAGCCACGCGAACAGGATGCCCCCCGCCGCGCCCGCTTCACGTATTTCGCGGGTGAGTAGCGCATCGATCTGCGCCATCGCCCGCTCATCGTGCCCACCGTGGTCCATCCCGTCGGCATCGAGATGGGACACCCCGCGGGACGATGGCACGCCGTACTCGGCCACGAGGAGCGGCCGGCCGGAATGATGGCGCTTCAGGTCCCGCAAGTAGCCCAGGTAATGTGATTGGCCGGGAACAGCGCCGTACGCGGAGTCGAGGCCGATGAAATCGGGATAGTACGGATAGACGTGGTACGATGCGAAGTAGCCTCCCAAATCGGCGGCGGTCGTGCGCACCAGCATGGCGTCGAGTGACTCGCGATCGTTGTCGTACTCCTTGAGGCGAGGGTTGGGCGGGAATCCGTGCAGGCGCCGCAGCCGTTGCTCTTCCTCGAGCGTCGGCTCGGTCGCGTGCGACAAAGGATCGAGAGGCGGCCAGTTCGTGTACGCGATCGGGCGCTGGGCGTGGTAGCTGTCCCAATCGTATCCCAACAGATAGTCGCACTGCTCCGCCATCCATACGTCGGCTGGTGTTCCCCGGTCCACGGCGAGAAAGCGACCCGTGAACATCGTACGGGGGGGGCCGCGGCGGCGGCGGTTGTAGACCGTGATCGAGAACGGCTCCCACTCTCGCCCGATGATGAACGCGAGGACGTGGTCCGACACATCGGCGTCGTAGCGCCCGAACGCGTGACCGGGCCTCGCGGCGATGAGCGCGTGCCCGTGGACCACGTCCACCACCCGGCGCATCTCGGCACGGAACGCCGCCTTCCAGGCCGCGTTATCGTAGTCTTGTCGGGGAGGCAGCTCCGTCCACACCCCATGCAACAGCCAAAGGCCGCTGTCGGGGTGGGCGGCGTTCCACGCTTTGAGAGCCCGATAGAACGCCGGGGGCAAAATCGTGTACACGCGCACCGCGTTGGCGCGCGCGCCGGCGATGAGCTCGAGCCACCGGGCGTAGGTGGAGTCGTCGGTGGGAAACTCGGATGCGAAATGACCGGGGAGGGCCACGCCGAGGTTGACGCCCTTCACATAGAAGGGCTCCCACCCCCCCTCCCGTGCCGCCTGGATCTCGAACCCGTCACCGGCGGTACGAGCCGGCACATCGGCGGCCTCGGGCCTCCGTAGAGCGGGCAGCGTAAGCCCGCTGTCGATGCCCAATGCCAGGATCTGGAGCTCGACGTCCCCGTAGCCCGGTGCGAGGGTCAGGGCACGTCGCCAAGCGATCACTGCCCCGCTCTGGTCCTTCAGGCGCGCGCGCGCGAGGCCGAGCCCGTACCATGCGTCGGGGTCGCGCGTGTCACTCCCGACAGCTCGCAGGAACCGGTCCGCCGCGGCGCGCGGCTGGTTCTGGCGCAGCCGCACGAACCCCAGCCCCACCTGAGTCGAGTGATCGCCGGGACACAAGGAATCCGCCGCTGCGAAATGGACGCTCGCGTCAGCAATCGCCCCGCGCCGGTAAGCGGTCCAACCGCTGTCGGCTTGGGCCGCTGACTGCCCTGCCTGTGGGCATGGGGTGGGGTTGGAGGCCTGAAACACGAGTGCCACCAGCAGGGGGACCATTGCGGTGGCACAAGATAACGAAGGCCGGCGAAGCCGGGGACGCTCGCTCAGTGGAACGTCACGCCCAGCCCGACATCGATCACGTTTTGCTTCCACCCCGTGCGGGTGCCGAGGCCGGGCACATCGAATTCGCCGAGGGCTCCGTAGGCGTAGTTCACGACGGGCGTGAGCGAAATCTTGCGCCCCACTCGCACGTCATAACCGGCGCCGGCGGTGAATCCCCACCCCGATCCGTTCACCTCTGGACTGGAGCTGATGTTGTACCCGGCGAATCCGAGGCCACCGGTGACAAAGAAGCCGCTGGTGGTGACAGGGTAATAGAAAAGGGAGGCTGTAATATTGCCCATCGACTCGTTGACCCCACGGAGCCTGTGGGTCCAGCCACTGAGCGACGCGCCGATGAGCACATTGCGACTGGGTGAGCCACCGAGCCTCAGGAACCCGGTGTAACCGTCAATTCGGGACCCGGTGGTGCAATTGTCGCACGAGACGTTCGCCGATCCATATCCTATCCCGAATCCAATCCAGAAGCCGTCACGCCGCTGCGGGTACTGCGCGCGCGATGCCGAGGCGGTGCAGGCGAGAACGGCGACCAATGAGACGACTCGAGACGTCCTGACCATAGAAACCTCCTCCCTCCGTGATGCCGGTGACGTATGAGAACGCTGGCGGTTGCCTCGGGCGAGATCCGTGCCGACATAGGGGAGCGTGGCGGATTGTGGAGGTGTCCTCACGCGTGGTCAGCCGATCACGCAAGAAAAACGAAGGCCCGGGGGAACCGGGCCTTCGCACACCGCGGAACGGAAACCGCCCTCTAGAACGTGGCGCCCAGGCCTAAGCCGAAACCGATTTCGTTCAGGTCCTTGAAGTCGGAGAACCAGCGGCGGTAGCGGCCGTTCAGCCGAATCGCCAGGCTGTTCTTGACCTTGAAACGATACCCGAGCTCTCCCCCAAAGCCGGGCCCGCTGACGGAAGGCGACCCGGTCTCTGAGGCACTCTGGAACGCAATGTTCCCCCCGAGATACAGCGATCCGGTCTGGCGCGGCGAGAACAGGTAGGCCACCTGGCCGGCGACCCAGAAGAAGGTGTCGGTCGTTCCACTACTCGATGTTGAGGAGAACGACAGCTGCGGCTCCACCATGATCGAAGGAGTGGCGAAGAAGCTGGCGTACAGTAACGCTTGGCGGGCGTGCGCGAGGAGCTATGGCGTCGTGACAACGAATCTGTGCATGAGAGGCAACATTACTGGCACGCTCAGCAGATCATGCGTCGTGGCATGATATTCGCTGCTTCACGAAACGAGCAATTTATGCATGATTTCTTTGACACCACGCCGGCTGAGGGATTACCTTGTCCGGTATGAAACTCATCACCACCGTCGTCCGGCCCGAACGCCTGCCCGAGGTCAAAGCGGCGCTGTTCCAGGCCGGCGTCACGGGCATCACCCTCAGCCGCGTGAGCGGCCACGGGGGGGAGCAGGAAATCGTCAGTCAATACCGCGGCACAACGGTCGTCATGGAATTCCACGAAAAGGTAAAAATCGAGATGGTGTGCTCCGAACCGTTCGTCGAACCCTGCATCAAGGCGATCCTCTCGTCCGCGCGGACGGGGGAAGTGGGCGACGGCAAGATCTTCGTTCAGCCGATCGAGCGCGTCATTCGCATCCGCACGGGCGAATCGGACAACGCGGCGCTTACGGCCGTCAACGCCGACGCAGTGCAGCGGGCGGCGCTCGAAACGGCGCACCACGCCGGGGCCGCGGCCGACACGGAGGGCGCATGAACACCGCCATCTCGGCCGGCGATACCGCCTGGGTTCTCACTTCGACGGCGCTCGTCATGGTGATGACGGTGGGCCTGGCGTTCTTTTACGGGGGCCTGGTGCGACCGAAGAACTCCCTCAACACGATGATGATGAGCATCGTCGCCCTGGGGGTGATCAGCGTCCAGTGGGTACTGGTGGGATACTCGATCGCGTTCGCACACGGCACGCCCTGGTGGGGCGGCCTGTCCTGGGCGGCGTTCAAAGGGGTTGGTCTCGATCCGGATCCGGCGTACGCCGCCACGATCCCGCTCCAGGCCCACGCCATGTTCCAGGCGATGTTTGCGATCATCACCCCCGCCCTCATCTCCGGGGCCATCGTGGAGCGCATGCATTTCCGCGCCTACGTCGTGTTCCTCCTACTCTGGGCCACGTTCGTCTACGACCCACTCGCGCACTGGGTATGGGGCGCCGGTGGGTGGCTGCAGAAGCTCGGCGCGCTCGATTTCGCGGGCGGCACCGTCGTTCACATCAGCGCGGGCGTCTCGGCGCTCGTGGCCGCCCGCATGCTCGGACCGCGGAAGGATTTCAAGCGGGTCCCCATCGTGCCGCACAACGTCCCGCTCGTCCTGCTCGGTGCGGGCCTGCTCTGGTTCGGCTGGTTCGGGTTCAACGCCGGCTCGGCGCTCGCCGCCAACGGCCTGGCCGCGCTTGCCTTTACCAATACCAACACGGCCGCGGCCACCGCGATGCTCGCGTGGGTGAGCCTCGACCTCATGCGCACCGGCAAGGCCACGGCGGTGGGGGCTGCCACGGGCCTGGTGGTCGGCCTGGTGGGCATCACACCGGCCGCGGGCTACGTGACCGCGCCGGCCTCTTTGGCGATCGGCGCGCTAGCGGCGCTGGTCAGCTACACCGCCATTCAGATCCGCGCCAGGACGCGGCTCGACGATTCGCTCGACGTGTTCTCCTGCCACGGACTCGCAGGAGTGGCTGGGGCGTTGCTGACCGGGGTGTTCGCGACGAAGCTGGCCAATCCGGCCGGTGGGGATGGCTGGCTGGCCGGCAACTTTGCGCAGATGGGCGTACAGCTCCTGGCGGTGCTCGCAACGGTGGCGCTCGCCGCAACGGGGACGGCGGTCATCATGACGCTCGTGAACGCGACGCTCGGCGCCAAGGCCGGGGTCCGAGAACAGCTCACCGGGCTGGATTTGAGCGAGCATGGCGAAGAAGCGTACTTCGGAGATCAGGGCGCGACGCCCGTGCCGGGCGTGGCCCTGGGCGGCGGTGTGATCGTGTCGGGAGGCGTGCCGGCATCCGCGAACGTCGCGGCGACGAGCTAGCGGCGGCGCACCAGCACGTTCTCGAGGAAGAGGTACTCGATTCCGGTCCCGAGAAAGGTGTCGAGCGCCTCCCGCGGCGTGTTGACGATCGGCTGACCTTTCACATTGAAGCTCGTGTTCAAGACCATCTCACGCCCGGTGGTCCTGCCGACGGCCTCGAGCAGCTCGTGGAACTCGTGATTGTCGCGGGACGAGACCGTTTGGACCCGGGCTGAGCCATTGACGTGAGTAATGGCGGGCAGCTCGTGCCGGGACTCGTGGCGCACGTCCACCGTCATGATCATGAATGGCAGCTCCGTGCCCGGGGGCACCTCGAACCAGCGATCCACCTCCTCGATCGACACCGCGGGCGCGAACGGCCGAAACGCCTCACGCATCTTCACCATCGCATTGATGCGATCGCGCATGTCGGGGCGACCGGGATCGGCGAGGATGCTCCGATGGCCCAGCGCGCGCGGGCCGAACTCCATCCGGCCTCGGTACCACGCGACCACGCGACCATCCGCGATGAGCCGGGCGGCCGCGGCGCACGCCTCCCCCAACGTCTCGAACCGCTCGACCTCGACGCGGTCACCATACGCCGCGAGCGCCCCATCGATATCCGACTGCGTGTACCCGGGACCGAGAAAGGGGACTGGGAGCCGCTCATTCCGCATTTCGCCGGCCCGGGCCGCGCGGTACAGCGCGGCGCCGAGCGCGCTACCGTCGTCGGCCGCGGCGGGCTGCACGTAGATCTCGTCGAAGGTCCCCGAGCACAGCAATTTCCCGTTGGCGGTGCAATTCAACGCCACGCCTCCGGCCAACGCCAGGCGCCTGAGACCCGTCCGGGACGCGAAGTGCCCGCACAGGTGCAGCAGGGTTCGATCGAGACACGCCTGGAGCGCCGCGGCGACGTCGCGGTGGATATCTGTGATGTCGTCTGCGGGATCCCGCGGCGGCACGAGACGCTCGGTGAGACGGGCGCGCGTCGTGAGATAGTATTCGCGGTCCTCGCGCGAGCGGTTCTCCCGCAAGAGCGGGATCCGGACGCTCCCGTCCGGTCGGAGCTCGATCGCCTCCGTGAAGAACCGCCGAAACCGCTCAGGATCACCATATGGCGCGAGCCCCATGATCTTGTATTCATCGGCGTTGAAATCGAACCCCAGGTGGAGCGTGACGAGCGAGTAGAGGACGCCGATCGAGTCATGCGCGGAGATCTGGGTGAGCCGGTCCAGCCGTCCGTCATGCGCGTGATAGACCGTCGCGCTCGCGGCCTCGCCCATGCCGTCGATCACGATGACCAGACATTCGTCCCATCCCGACGTGTACAACGCGCTCGCGGCGTGCGCGACATGATGGTTGACGTGATGCACGCGGTCCGGCGAAAGGCCGGGGACGTCGCGCGCGACGAGCGCGAGCAGCGCCTCCCGCGACAGCACCTGGCGGTATAAGTCGCGCGACATCGGGTCGATGGTGTAGGCGGTGCGGTAGGGCGCGTAGTCGAACGCGTGGGCAAGCTCGTCGATATCTTCGATCCCGAGTCCCGCCTCCGCGAGACAATAGGCGATGGCACCACGTGGGAAGTCCCCGGTGTGCTTGCGCCGGCTGATCCGCTCCTCGGCTACTGCCGCGACGATCGCTCCGTCCACCACCAACGCCGCAGCCGAATCGTGCCCCTGCGAGATCCGGTACTCCCGGTCGTCCAAGTTCGGCCAACGAGCCCGCTTGAAGGAGATCGATCCTTCGAATCCACTAATGCCAAGGATTTTCATCGCGAGGGCGAGTCGCAAGAAGCGTACGCAACACCCGTTCGGTGCATGAAACGCGGGTGCGTGGCGCCCGCGCGACAGGCGACCTCGTCCTCGGCAGAACTGAGACAGCCCGCTTCTTGCAGCTAGCGACGCCGACCGTTGCAGTTCTCACCGCACGACCAATACGAGGCAGCATGACCGGTCGACTACGCGATACGGACCTGAAGGTGTTCGCCACCTGCCCGCCCTCGTACAACGCGACGCCACGCGCCTACCTGCGGGAGGTGCTGGACGTTGCAATGTGGAGCGAGGCGGCCGGGTGCGAGGGCATCCTGATCTATACCGACAATGGGCTCCTGGACCCGTGGCTCATTGCCCAGGAGATGATCACCCACACGAAGCGACTCTGTCCGCTCGTGGCCGTCCAGCCCGTCTACATGCATCCCTACGCGGTGGCCAAGATCGTCGCCTCGCTCGGGTTTCTGCACGGGCGGCGCATCTACCTCAACATGGTCGCGGGCGGCTTCAAGAACGACCTCGAATCACTCAACGATCCGACCCCACATGACGAGCGGTATGCGCGACTGGTGGAGTACACGACGGTCATCATGGATTTGTTGCGCGGGGCGGCACCCGTGACCGTGGGTGGCAAGTACTACCGGCTCACGAACGTCAAGCTGACACCCGCCCTGCCGCCCGCGCTCCTGCCCGGAGTGTTCGTATCCGGCTCGTCCGAGGCCGGGATGGCTGCGGCGCGGCAGCTGGGCGCGCTCGCCGTGCGGTATCCCAAGCCGGTGACGGAGTACGAGGCCGGAGCGCCGCTCGATGCCGCGGCGCTCGGGATCCGCATCGGGATCATCGCGCGCGAAGACGCGGGCGAGGCGTGGACAGTCGCCCGGAAGCGCTTTCCGGAAGAACGGACCGGACAGCTCACACACCAGCTCGCGATGAAGGTTTCCGACTCCGAGTGGCACAAGCAGTTGTCACGGCTCGGTGAGACGGCGGCCTCGGAAGAGCAGCCGTATTGGATGGTGCCGTTCGAGAACTACAAGACCTTCTGCCCGTATCTTGTCGGCAGTTACGACCGAGTGGCGGACGAGATCGCCCGGTATGTGGGTGTCGGCTACCGGACGATCATTCTGGACGTCCCCGCCAGCCCTGAGGAGCTCGACCACATCGGCGTCGTGTGCGAGCGAGCTGCGTCGCGTGTAGCTCCGTGACCGGACTCCTGCAGCACTGGGTCACGGACCAGGCGAATCGTCGTCCCGAGGCGGGAGCGCTCGCGTTCAAGGGCGAGCGCCTGACGTACGGAGCGCTCGAGCAGGCGAGTAATCGACTCGCGCACCTGCTCAAAGAGGCGGAGTGCGCGCGTGGCGATCGCGTCTGTCTCCTGATGCCCAAGTCGCCGGCGGCGATCGTTGCCCTCCTCGCGGTCCTCAAAGCGGACGCGATGTACGTGCCGCTCGACCCCGGGAGCCCGGCTCCGCGACTCGCCAAGATGATCGACTCGTGCGACAACCGCTGGATACTGGCGAGCGGGTCTGTCGGCCCGACGCTCGAGGCATTGTTCGCGGACCCGCAATTCGCCGGCGCGCATTCGGTGGGCTGGCTCGACGCCGACCCACCGCACAACGGGATCGAGCCCGCGTTCGCGATCGCCGACGTGAGCGCGTACCCCACGACGCCTCCACCAAACACGAACACGCCGGAGGACCCGGCGCACATCCTGTTCACCTCCGGCTCGACCGGCATGCCGAAGGGCGTAGTGATCACGCACGCGAACGTGCGCCGGTTCATTGACTGGGCGGTGCCGTACTTCGGCACCGCGCCGACGGACCGGATCTCGGGTCATCCGCCCCTGCACTTCGATCTCTCGGGGTTCGACATGTTCGGGACGTTCGCCGCGGGAGCGGAGCTCTACCTGGTGCCGCCCGAGGCGAACCTCCTCCCCCACCAGCTCGCCGGGCTGATCCGCAGCGCCGAGCTGACCCAGTGGTTCTCGGTCCCCTCGGTGCTGAACTACATGGCCAAGTTCGATGTCGTGAAACAGAACGATTTTCCGAGCCTGCGTCGCGTGCTCTGGTGTGGCGAAGTGTTTCCCACGCCCGCGCTCGTCCACTGGATGCGCCGGCTGCCCCACGTCACCTTCACCAATCTCTACGGACCGACGGAAGCGACGATCGCCAGCAGCTACTACACGGTCCCGGCCTGCCCCACGAGCGAGGACGAGCAGATTCCGATCGGGCAGGCGTGCGGTGGGGAGGAGCTGCTGGTCCTGGACGAAGCCTTGAACCCGGTACCGCCGGGTGAGGCGGGGGACCTGTACATCGGGGGCGCGGGGCTGAGCCCGGGCTACTGGCGTGACGCCGAGAAGACCCGAGCGGCGTTCGTCCAGGCGCCCGGAGGCAAGCCCGGAGATCGCATCTACCGCACCGGCGATCTCGCCACCGTCGGCACCGACGGCCTGGTCCGCTTCCTGGGCCGGGCGGACTCTCAGATCAAGACCCGCGGCTACCGCGTGGAGCTCGGCGAGATCGAGACGGCACTGCACGCGCTCGGGATGCTGCGGGAATGTGCAGTGCTCGGGGTCCCAAGCCATGACTTCGACGGTGTCGCGATCTGCTGCGCGTATGTCCCCGCTCTCGGCACTGACGTGACGCCCGCAAGACTGCGGGAGGCGCTCGCTCGCGTGCTGCCGCCGTACATGCTTCCGTCCCGGTGGTGGGCGTTCGAGGAGCTTCCCAAGACCGGCAACGGGAAGATCGACCGCCGCAAGTTGAAGGAGCTGGGCGCGCCTGAGACCGTGGGCGCCCCGTGAACGCCACCACTCCAGACGCTCTCTACGCCGAGCTCACGGCACTCTTCGCCGACAACCTCCGAGTTGAGGTGCCGTCGCCCGAGACCGACCTGTTGCAGACGGGGCTGCTCGATTCCCTCGGCGTCGTGGAGCTGCTGGTCCAGCTGGAACAGCGTTTCGGCGTCCGCATCGACACGGACGATCTGGAGGTCGACCATTTTCGTTCGCTGGCGGCGATCGCGGCGTTCGTCACCGCGCGTCGACGCAACGGCGATTCCGCGTCGCGGTCTGTTGCGGGAGAGCAACAGCCGATGCTCGGTGAAGCGCGGTCGGCCCTGCCCTAGTCGGGGCCTGGTTGGCCCGAACTCTGCAGGTATCCCGTCACATCATGAAGCTGTTGTCATTGGACTCAGCCGAGCGCATCGAACTCGCGGCGGGCTGGCTGAACCAGGAAGAGAATAACAAGTGGCTGGATTTCGGTTCCGGTGTCCAGAGATTGGCGCCGGTGACGCTGAAAATGATGACGCAGCGCGACCTCCACGTCCTGCGCCTGTACACGCCACCGGACAGCGACCTGCCCATCGGCGTCGTGGGGCTTTCGAACGTGGATCGCCGGTTCCGCACGGCGGGGTCGCTCTGGGCGGTGCTCGGCCGCAAGCGATATGGCGGGTACGCGGGTCGCGCCGCGTGGATGCTCTTGACGCTCGCCTTCAAGGACATGGGCCTCGAATCTGTGGGAGCCTGGACCGTCGAGGGCAACGTGGCAGCGCGTAAGCAACTCGAGTGGCTCGGGTTTCGCTACATCGGGCGGCAGCGGCGCTGCCACTGGATCGACGGCCAGCCCTGCGACCGCTTGCTGTACGATCTGCTCGCGGGTGAGCTCCGGGCGGTTGGCGATGACTGATAACCGGAAAGGAAGAGGCCCCCTGGAAGCACGGATCCTCGAACTCATGGTCGAGCGGCTGCAGGTCGAGGTACCCTCGGTGGACCTGGATCTGTTCGGGACGGGTGTGGTCGATTCCCTGATGCTCGTGAAGCTGTTGGCGTCTCTCGAGGAGCGATTCGGCATTCACGTGGCGGTGGAAGAGCTCGAGATGGACAACTTCCGCACCGTGCGGCAGATCGCGGCGTTTGTGGAGGTGAAGCAGGTCGCACTCGGGAACCCGCGCCGCGTGGGGGCCGCGAGTTAGTCGGACGGCACGTCCGTCCTGCCGGCGACCAGCTGTTCAGCGAGGGTGACCATCGCCGACCCCTCGAAGGGCTTGCTCACGAAGCGATGCGCCCCGAGCGCAAGTGCGTGCCCTTCCACGTCGAGCGATCCCGCGCTCGTCACACCTGATATCGCGATGATTTTCACGCCGGGCCACTCGAGGCGCATGCGGTCGATGGTCTTGAGACCGCCCTGACCGGGCATGAAGATGTCGACGAGCACGACGTCGGCGGGGGAGCTGGCGCACGCCCGGATCCCGGCGTCGCCATCGGCGGCCTGTTTGACTTCATGTCCCGCGATCTCGAAGTGTTTCGCGAGGGCTTGGCGGAACGGGACGTCGTCGTCGATGATCAGGACTCGGGCCATATCGAAGGCGAATGTTTCTGCGTTAGTCGGCTGGCGCAAGTACCACCGGGTGTGTAGTACACGCGCAACAAACGGCCGGCCGCCCTAGATTGCAGCGACTGGGTGCGCGTATTGCAGCAGACACGCAGCACCGCGTTCGCGCCCCCGTAGGGGAAACAACATGGTCGTCGCCCGCCGGCGGCTCGGCGTCGCCCCGCTCGCCGGTCTCGCGTTTGCCCTCGCTGCGTGCGGCGACAGCACAGGTCCGGCTGCGTCCGTAGACGTGACCGTGAGCCTCCTGTCGCTCCAGGGACCGACTTTGAGTGTCGGGTCCGACAGCATACCCAGAATCGCCTGTAACGTCGATGTGCGTGCCACCGCCACCGGGGCCGGTAGGGCGACGTGGGGCGACGCGACCCTGCTGCTGTTCGTGGGCAAGGAACGCTCAGCCCCCGTCGACTCGGTCGTGGTGCCGGCGTCGACGGTTCAGTCCGCATGGGGCAAGGCCGACATTGGACCGGGTGAAACCGAGGAGTCGGGAGGACAATTCGCCGCCAACATCCCGTTTGGTGGGGAGATCCGGTACCGCTATCTGCCCCAAGGGAGCGGGGCTCGGACCGCCGTGATCAACTTCGACTGCGGTCCGGCGCCCGATGCCACTACGCCCCCGCCCGTGATCACGGCGTTCTCGGTCGAGCCCCCAACCGGCCCCGTTCAGCCCGGTGACACGATCAAGGTCGACTACAGCGCGACGAGCGGGCTCGGTCTATGGGAAACGACGATCGCCCTGTCCGGTCCGTGCACCGCCCGCTGGATCTTCGCCGAAGGGCTGCAGCAGAGCGTCACGCGCGTGGCACGCTTCCCGGTTCCCACGAGCTGCCGGTTGGGCGTGCCCCTCACCCTCGGGGCGACCGCCGTGGACGCCGCGGCCCAACAGGCTTCGCGCAGCGTCGCATCCGGCGTTACGCTCGTAGACGTCACGCCTCCCACGGTGGAGGCGCTCCTCTTCCCGCCCACGGGCGGCAGCGCGACCGATCATTTGGCCGGCGAATATTTCGTCGGCGACTCGCTGTATTTTATTTTCATCGCATCGGACAACTATGCGTTGCGGACGCTGTTTTGGGAGGTGGCGCCCGCCGGGTTCCGCGATTCCCTCCGCGTCACGGGACGGTCGGCGTCGCCCTGGCTCAAGGTTCCAATTCACCCGGATTGGACCGGCCCGATTCAACTACGGCTCTACGCTCGCGATTCCGTGGGACTCACGAGCGACACGCTCGTGTCGCCGCCCGACAGTCTGCGCGTATACCCCACGATCACCCGACCCACCGTCGCGGCGTCGGTGGACGGCGAGATCCGGGACCTGGTGATCGACCAGCGGCGCGGCGTCATGTACCTCGCCCAGGGTAATCAGCAGCGTATCGCCGTGCTCGCCTTGACGACGATGACGGTCACCGGCACCCTCGCGCTCCCCGCGGTGCCAACCGATCTCGATCTCTCCGCGGGTGGCGACTCGCTGCTCGTGGCCCTCCCCTTCCAGCGCGGCCTCGGCGTCATCGACCTCCGGCAGAGCCCGCTCGCCTTGACCCTCCCTCCGCTGACGCCATTGGATACGAGCACGCTCGATCAACGGCCCTGGCACGTCCGGGTGGCGGCGAACGGCAAGGCATTCGTTTCGCTGCAGGGCTCGGGGGCGAGCGCCTACACGCTGCTCGAGGTCGATCTCGGCACGGGCGTGCAGCGCCTCCGCGCGGACGCTGGGGACGGCGGCAACGTCGGCGGAGGCCTCATCGAGCGGTCGCAAGACCACTCGTACCTCGCCATCAACGGCGGGCCGGGGCTGTTTCAGTCGTACGACGGCGCCTCGGACACGTTTGGTCCGCGCGGGTCCGCGATACCGTACGATTGGAGACCAAGCGTCGACGCGACGGGCCAACACGTCGCGATCAGCCTCGACATCTACGACCGCACGCTCCAGTTCGTCCGCCGGGTGCACTCGCCAATCCTTGCCGGTGGCGTCGTCTCCAGCGCCTTTTCGGGCGATGGCCTCATTCTGTATCAGGGGGCGGGGTACTACGGTATCGTGCGCTCACGCGTGGGCGACGGGGTCATGCTCGATCGCTCGCTCACCCCCGTGTTCCCAGGCCTCATTCGCGTCTCCCCAGACGGGACGATGCTGGTGATTGTGGACAGCAATTGCTGTGGCACGAGCCACATCGCCGTGATGGACATGCGCTGAATCGTGCGTTGCCAGACGAGTCGTCGCGATCCAAAGGCGACTAGCGGAGGGAGCCCGCCCCTCGAAGAGCGCCACACGTACCGCTGAGGGTGTCTCGTGGTTGCTCTAGCGGCGGTACGAAGCGGTCGACCACCACCGTGTCAGCTCGAGTGCGCGCCTGCGCGTAGCGGTTCTCACAATCGCGACGCACGAGGATACGCACCGGGCTTTGCCCATCTGCATGAACCAGGCGAAGGCAACGACGGCGAGGATCGCGATCACGATCTGGCCGAGCGGGCCTTTCACCGTCGCCTCCGCCGGCTGGACGTTCGACCCTTCGCCACTTTCGCTCGTTTGCGCACTGGCGGCAGAGCGCCAACATGCCGCCAGGCGTCCGTGACGACATCGGTCAGGAGCGGGATAGGAATCTCCGCTAGGCGGATGAGAACCGCCGGATAGTTCCGATAGTGATCAGTGAAAAAGAATGCACGTGGGTGAAGGTCGATGAGAACATCCCGCTCGCTGATCGTCGCCAATTGAAGCACGAGAACTGTGTTCTCATCGCGGAAGCGCGCGAGGAACCGACCATTCAGGAGGAAGGACGGCATGCCATACGATCGGCCCGCCGTCACGCCTGAGAGGCCGAGCAAGAGCTCGCGGGTCTCAGCGACTGCCACACCGAGACCTTGGGACCTTCGCTGGTGAGCTCTACGTGTGTTCAAAGAGGCGCCGGTCGGAATCGAACCGACGAATAGAGGTTTGCAGGGCGCGCGTCACTTGGGCGCACTTGGGCGAACTTGGTGCCGCTCGGTCGCTTCCGTTGTCTCACTCGAGGTCACTGGGGTCCACTCGGACGCACTCGGTCCGAGTCGGCCCCGCGGTTTTGCCCCGCGACGCTCAGAGGGACCTCCTCGAATTGCCTAGTGCCCCTGGCCAGTCACCGGCGTGTACAGCTCGGTATGGACGAAACGGCGCAGCTCAGGAAACCCCGCGGTCGCATCATCCCAAGAGCGGTGCAAGACGGCTTGCGACGATTCTTCTAGTTGGTGTTGAAAGTCACCCGTTCCGGACGGTGTCGCAACCTCGACGATCACGAGATGTGTGTTCTCGCCAGAACCGGCGACCTTTTCTAGCAACAGGTAGGACACCGCCGCCTTGCGCTTCACCATTTCATCGAACACCGGAATGATCACATGGGTGAGGGCGGAATCGTATGCCTTCTCCTGGCCCGCCCGGACCTGATTGTAGTTGACATGATAGAAGTGGCCGGGAGTCCCTTGACCGGCGAGTGGCGCGCCAAGCGCGCAGAAGAGACCAACCAGAATGGGTATGGCGTGGAAAGCTGCTAGACTCTTGTGCGATGACATGTTGGCCTCGCCCGCAAGGGGTGATTGACGTGTGCGCGAGTGCTCTATGACAAAGGTCACATTCTCGCCAAGTCCTAGGCCAGCCCGCCAGGCCCACACCACACACCAACCCCAGCCGGGTAGTGAGCCGAGGGCGAGACCGCCCGGTCGTGGCGACGGTGCTCGCGCCGCCGGATCACCTGCGGGTGGTTGCGGGGAGCGGTGGGGACTAGGGGTCGGAAGCCCCACCGTTTGCCCCGCGATGGCCTGCCAACCAACACGGAGGTGGTGTGGTAAGTCGCTGTGCTACACAGAGGCGCCGGTCGGAATCGAACCGACGAATAGAGGTTTTGCAGACCTCTGCCTTACCACTTGGCTACGGCGCCAGGTTATGCAGCGCTTGAACTTACCTGGTCGGGGCCTGCCGGTGAACCCTCCGACTGTGCCGCAACTGTGCCATTGTACCGCTTGGCCACGGCCGCGGCGAGATCGGCGTCGTTGACGATGTTATAGCGGTCGAACATGGCCCGCGTTTTCCATCCGCACAGGGCCATGATCGTACCCTCGTCCACGCCCGCTGTACGGAAATCCCGGGCTGCGGTGCGCCGCAGATCGTGGATCAGGCGTCCCTCGCAACCAGCCCGCTTCGTAGCCGCCTGCCACTTATGCACCAGGGTCGTGTAAGCGATGGGCTTGCCGTTCCCCTGGAACACGAATGTACCGTCGCGGCCCTGCCACGCGGCCTCCAACACGCTCTTCAAGTCCTGAGCGAGGCCGAAGGGGAACAGCCGCGCTTTCTTTCCCTTGGTCTGGCGGGCGGAGAGCCGAATCCCTTGACGCTCCCAATCAACCCGGTCCCAGGTCAGCCCGAGCGCCTCCATGACACGCCAGCCCGTGACACGAAGGAATCGAATTACCGACTGCAATTGAGCGGGTAGCTCCAGGAGCACGGCGGCGAAGTCGTCATCCTCGAAGAACCCCTCGCGTGCATTCTCCACCTTCGCGAGCTTGATCTTCGGCGCGGTCGCGAGGATGCCCTTGTCGATGGCAAGATTGAACGCGCGCCGCAGCGCCGACAGCTCATTGTTCACCGTTTGCCGAGCTGCACCGTTCTGAAGGCGTGCCCGGGCATACTCGTCAAGGCGAACGGCAGACACGGCTGTCACTCGCGTCGGCGTCGGAAAGAATGCCTCGAGGTGATGCCAAGCCTGCTGCATCCGCTGCTTGGAGCGCAGCTCATCGAGATCATACTGCGTCTCATGCAGCCACCGGAGCCCTCCAACCAACTTCTTCTCGCCCTCTGCATCCTTCACGTACCTGCCCTCAGCGTCCTTCTCGTACTCGGCGAGTAGCACACGTTCGGGG